>DATLOR010000246.1:0-23374 GCA_035536135.1 Pyrinomonadaceae bacterium | reverse complement strand
ATCCGTATGTTGACGACATTGCCGAGCGCATCACGACGCTTGGCGGCGTCGCCCTCGGAACGGTTCGCGTCGCGGCGCAAAATTCTTCCTTGAGCGAATATCCGCTGGAAATTTCGGACGGCGCGTCGCACGTTGACGCGCTTTCCAACGCTTTAGCGGATTTCGGCAAAAAAGTTCGTGCCGATATTGATGCGACGGACGAGCTCGGCGACAAAGACACGGCTGATTTATTTACGGGAATTTCGCGCGGAATCGATAAACTTCTATGGTTTGTCGAAGCGCATCTGCAAGCGTAAAAAGTGAAAAAGTCTAAAAGCGAAAGAGTGAAAAAGTTAATTGATCTGATCAAACTTTTTCACTCTTTCTTTGTATTAATTCTTTCAAAAACACTAGCCAAATAATTATTTGTCCTGCTAAATACCAAATAATTGCAGTGGAAGGGACGTAGTTTTTAGTCCAACCCTTATCTTCGGTGAAGGAATAGTTCATTAAAAAAATCATTATTATTCCATAATGAGCTACCAGCACGAGAACGAAAATAATACGGTTTACAAGACCATTCAATTTCCCGAACAAAAAGATTGCAACAAACAGCAGAAGCCACGGAATCAAAGGCAGTAAAATGTAAAAGTTACCGTGTCCGCCGCCTGTGCTGAGAACAGCCAGAAAAAAATATCCGGCAGTATAAATAAAACCGAATAGAATTTTATAAATTGCCTTGTTTATAAATTCTCCTAATTTGAATAGTCAAAAACGATATTGCAAAACGCCTTGACGCCGACATCGAGCCGCGAATCGTCAATGAAAAAATCGGGCGTGTGATGCGCTGCCGTTTCTTTCGGGTTTTTGCCTTTCGGCATTCCGCCGACCATAAAGAAAAATGTCGGGGCTTTCGCGCTGTAGAACGAGAAATCTTCCGCGCCCGTGACCCATTCGGTTTCCTCCAGCGTGTCCGCCGATTTCGCGAGCGACGGCATCATTTTTTTCACCAGATCGGGCGTGTTGTAAGTCACGAGAGTTTTCGTTTCGATCGAAACTTCGGCGGTTGCACCGACGCTTTCGGCGATTTTTGTGGCGGTTTGCCGGATTCTTTCGTGCACGTCTTTCTGCATTGCCGAATCAAGCGTGCGGATCGTTCCCGCCATCGTCAATTCTTCGGGAATGATGTTTTCGCGCACGCCGGCGTTGATTTTGCCGACGGTGATGACGACCGGCGATTTGGTCAGCTCGGATTGCCGCGAAACGATCAACTGCAAGCCATTGACGATCTGCGCGGCGGTCGTGATCGTGTCAATACCGAGCCACGGATACGCGCCGTGCGTTTGTTTGCCCTTGATGCGGATCGAAAACCAGTCACTCGAAGCCATAAACGCTCCCGGTTTGTATTTGATCGTGCCGATTTCGGTTTGCGCGTTGATGTGTATGCCGAAAACCGCGTCAACCTTCGGATTATCCAAAACGCCTTCTTTGACCATCAAAGCCGCGCCGCCTTCTTCACCGTTGGGCGCGCCTTCTTCGGCGGGCTGAAAGATAAAAACGACCGTGCCTTTGATCTTATCCTTCATCGCGGACAAAACTTCCGCCGTGCCGAGCAGCATCGCGACGTGCGTATCGTGCCCGCAAGCGTGCATCACGCCGACGGTTTGCCCGTTATATTCCGACTTTTCCTTCGACATAAACGGCAGAGCGTTCCGTTCCGTGACGGGCAATCCGTCCATATCGGCGCGCAGTGCGATGACCGGACCGGGCAATGCGCCTTTCAAAATTCCGACGACGCCCGTTTTGGCAATGCCCGTTTTGACTTCCAGACCGAGCCGCCGGAGATTGTCTTCGACGTATTTCGAAGTCTTGAATTCACGGTTTGAAAGCTCGGGATATTGATGCAGATGTCTGCGCCATTCGACGACTTTCGGCATAATTTTACCGGTCGCCGCGTTGATCTCCTTGCTCATATCGACGGCAAGGGCGGAATTGACGCAAAACAGGAACACGAACACAGCGGAAAGCAGTTTTTTCATTGATTGATTCTCCAAAGGACTTGAAATGCTTTAGAGTTTAGCGCGAGCGCGCGTTTTCGGCAAAACGAAAAGACGGCAATTAGTGAATATTACCAATTGCCGCCGGTTGATATGTGATAAAAGCGTCTGTGAGGCTTTAATTGCCTTTGATCAATGCCGTCTGAAACGGCAACAATTCAGCCGACATAATTCCGGCTTTGACCGCATCGTCGTCGTCCATGATCTTTCGCGCTTCTGTTTCCGATTCGACTTCTAAAATAACGACGCCCATCGATTCTTTGACAAGCGTTCTGCCCGCAAAGATCAGTTTGCCGTCTTTTTGTAATTGCTGAAGGCGCGCAAAATGCCGTCCGACAGCTTGATTATCGGTTTCCGTCCATGCTTTATCATCCTGATATTTCGGCTGAAGCCGCAAAACTATCACGAATTGCTTTTTCGTCGGCGTGGTTTGCGTTGTGGTTGTCGGCGGCGGTTCTTTGCCTAAAACAGTTTCCGCGGCTTCGACCAGAACTCTGCCGAGGGGTTTGCCGAGATTCTGAAAAACGCTCGTATTGACCTGCACGGCGACCGCGATTTTATATTCGGGGAAATACATCATATCGGTCATATAACCCGGAAAAAATCCGCTGTGCCCGTAAGTTAATCCAACGCGCGTCGGGCGAATTATCACACCGAGCCCGTATTTTGTTTCCTTGCCGAGCATCGGAGCCGAAACGCCCGCGAGCATTTCGGGCAAAAGCGATGCGTCAAAAGCCTTGCCTTCATACATCAGTTTTGCCCAACGCGCCAGATCTTCCGAGTTTGAAACCATTCCGCCGCCCGTCCATTCAAACTGCGGATTGATGATGAATCTGCCGTTTTCCAAGACCAGATCTTTCCCGCCGAACGGATTGTCCGCGCCCGCATAGCCTTGAACCAAACCTTTGAGCTCGCGTTTGTCCTGCGGAAAGGTGCGTTCGAGTTTGAGCGGTTTCAAAACGCGCCTGACAACTTCCGTATAATATTTTTTGCCCGTGACTCTTTCGATGATCATTCCTAAAACGATGTAATTCGTGTCGGAATAATCCCAGCCTTTGCCCGCTTCGAACGGCGCTTTTTCGTCGAAAAGATACGACAAAAGCTCTTCGGGCTTCCAAACCTTATCGGGATTCGCCGTCAGATCTTTCGTAAATTGTTCCTTGAATTCGTAACGGATTAAACCGCTCGTGTGATTCATCAATTGACGGACGGTAATGTCCTTGGCATTCGGCAGGCGCGCAAACCATTTTTCCGCGCCGAGATATTTTTCGATTTTTTCGTCGAGATTGATCTTTCCTTCTTTGACCAATTGCAACGCGGTTGCCAGCGCGTAGGTTTTGCCGACGCTTCCCGCGAGCATTAGATCGGTCGGCTTCATCGGTGTTTTCTTTTCCAGATCGGAAAAGCCTGTGGCGAGTCCGAAACAGTTTCCGTCCGCCTGACACACGCCGAGCGTTGCGCCCGCGAATTTTCCCGCCTTGTGCCATTCGTCGAGCTTTGCCTGCAGTTTTTCCCGTAAAGCTTTGTTATCAGTATTTTGGGCAAAGATTGACGAAAACGCGAGACAAATGATGAAGATAACAAAACCCGAAATTTTTAATTTATTTGGTCGCAGCATTTTATTCTTTTAATTTATTGTTCCTTTAATTTTCTTAACGAATCGAGCGAAGATGCGTAATTCGGATCGATCGAAAGCGCTTTTTCGTAAGCTTTGATCGCTTCATCCTTTTTTCCGGCGGCTTGCAGCGCGTCGCCCAAACTGTCGTAAACATTGGCTGAATTCGGGTAAGCTTCGACATTAAGTTTGAAGACTTCGAGCGCGTCCGCGACTCTTTTAGCTTGCAGTAAGGCGTAACCGAAGCGATTCATCGCGGCTTCGGTATCAATAAATCTGTGTTTCGGATCGTTCTTAAAAGCCTTATATTTGCCGCTAAATTCGGCAAAATTCTTTTGCGCCGCATTGATTATATCCTGAAAGCTCGAACCCGGAACATATTCGAAGATGGCTTGCAATGCCGGGTCTCTGCCGCTGCGGTAATCCTCTGAGGTAAGTTCGACGGCGATTTCCGGTGCTGTCCACGACCGCGTGTCGCGCGGGTCAACATCCTGCCAGTAAACGCTCGAAACGTGAACTTCGAGTTTGCTGTTCGGCAAAACCACGGGTCGCGCGTCGCCGTAATGATTCGGATGTCCGGCGGTCGGTTCGCCGACGAAAATCGCGTTGGTGTAATTTTCGAGATCGCTGACCAGATTTTGCGCGGCGGAAAAAGTTCTGCGCCCGGTAATCACGAAAAGCTTTCCGCGCTCATCGAGTTTCGATTTGATCAAGCCGATCACGACCTGCCGGTTGAGCCCGTTGTTGCCGCCGTCGTTATTTCGCAGATCGAGCACGAATTTTTCAACCGGATTGGCGGCGATAAAATCGAAAACCCGTTTATAAAATGCGCCGAGCGGCTCGTCTTGCTTATTTTGCACGGCATTTTCCTGAACATACAGGGTTTTCTGCTCTTTCAGATATTCAAACCAGTAAATATTTCTTGCGTCTTTCAGATACAAAGGCGTTTGATTTTTTGATGAATTCGCAGAATCGATCCAGTTTGCCGGCGGCTGCAAAAGCTCGCGCAAATTCAGAGCCGGCTTGACCTGAAAGGTCTTTTCCGCGTTGCCGGTTTGAACGACTACTTTCAGATTCTGTTTGTCGTCATTGATCTTCAATCCGGCGAGAATCTCCGGAACCGAAAGCAGCACCGGCGCGTTTTCCCTGATGCCCATCTCGTTATCGGCAAAAACCGCCTGACCCGCCATTTTCAGCGCGTCTTCGGCACTGTAGTTTCCGATTCTGACGACTCGCCCGCCGACCGCTTCGGCATATTCCGGAGCGGCTTTCTGAACGAAAAGTCCGTCTTTATAAAGATAAAACCGCAATGGATAAATGCCCCGGCTGAAAAAATTGCGCGGAAAGACCGACGTGTGACCGTCTTTGACCATCGCCACGATCTTCATAAAACCGACATTTATTTCATCTTCGCTGAGCGAGGGAATCTGATCGTGAAATTGTTTGACTGCCGCATCAAAATCTTCCCGTTTCATCCGCCGAAAAAGATTCGGATGCTGTTTCGGCATTGTTTCCGCCAAGAAAACCAGGTCGGCTTGCCACTCGGCAGCGGTCAATTGCGGCACGTTGTTTTGCGCCGCGCCGCAGGCAAAACTTACAACCAGCAAAATAAGGATTTTAGAAGCAAATCCTGCGCTTCTGAAAAAAAAACGGGCTTTATTCATCATAATTTTAACGCACCTTTCGACTTTAAACCGGAAACACCGCGAAAAGGCGATAAGTGACAAGTTTTATCTTTTTGCTTGCCGCGCGAAGTTTTAGTTTTGCGGCAGTCGCTTTAACAATGCCTGAAAACGCGCATCCGTGCGGAGCGGCGCAAGATCGGTGTCGGTTTCAAACGTTTGACGATTCGTAAAGCCTTCGTCAACCGTTTTGTTCAGCATCTCGAAAGCCTTGTCGTTTTGTTTCAGGCGAACATAGGCGCAAGCCATATTATAATACGCCATTCCGCGTGTGTTCGCGCCCGGCGGAATTCCGGCTTCAAAGGCTTTTTCGTAAGTTTTGATCGCCTCCTCGTTGCGGTTCAGAACAAGCTGCGAATAACCGAGCTGCCCGTACATCAGACTGCTGCGAAACCCGTTCTCGATCGCTTTTTGAAGGTTCGGAATGGCTTCTTCATAACGCTTTTGGGCAAAACGAATCTGACCGATTCCGCTGTAGATCGCGGGTTCATTGGGCTGAAGTTTACTTGCTTTTTCAAAGCTCGAAACGGCTTCATCAAACCGCTGGAGCTGCTGCAGCATTCGTCCGTATTGGATTTGCGCGACCGGATCCGCAGGATTTTCGGCGAGGTATTTGCTTAAAAGTTCGACTGCTTTTTGTGCATCATTGGCGTAAATCGCGGCGACAATGGCGCGCTCATTCGACTTTTTCCAATCGGGCTGCGGAACGGGTTCGAGATGCGATTTCCAGAAGGCGATCGTCTGCTGAATGATCCGGCGCGATTCGTCGGAATCTTCAAAAGCGTCGAACGCGTGCGGCATCCGGCTCGCATACATCAATGTCCAGGGCGCTTTCGCTTCCATCACGCGCTGCCACAAATTCGCCATTTGCTGTTGCAGGCGCGGCGCGTCCGATTCGGCGAGAATAAACAAAACGGGCAAATCCGTCCGCAATTTGGCACTGGTTTCAGGCGCGCCGCCGTAATACAAAACCGCCGCTTTGACGTTCGGCGCGGCATTTTCGGCGAGCAGAAAACGGCTCGTCTGCGTGACGTTTGCCGATGCCGCGTAAATTCCGAGGCGCGTGCCGTCAATCCCGTGCTGCGCGCCGTCGCGGGCGAGAAATTCAAACAATGCGCGCAGGTTTTCCTGAATCCGTTCGCCGTCGGCTTCCATCGAAATTCCGATCATTCCGTGCGCCGCCACGAGCCGCGGAAACGATTTGTAAATTTCCCAGTTTTTGACCTTATCGTCGGGTCGGTCGCCGATCGCGTTGAGGAAAACGACTGCCGGAAGTTTATCGCCCGTTTTCGCGTTCGGCGGCGAATAAACGTCGATCTTCAGATTGCCCGAATACGGCACATCGGTTTTGACCCTGACGTTCTTGGTCGCCGGAATATCGTAAACGACGCCCCAACGCGTCGGGTCGAGCGGCGAACGTTCATTATTTTGCGCCGCTGAATTTATCGAAAATATGAAAATCAGAACGAAAATGCTGATTTTTTTCATAACCAAATCTCCTATTTTTTTCCTTTCGGCAAAAACTCTTTCGGGATCGGATTGTTCGGTCGTTCGTCGTCCCAGCTGACGGCGGAAATCCACCAGCGCGTGCCGTCCCAGAAAAGCTCGATGCTGTTGACGCCGCGACCTTTTGCCGTTTTGTCGTCGTTTGAAAACTCATAAGTTGAAAAAACGTGCGCGATATTGCCGAACTTTCTGACGACACGGTTGATTTCGCGTTCCGTGAAACCTTCGCCGACGAAAGATTCGTTGACCGCGCCCACATATTGCTGATGGCTCAAAATACCGACGCGGATTTTCCCGTCCTTTTCGTCCATCCCGACAAAACGAACGTCCGCCGTATATAAAGTCCGGTCGCGCGACCATTGGCGCGCGACGCCTTTCGCGCCCGAGATCGTTTCATAAAAAGCCTTGATAATTCCGTCGAGCGTCGAAACATCGGAAGGATTTGCTTCGATCGTCGGGATTTCAACCGTTTTCAAGTCGCGGTCGCATTGAAATTCGAGCGTCGAAGCGGCATTCGCGATCCGCCAGCCCACATCGGTACGGACGAGATTAAAAGTATTCGTTCCGCAATGCGAAAATTTTTCGCCGAGGTAAAACGTATAGCGACCCGCCACGATCGCCAGATCGCCCGTAATTCGGACATCTTTATTCGGCATTTTTTCGATGAAATCAGCGCCTTTCGCTTCGGAAATCGCTTTCGCAAAACTCTCGGCGGTAAAAACGCGGGTTTTTGAAACGCCTTTGCCGTCGCGCGGTTTGTCGATCGCGACGAGCTGTCCTTCGGGCGCGAACACGGCGCGAATATCATCAAAACTTTTCGCCTTCATCGCCGCAAAAAGCTTATCGGGAACTTCGGACGCTGATTTTACATCTTCGTTTTTCGACGTTTGCGCGAAAATGGTTGAGATAAAAAGTGCAAAAATTATTGCGAAGAAAATTGTTTTCATAAGTTTATTTTTTCGGTTCGATATAGGAATTGGCAATGCGCGGCGCGATTTCGTCGAGCCAGCGGTTTAATTCGGCTTGCGCGAAATATTTGCCTTTGAGCATCACCCCGGCGCGCCGTTCGGTATTCGCAATATTTTCAAGCGGATTGGCGTCGAGCAGAATTAAATCTGCTTTTTTACCTTTTTCGATCGTCCCGACTTTGTCCAATGTGCCGAAAAACATCGAAGGATTTTTTGTTGCGGCTTCGAGCGCGGCGTAATTTGAAAGTCCGGCATCGGCTAAAGCCCTGAGCTCGCGGTGTTCTGAAAAGCCGTAGAGAAAAAGAAATTCGGGCGAATCCGAACCCGCCATAATGCGCCCGCCCGCGTCGTAGATCGCCTTGATGATCTTGTTGCGGATCTCGATCCAGCGCGCGCGTTTTTCAAGCGGAACTTCGTTGAGAAAACGATTTTTCTTGTAGAAATTGAGCCAGTTTTCCTGCACCGCTTTCGGGTAAAACTTGAAATCGGGTTGGGCGCGGATCGATTCTTCGCTCCGCGGCAGACCAAAACTGTTTTTCATAAAATGCTGCGTCGGATCAACGAACGGATTCGATTCAACCGTGCGTTTCGCCAGCTCGGGAATTTTGCTTTCGTCCAGATAATCGAAACTTTCCCAGTTTTTCGGATTGTAAATATAAAGGTCGGAAACCGAGCCTTTCATCGGCGCATCCGTTTTTAAAAGCATTTCGATGTAGCCGTCGAGATGCTCGATTTGCTGGCGCGCTTTCAGGGCGCGCTCGACGCCGACAAAACGGCTGTCGGCGTGTCCGACGACGCGGATATTCTGCTTTGCCGCCTCATCAACCGCCGCTTCGTAAACTTCGGCTTTGATAAACGTCGTGATCTTGATGAAATCGTAACCCGCAACTTTCGATTTGCGGACGGCTTCGCGGGCTTCTTCCGTAGTGTTGACGACAAAATCATTGCCTTGCTCTCTGCCCGTCAGATGCGGGCTCGCCGCGTAGATCGTCGGCGCGATGATTTCGCCTTTCGCGCTTCGCGCCCGTAAAACAAGCTGTTCGGGCGTGCCGATCATCAAACGAATCGTCGTCACGCCGTTGGCGATCATCACACGCAGTTCGTCTTCGGCGATCGAATCGGGAAAATCGTCGCCGTCCGAAAGCAGATGCGTGTGCATATCCATCAAGCCCGGAATCAGATATTTGCCTTTCCCGTCAATGATTTGTGCGTCTTTCGGAATTTTTACCTTTGCGCCGATCTCCGAAATTATGCCGTTTTTAATCAATACGGTTTGATTTTGAAGGACGCGCTCTTTGTCCATCGGAATGACGCTGACATTCGTAAATGCGAGCGATTGCGCCGATATTGAAATAAAACCGAATAAAAATAAAATTAATATTAGTTTTTTCATAAAATTAATTCTCCAGATCCGCCAAACGGCAAATGAATCCCCAACCGCCGCCGAGCTCGCTCACGGCAAGCATCAATTCGTTGCGTCCTTTCTTTAACGGCAGATAAACCGCGTCGTTTTCGGGATTCATAATTCCGAGAAATGCCGGGTCGCGGAAATTCTGCGCGCTGCGTCCGCGATAGAGAATTTTGCCGTTTAAGAACACGCTTACATCGTCGCTGTAACCGATATAAAGTTTTTTGACCTGTTCGCGGTCGGAATCGATTTCGGTGCGCGCGTAAACGACCTTCATCCCCGTCTGCGGTTCCAGTCGTTTCGAAAAGTCATTGGCAAACGTCACGCGCGGGTGCGGACTTTCGCGGTAACGGTTGACGGGAACAAAACCGGGCGATTCCGCCGCGACTTCCTGCCACTTGATCGAGCTGATCTCCGACGCCGAGAGCGGCTGTTCGAGTTTCCGCGTGAGCGCATCAAAGGATGGCGACAAGCTCCAATTGATCAAAGTTCCCGCGGGCATCGGCGGCGGATTTCGCTTCCACGGCGCAGCGGGCGTTTCGCGCAGCTCGAAATTTGAGAAATAAGTTTCGCCCGTCAGAACCGCCAATGCAACGCTGCCTTTCTGCACGCCGGTTTTTAGATCGTCCATCACGAGCACGGGCTTATTCATATCTTTGACATAGAATTTTGCCTGCGCTCCCGCAACTTCGAGACGAATGTGAAACCATTCGTTTTTCGGAATATCAACCGCGCCCGTAAATCCGGGACCGTTGTAGATTTGCCAGTTGAGTCCGGTGTTGAGAACGGGCGTGTACTGCATCGCGTCGGGCTGACCGGATTTATGCTGCCGGAGATAGATCCATTCGGCGTTTTTGCCGTCGCTCGTGATCCGAAACTGGATGCCGAAAAATCCGCGATTCGCCGGAGTTGCGACATCAACATCGATCACGCCGTCGCGCATTTCAAGATCTTTTAAGGACGCCGCGCCGCCGTTCAAAAAGAGAGATTTGCGTCCCAGATATTCGGTCGGTTTGGCTTCGCCTTCAAGTTCCCAACGGGGCGAATCCGGCGCAACGGAAAGCGTTTGCGATGTTTGCGCCCCGGTTGTCTGCGCTGCCGCGATCAACAGCAAAAGCATTCCGGCACGCCTCAATAAATCTCTGTTTTTGATGAATAACGATTTCATATTCCTCGGTAAGCTTTACGGGCGGAGTTACGCGGATTTTCATAGATAACGGTATTGAGCAGCATCCAAAAAACCGCCTGATGACTGCGTTTGGAAAAATCAAAACCGGGCAGCACGATTTGATTTGACGGCGTGGATTCGTTTGCAGTAACCGGCTTTTTTCTCTCGTCAAAACTGCGTTTCGGCATAATTCGTTTTCTTCGTTTCATCGCTTTTTAGACCTCGTTTTATTGTCCCCAGACTTCTGCGTGCGCGGCGGTAATCAAACCGGCATAGGTCGTATCGAAAAAATCCTGATTGTCCTTGTCGTTTCCGGCAAATTTCTGCCGCCACGCGCTGACATCGAGATTTTTTTGGACGGCTTGGCGCACCGGTTCGAGATTTCGCTGACCGTTGCCGATAAGATTGATCTGTTTACCGACTTCAGTAATGACCGCGCTTGTAAATCCGGTGAGCAGATCGATGTAATCTTTGCCCGCCTGCCCGCGCAAAATTTCGCCGTGACCGGGAACGATCGTTTGAAAATCCAGCTGCTTCAAATTATTCAGCGTTTTGATAAAATCCGACGGATAACCGCCGAACAAGTAAGGCACGGGATGAACGATCAGATCGCCCGCAATCAGAATTTTTTCCTTGGGCAGATAAACGACCGCATCGCCTTTGGTGTTGCCGCGCCCGAGATGTTTGATCTGCACTTCGCGGTTTCCGAGATTGATCGTAAGTTCGGAATCAAACGTAAAATTCGGCGTGCGGTCAACCAGAGTCTTAAACTCCGCCTGCACGGGTTCGAGTCCTTTGATCGCGTCTTCATATTCCTTTTTTTCGCCGTCGGACAAAACTTTCCCGTTATTGTCCTTCCCGTCGGTCAGAATTTTTCGCATCGCATCGGCGCGGCGCGGAAAACGCTCGAACCAGCCCGGATTGTAATTGGCAGATTGTTTTGCCGTCTCAGAGTGAGCAATGATCGTCAAAAAGGGAAATGCTTCCCAGTAAACGCCGTTGCCCATCGTGTGGTCGTAATGCCAGTGCGTATTGACCAGATAACGCACGGGTTTGTTCGTCCATTCTTTGATCTGCGCGATGTCTTCCCGGGCTGACGACGGCAGGTAGCACGAATCAACGACGAGAACTTCGCGGTCGCCGATGATCACGGTCGTATTGCCCTGCGGAAACGTGTCGGGCGCGTCTTTGTGGCGGATCGAATAGATGCCTTCGGCAAGTTTTACAAAACTGCGCTGAGTTGTTTTGACCGAATCGGCGGCGACCGCGGCTGCGCTAAAAAGCGCGAAAGAAAAAACAAGGACGATAAAATTTTTGAATAACTGCCGGAACTTCATTTTATTTTTTCTCCGTTAATTGCCGAAAAGCGGCGGCGGTCGCGGGCAGGAAAACGTAGTTTTGAAAGACAAAGCTTTTATGCTGCGAATCACCCGCAAATAATTTTCTGAATTCTTCCAAATTGACGCTTTTTCGCATTTGCTCCAAATTTTCGCCGCGCCCGACCGCGCTTTCGGTCTGCTGTTTGAGCGAATTCAGGAGCCGGATCATTAATTTAACGTAAGACGCGTCGCGCAAAACCGCGCCGTGTCCGGGAATGATGACGCGGGCATTCAATTTCAAAAGGTTTTCGAGCGTCGCGCCGTATTCCAAAGGGTAAGAAGTCGAACCGACGAGCGGAACGGGCGAAACGATCAGATCGCCGCTCGCGAGAATTTTTTCTTTCGGTAAATGGACGACCAGATCCGCGCCCGTATGCGCTCTGCCGAGAAAAAGAATCTCGATCCTGCGCTTGCCGTCGTTTAATTCGAGGCGGTTTTCGACCAAAATATCCGGCAAGATTATCTGAAAATTCGGCGCTTCCGCGAGGTATGATTCGATGAGCCTGATGTCGCTCGAATAGCCGAGCCGTTCTTCTTCGGTCAATTTTTGTCCCGCCAGATTTTCGCCTTTTTTGATCTGCGTTTTAAGACGCTCGACAAAGCCTCTGCCGTTTTCGAGCGAGCCTTTGCGGTTCGCCGCGCCGATCGTCGGTAAATCAACAGAAGTGCTTTTATGACCGATAAATTCGACATTCGGAAAAGCCTCGCGGTAAACGCGGTTGCCGATAATATGGTCTTCGTGCCAGTGCGTGTTGATCACGTAGCGGACGGGTTTGGCGGTTAATTTTCTGAGTTCGGCAAGCACTTCGCGGGTATATTCACTGCTGATGTTCGAATCGACGACCGTTACATCTTTTTTGCCGATAATAAAAACCGTGTTCGGATTAAACCACAGCGACGGCGGTTCTTTGCGGATCACGGCATAAATGTCTTTAGTGATTTTTTGAACTTCAAAGTCGGGGTTTTTTGGAGTGATCTGGGAAATTGACGCGGTTGTCAGAAAAAGAATTATCGCCAGCGGCAACAAAAAAACGCCGATGATTTCAGTTTTTACAACCTTTGAAGTTTTTATGATCAAATCATTCTCCCGGCAAAAAACTTTCCGATTCAAACTGGCACGTTTAATTTTTATCGGTTGACTGGATTCAATTTTCGGTCATTTTTTGAATGACGGCAATCAAATTGTGATGAGGCGTAAAAAATAAGGGGCAAATGGCGAAAATTTCAGACGGGAAGTTTAATTTTTTGCAAAAGAAAAGTCTTACCGAAAACCATTTCGATAAGACTTTTACATTTGGGTTTTTGAATAAATTATTTCATTGCTTTGCGCGGAAGTTTTTCGTCCATCATCGCCGTCTGGTAAACAAACGCCGCCATAATGGTCGAGGCTTGTTTCAGATCATCGGCTTGAATGCGGTCGAAATTATCCTGATTCGAGTGATGCGTGCGGGTGCCGTATTCGATCTCGTCCTGAATAAATTGGAAACCCGGAATGCCGACCGCATCAAACGACAGATGATCGGTTCCGCCCGTATTGGCGAGCGTCAAAGTTTTTGCTCCCATCTCGCCGAACGGCGCGAGCCAGGTTTCAAAGATCGGTTTAACCAGTGCATTGCCTTGCAGATAGACGCCGCGGATCTTGCCCGTCCCGTTGTCGAGATTGTAGTAAGCGGAAATTTTATCGTAATCCGCGCCTTTGATAAATTTTCCGTCCTTGATCTCGCCGAGATGCTGACGGGCATAATAAGTTGAGCCGTAGAGACCCTGTTCTTCGCCCGACCAGAGCGCGACACGAATCGTGCGGCGCGGTTTGAGCCCCGAAGCCAGAAGGATCCGCGCGGCTTCCATCGCAACGGCACAGCCGGCGCCGTTGTCGGTTGCGCCGGTCGAAGAATGCCACGAATCGAGATGCCCGCCGAGCATCACGACTTCATCTTTAAGTTTCGGGTCGGTTCCCGGAATTTCGGCAACCGTGTTATAACCCATCAAATCCTCGTCGTGATATTGGGCTTGAACATTCACGGTCATCGCCGGTTTCGCGCCGAATTGGATCATCCGCACGAGGCGGTTGTAATCCTCGGTCGCGAGTGTTACCTGCGGCATCATACTGGCGTCCGCGCCTTTGCGCTGCGGCTGAAAACCCGGGTCGTTGAAAAGGTCTTCGATGGTTTTAATGTTCGGCGAAAGCTCGATCGCGAGCGACGCGCCCTGCACGAAGAGCGTGCCGCCGCTTCCGCCGCCGCTGTTGTCGATCATCACCGCCGCGCCTTCGTCCATCAAAAATTTCATCTGGCGTGCCTGCCCGTTGAAATAATTGAGAATGTTTTTGATCATTTCGGGCGAAAATTGATTCGGATTTTCGCCGTTCGGCGCCGGGGCGATTGCCATTTTCCCCAAAGCTTCGTCCGAACGGCGGCTTGATAAAGGCTTTTCTTCGGCTGTTAAGGGGCGGATTCCCGAAACAAGCACGATTTTTCCTTTGAGCTTGCCTTTATATTTTTCAAAATCGGCATCCGATTTGGCTTCAAAAAGAACGACCTCGCTCGTCACCGCGCCTTTGGTCGAAGGCGACCAGGCTTTCGGGTAAGCGATCACGGGAATCAGTTGCGGCGAAACGACCTGCGCCGTAAAACCCGTCAGCGACCAGCCGCGTCCGAACGGTCCCCACGATTCGAGATGCGCGTTCTGCATTCCCCATTTCGTCATCGTGTCGCGCGTCCATTCGTTGGCGCGTTTCATATTCGGCGAAGCCGTCAATCGCGCGCCGATCACGTCCGTCAGGTAACTCAAAGTCTGCATCACCTGCGAATTTTTCAAGCCTTCGTCCTTGATCTTGTCAATCGTTTCCTTCGGCGCGGTATAAACCGTCGGCACTGTCGTCGTCTGTCCGAAAGCAAGGCTCGAAAACAAAACGGTATAAAGTAAAATTGCGCTTAATATGTTGCGTCGTAACATTTAAAAATCTCCCTAAATTATTTGTTTTTTACAAGCTTAAACTCTTTACGTTAAAAACACTTTTCGGTTTACCGGGCACCGGAACTTGTTGAAATTATTTTCAAAAGACGGCTAATTCTTTGCCGGCATCGGCAGATTCAAAGCCGGGACGATTTGTCCGCGATGACAGGTCGTGCAATTAACGGTCGGCGTTGCGCTTTTCAAATTTTTTATGTTTTTCAAAAGATCGCCGTTGATCGTTTTGACCATCGCCGACATATCGCGGGCAATTTGTTTTGTGTTTTTATCCTCGGCTTCCCATTTTTCGGGCGTGTGGCAATGCGTGCAATCGACGCCGAGCGAACGCGCATAGCCGAATTCCATGACCGCCAAAAGCCGCGCGGCAGGAACGCCTTTCATTGATTGAATATTTTTGAAAGCCTTTTCGGCAGGCTCTTTTTCCTTGCCTTTGATCTGCTCGCGGAGCTTGGCAAGCGCGTCTGCCTGATTAAATTCCGTGGTGACGATCGGCGTCGGGGTCGGCAACGCAGCAGTTTGTGCCGCGACGAACCGGCGCGTATCGGTCAGCCTTAAAAAACCGAAAACGGCAAATGCCGTGATTATCAAAACAAGGGCGGTTCTTCGCTGAAATTTCTTTTTCATCTCACTCTCCTTTTCGAAATTATAAATCAACGTATTGCCCTTGTTCGATCAAATACGGAAGCTAAAATTTTTTCATAAGATTTTCAATTGTTCAATTTTCTAAGTTTGTTCGTCAAAACGTATTTTTGGCAGCGATTTTTTCAAGCTTTGCGCGCCTTCCGCAGAAATGCGCGAGCCGCTTATCAGCAAAACTTCAAGTGACGGCAGTTTTTCGAGATATTTTAGCCCTGCGTCCGAAATTGCGGTTTGAAAGACGCTAATTTTTCTCAAGCGTGAAAAGTTTTTCAGATTTTTCAGACCGTTGTCGGTGATGTTTGTTCTGCCGATCAAAAGCGTTTCGAGCGCGGTCAGATTCTTTAACTTTTTTAGTCCCTGATCGGTCAGATTCGTTCTGAAAAGATTTAAAAAGATAAGTTTTTTGAGCTTTTTGAGATGCGCCGCGCCTTCGTCGCCGATGTTTGTAATCCGCAAATCGAGCCATTGAAGTTCCGAAAACGCTTCGAGATTTTTCAAATCGGCACCGGTAATTTTGGTGCCGTGCAGATCAACTTTGATGACTTTTCGATTCGCGTCGTATTCGACTTTTCCGCCTAATTTTTCAACGGCACGGGCGGCTTTTTCCTGTTTCGATAAATTCTGCGCCTGAATTTGTCCGGCAATCGCCAATAAAAGCATCAAGATAAATAAAACTTTTCTCATAATTTGCTAACTCATTTAATCAAACAAGATGAACTTTATAAAATTTTTAGCCGCAGATAAACGCAGATTTTGCGGATTTTAAATTATTGATTTAATCTGCGCTCTTCCGCCTTTATCCGAGGCTAAATTTTAATTACCGCCAAGCTGCAAAGGTTTATCGACCTTCGGACGCGCCGCGCGGTTTGCCAGTTCCCAGCCGGTCGCAAAGATCGTCCGCGCAATGCGCTCCATATTGGCGAAATCGATCTTTTCGATCGAATCCGACGGCTGGTGATAATCGGCGTGGTCGCCGTCCATATAGAAAATGATCGGCACGCCTTTGCGGGCATAGTTGAAATGGTCGGAACGATAGAAAAACTGTTCGGGGTCTTTCGGGTCGTCGTATTTGTAGTTAAATTCGAGATTCAAAAACGATTTGTTCGTCGCTTCGCTGATTTCGCCGAGTTCGGTGCTCATCATTTTCGAGCCGATCACGAAAACCTCGTTCTGCTTCGGCAAAAGTTTGTTTTTCGGGTTTTCGTCGCCCGCCTGCTGCGCGCGACCGATCATATCGATATTGAGCTCGGTGATCACCGAGCCGATCGGTACGGTCGGATTGTCGGTAAAATACTGGCTTCCCCACAAACCTTTTTCCTCACCCGCGTGCCAGATGAAAAGAATCGAGCGTTTCGGTCGCTGCGCGCCTTTCGAAAAGGCTTCGGCGATCGCGAGAACTGAGACCGTTCCCGAACCGTCGTCGTCCGCGCCGTTCCAGATTTTATCCTCGCCCGCAAAAAACGGATTCATCCCGACGTGATCGTAATGTGCGCCGATCGCGAGATATTCGTTTTTCAAAACCGGATCCGTGCCTTCCAAAATTCCGACGACGTTTTGCGAATGAGTTTCTTCGGTTTTGACGCCGACCGAAAGACTGATCTTTTTCGCCGGTTTCAAATCGAACGGCTCGACAAAATCCTGCGTTACCGCTTTGGTATAAACATTGTTGCCGTTTGCTTTTTCGCCGTAAAAGAGCGCACTGATAAGGCGCGGGCTGGCGGTAATGGTCGGAATCGTGATTTGATTTTGCGGAGTACCGAATTCGAGTCCGCCTTTTTCGGTCTGCGTCCATTTTGTGCCTTGCCAGTTCGCTAAATTGTTGTAATTCCCGAAGACGATCACCGCGCGCGCGCCCTTCATCTGAGCGTAAAGCGCCGGAGATGCCCAATCTTCGCCTTGTTTGCCCTGCAAATCATTAAAGGTGATGCCTTTCGGCAGATTGTTGCCGACGACGACGATTTTGTCCTTTACGTCAATGCCCTGAAAAGCGTCGATATTTTTTGATTTGATCAGCCAGCCGTGACCTGCATAAACGATCTGGCTGTTTGAGATGGTCGCCGCGTTAAAGCTCGACAGAAAATCTTCGCCGTAAACGAATGTCTGGTTATTTAACTGAAGTCTGGTTGCGCTCGGGTCGATTTTGAGGCGTTTTAAAGGGAATTTTTGAAAATAAGTTCCGTTGTCGCCCGCCGGTTTGATGCCCCAGTTTTTCAGATGGTCGGCGATATACATCGCGGCGATATCAAGCCCGCGCGAAGGCGTGTCGCGTCCTTCGAGCTCGTCCGACGCGATGAATTCCAGATAATTCCGAAGTTGCGCCGCCGTGATTCCGTCCGTGTTGCCGAAACGGGCGGTCGAAACGCTCGCTGCCGGAGTTGTTTTGCTGTTTTTGGATTTTGTTTGGGCACTAACCGAAGGAATGCCCGACAGAACGAATAAAAGCAGTATGAATGCTAAAAGTTTTCTCATTGTTTTCCTCTATTAAGTTTATTCGGGGGTTCGGGTTAAGGAAGAAGGATTGCAAAATAAACGAATGATCAATGATATGAGGGGGTGCATGAAAAGACATTGATTTCGCTTTTACCCGTCTATTTTACGAATGAAATCGTTCCTTAACCCGAAGTTGTTAAAAATCTAGATTCCCGCCAGAGCGACACCGTCTGGTGCTTGTCCGGTCACGGCTTTGCCGACCGTTTCAAACTTTTCCAAATCAATTTTCAAAACGAAATCGTTCTGTACGGCGGAAACGAAAGCGGTTTTACCGTCTTTCGAGAAAACAATGCCTAAAGGCACGCTTTCCAGTTTTATACGGCGCGTTTCTTTTTTTGTTCCAGAATCTATCACAATTATTTCTTTCGTGTCGGGAATCGTCGCAAAAACCTGTTTGCCGTCGGGCGAAAATTTGACGCGGTACGGGCGTTCGCCCAAGCGTATTTTTTCGATAACTTTACCTGCTGCCGTATCGATCACGTCGATCGCGCCCTCGGCGTTCAGACCAACCCAGACCTCTTTGCCGTCGGGCGAAATATCGATCGCTTCGGGCTGTTTGCCGACCGCGATCTGCATCACTTTGGACGGCGCGGGCGGGATGTTTTGAAACTCAAAAGCCGTCACCGAATCCGATGCGATGTTTGCCGTAAAAATTCTTTTTTGGTCGGGCGTTACGACGATCATGTGCGTAGCGTTCTGTCCTGTTCCCATCAGCCAATCCACACGATTTGTTGCCGGGTCGTAACGCCCGATAAGACGATTTGTTTCCGATGTGAAATAAATTTTTCCGCTCGATTCGACCAGTCCGTGCGGTCTGAGAAGCGGCGATAGATCAACGCGCCGCAGTTCTTTTTTCGCTTCCACGTCGATCACCGAAAGCGAGCTTCCGGGCGTTTGTGCTCCGTAATTGGCGACAAAAGCCGTGCGACCGTCTGCTGAAAGCACGACTTCGTGCGGCGCGTCGCCGGTCGGCACTTTGCCGAGAACTTTCATATCTTTCGGGTCAATGATCGTTAAACTGCCTTCGTTTTTATTGAGCGCAACCAGCACGGGTTTCGACGTTTGACCGATCACGATCACGTAATTGCGCCACGCGATAACAATTGAAAAACACAGCAGAAAAAGAACTTTGAATTTGGTTTTGCCCGACATTTATCAACTCCGACGAATGAATTTATTTCAATTATGAAGTTAGTTGTTTTGAACCAGATTGAAAACAGTTTTGTGATGAAGCGAAAAGAGAAGTGATGAACGGATTAAAAATAAGTCCCAAGTCTCAAAAGTCCCAAGTCCCAAGTTAAAAACAAATCCGACTTGAGATTTGTGACTCTTGAGACTTGGGGCTTGTTACGTTTGGTTTTCGAAGAGTTCGAGAAATCTTTCGCGGAAATTTCTTGAAAGCGTCAGCTCCGTGCCGTTGCGCAGGATTACCGAATAATCGCCGCTGAACATCGGGTGAAGCTCTTTGATGCGGTCGATATTGACGACCGTCGAGCGGTGAATCCGCAAAAATTTGTCGGGATTGAGCTTGGCTTCGATCGAATTCATTGTTTCGCGGATCAAATGCGATTCGCGTCCGACGTGCAGTTTCAGATAATTTCCCGAGGCTTCGATCCAGTCGATCTCGTCAATTTTTAAGAAGAAAACGCGCCCGACCGATTTGACGACCAACCGTTCGAGATATTTTTTCTCCGTCTTGAGATCGGCGATCAAAGAAGCTAGTCTTTCGTCCATTTTCCCGCGATTTTTGTTTTCGATGAGCTCGCGCGCCCGCCCGACGGCGCGGTGAAGTCGCTCGCGGTTAAAGGGTTTTAAGAGATAATCGAGCGCGTGAACGTCAAATGCCTGGAGCGCGTATTGATCGTAAGCCGTCACGAAAATCACGGTCGGAACCGTTTTCGCGTCGAGTGCTTTGATGACCTCGAAGCCGTTTTTTTCGGGCATTTGAATATCGAGAAAAACCAGATCGGGCTTTTCGCTTTTGATGGTCCTGATCGCTTCCGCGCCGTTGCCGCATTCGCCGATGATCGTGACATCCGGCTCATCGCGCAGCATCCGCTTAACGCGGTCACGCGCGAGCGGTTCGTCGTCAACAATTAAGATTCTGATTTTCATAATCAAAGTGAAAAAGTGGAAAAGGATAAAAGTGAAAAAGTTTTCGTTGATTCAGTGTGAAGAAAAAGCTTTTTCACCTTTTCACTTTTTCACCTTTTAGCTTTCCAATTCTTTGAACGGAATCGTTAAATTCACCCGCAAACCGCTTTTTTCGGCGTTTGCCAAATTAAATGTATGTTTTTCGCCGTAAAGATGCCGCAAACGGCGGCGCGTATTGGAAATTCCGACGCCTTCGGAAAGATTTTCCAAATCGTTAAACGGCACGCCGATGCCGTTATCCGAGACGCTCAATTCAAGACTTCCGTTGCTTCGATGCGCGCCGATCTCGATCTTTCCGCCCGTCGAACGCGGCGCGATTCCGTGTTTGATGGCGTTTTCGACGAGCGGCTGCAAGATCATATTCGGCACGCTCGCGTCCAGCGTGTCGGGCGAAATTTCCATCTCGACTATTAAACGGTCGTGAAAACGCATTTGTTCGATCTCGAGATATTTTCGCAAAAATTCGAGCTCCTGTTTTAAGGAAATTTCCTGCACTTCGAGATTTTCAAACGACAGGCGAAGCAGATCGCTCAGATCGCCGATCATTCTTTCAGCCGATTCGCGGTCTTTGTAGATCAGTTCGGAAATCGCATTTAAAGTGTTGAAAAGAAAGTGCGGATGCAGCTGCATTTTTAAAACCTGAAGACGCGATTGCGCGAGCCGCGCTTCGAGTTTCGATGTCGCAAGCTCGCGTTCGCGGTATTTGCGGTAATATCTGACGGCTTGGTAAATACTCAAAACCGCCCAGTAAATCGCGACGCCGAAATGCAAATTGACGAGCAGAAAAATTTTGTATGTTTCCCAGAAAGAATCCAGTTGATAGCTCCGCAAATAGCCGAGCTTCGGCAGAACGTAGGCGTCAACCGCCTGCTGGGCAAGGGCAATGACAAAACTTATGATGAGATGCGCCGGCAGACTCACTTTCCAGCCGCCTTTTTCAAACGGAAAACGTCTGCCGAGCCATAAGATCAGCGGCGTCAGCAAAAACCAGACATAGCCGGAAAAAAGCTGCCATGAAAGAATTCGCCAGAATGAAATCGGATTTTTCGACAAAAGGTTTTGAAAGGCAACCTGACTTGTTAAAAAGAATCCGCAGAGTGTCCAGATTGAAAAAATTATGAGCCATTTAACCCATCTTCGATTTAATCTCGATTCTTCGGTCATTTTTTCATTGAAACGCAAATTTGCGTTTTCGGCAACAATTCTGTGATGAAAGGAGATAATTTTTTGATGAAGCGCACGTTTATTTTGATTGTTCCTTTAATCTTTCCTCGAAAAGCCGTGTCGAAACGGTCAGAAAATCGTGCGCCGTGATGATTCCGACAAGTTTGTGATTTTTAACGACCGGCAGACAGCCGATATTCTTTTCGCGCATTAAATGAAGTGCGGCAAGCGTTTTGGTTTCGGGCTGGACGGTGATCAAATCGGTCTGCATCACGTCCTTAACGATGATCTCTTCGCAAACATTTGTGCGCTGGGCGGCAAAAAGCTTGAGCAGGTCGCGGTGCGAAACAACACCGGCGAGATTGCCTTCCGCATCTTCGACCGGAACGTGCCGAACGTGTTTCCATTCCATCAGATTCGCCGCCAGATCGATCACATCTTCGGGACGAACGGTAAACAGATCGCGCGACATAAATTGTTCGACCGTCTGGTAATTATCGATCCAATCGCTTTTTTCGGTGATTTCCGCCAAATTCCAAAGATGGAGCGGTTCGCCCGTTTCCTGATGCGTGAGCATCGCCGCCGTCAGCGTTCGCAGACGCACGTTCGGTTTCGCGGCTTTATCCATCGAGGCAAGCGAATCGAGCATCCATTGCGCGCCGGTTTTTTCCTGCGCGACGCGAGCTTCCAAAATTCCGAGATATTTTTCGATGTCCGCCGAGTCAATATTTGCCATTTGCAAACCGTTCCGCGCGCGCGGCAGCAATTCTTCCAAGATCAGTTTTTGCGCCGGATAATTTTTGCCGTCGATCCACGCGATTTGCGATTTCAGACCGTAACGCGCCGTCGTGAAAAAATTGGTTTTGGCGTCGTCGAACGACATTTTCAGCTTTGTGACATCGCCGTATTCTTCGGGCAAAGCCATCATCAAACCAAGAAAGAACGCCGAATTCGCCATTTCGTCCGCCACGGTCGGACCCGCGGGCAGAAATCGCGCTTCGATGCGCAGGGAAGGTTTTTCGTTCATCACGCCGTAACAGGCGCGATTCCAGCGCCAGATCGTGCCGTTATGCATCCGCCACGCGTGAAGCGCGGGAATTTTTCCCTGCCGCAGAACTTCGAGCGAGTTTTCTTCCAGATCGCGCGTAAAGATAATCCGAAAACGCGCCACGTCTTCGTGAAAAATTTCTAAGATCGAATCTTTGACCCAATCTCTGCCGAACGTGACCCGCGACGGACGGCTTCGTTCCTGCTCGGCGGTCGAGCGTTCGTCGGTCGAATGCTGAAAAAGCGCGAGCCGGGTTTCGTGCCAGAGGCGATGACCTAAAAGGAGCGGCGAATTGACCGCCGAAGCCAGAACCGGCGCGGTGACGGCTTGCGCCCAATTATAATATTTCGCAAATTCGGCGTTTGAAACCTGCAGATGGATTTGAAAGCTCGTGTTGCAGAACTCGGTAAAAGTGTCCTGCAAATGAAGCTTGATCTCATCCAGACCTTTGATATGAACGATCCGTTCTTCGCCGTGAAGTGCGGTCAGCACGCGGTTCAGTTCCGTGTAGCGCGGGTTCGGCGTGAGATTTTTTTCCGTCAGATCCGATTGCTGGATCGTCGGCAAGATTCCGCACAAAACCGTTTCGGCATCAAATGTCTGTGCCGTTTTTTTGACAACTCCGATAATTTCGTTGAGTTCGGCTTCGAGCTTTCTGAGACAATCGCCCGAAAAATCGAGCGGCGTGAGGTTGGCTTCGAGATTAAAACGCCCGATTTCCGTGGTCAGCCGCGCGTCTTTCGCTTTTTCGATGATTTCGAGCGCGAGCGGCGCGGGATGAAACGACGAATCAACCAGAAACATTTCCTGTTCCGCGCCGATCCTGAGTGCGCCGGATTCCATCTGCCCTTCGCCGAGCATTTTTTCGAGAGCCTGCAAATCGTTCAGAACGGCTTTGGTGAATTGCCGCATCTGATGGTCGTTCGTCTCAGTCGTAACTTTTTTATCACCCATATTTTCTCCTGTTTTTGACAAATATCCCGGCATTTTTCGATAATTCGCCGCTCCTCCGCGCAAAAAAAGATTGCGGACGATTACAACTCGCCTCGAAAAATGATTGGGGGTATACTTGGAAAAGTTCAGGGAACAAGAAAATTATATGTCAGAAATCAAACAAACAAAAGAGCAATTATCAAAACGCCGC
>DATLOR010000245.1:0-2230 GCA_035536135.1 Pyrinomonadaceae bacterium | reverse complement strand
AAAATACAGAGTAGGAATTTTGGGTGCGACGGGTACGGTCGGACAGCGTTTTATACAACTCCTTGAAAATCATCCGCAGTTTGAGGTGACCGCGCTGGCGGCTTCAGACCGTTCGGCAGGAAAAAACTTCGCGGAAGCCTGCGCGTGGAAATTGGCGGGCGGAATGCCCGATTTCGTGAAGGGAATCACGGTTCAGCCGATCGAGCCGCCGCTTGACTGCGACATCGTTTTTTCGAGCCTGCCGTCGAGCGTGGCGCGTGAAACCGAAGAAGCCTTTGCGCGCGCCGGTTATCCCGTGATCAGCAATTCTTCGAGCTACCGGATGGACGAAGACGTGCCGCTATTGATCGCCGAGATCAATCACGCTCATACCGATCTGATCGAAGTGCAAAAGAAAAAACGCGGATTCACGACGGGTTTTATCGTTACGAATCCGAATTGCGCGGTCGTCAGTTTTGCGCCTCCATTGGCGGCTCTCGATCGCAAATTCGGCGTTGAATCCGTCGTTGTCACGACCTTGCAGGCGATTTCGGGCGCGGGTTATCCGGGCGTTCCCAGCTTAGATATTACCGATAACGTGATTCCGTATATCGCGGGCGAAGAACCGAAAGTCGAAACCGAAGCGCAGAAGATTCTGGGCAAATTCGCGAACGGCGTGATCGAAAAGGCGGATTTTACCGTTTCGGCGCAATGTTTCCGCGTTCACGTGATCGACGGTCACACGGTTTCGGCGCGGGTTAATTTGAAAAATACCGCAACCTTAGAAGAAGTTATCGCGGCGATGAGCAGTTTTCCGTCGCTTAATCTTTACTCGTCGCCGAAGAAATTTATCGATGTTTGCGACGAACCGTCGCGCCCGCAGCCGCGTCTCGACCGTGAGAGCGGCAACGGAATGACGATCACCGTCGGGCGGGTTTTTCCCGACAATATTTTCGATTACCGCTTTGTTTCGCTCTCGCACAACACGGTGCGCGGCGCGGCGGGTTCTGCCGTGTTGAACGCAGAATTGCTCATTGATAAAGGAATTATTTAAGAAAATAGGACGCGGATTGGGCGGATTTTCGCAGATAAACTTTTAGAAATAAATCGTTGAAAATCCGTTAAATCCGCGTTCATCCGCGTCCCATTAAATCTCTTCAGTTAAAAACTCTTGTAAAGTTTCAACAAGTTATCGACTTCCGCCAGACGGACGTTTTCGACGAAAGCCGCGCGGTTATTAACTTCCTGCGCGTAAAACTGCGTGATCGCAAGCTGGTCTTTCCAGCGGTCTTTGTCGGCAGGTTTAACTGACGGGCGCGATAATTTAAGCTTGAGCCGCTGAACGCAGGTCGTATAAGACTGGCTCGCGTGCGAAGTGTAGTTGCCGTAAGCTCCGGCGACCGCCATCGCGACGCTTTGCGGAGTCATCTGTCCGCCGATCTGCCCGCTCGTGATCGCCGCGCGGCACGCTTTGCGGAAACCTTCGGCGATATTGACGAGCGGAACACGCTCGGCGCGTGAATCGCATTTGTTGAAATTAACGGGTAAAAGGTCGGTCTTGCCGAAAAATCCCTGCATAAAATCGCGGCGTTCGGTCGAATATCTCATCAAAATATCGTGCGGATGCTTGCCGTTGATGACCAGCTGGCGCGGAACGCAGTGCGCGGCTTGCGTGTCGTCGTCCGTCGAACCCGAATCGTCCTGCCAGTAGGCTTTTTCGACCTTGAAACTCTTGCAGCTTTTCGGGATTATCTCCGTCAAAGCCATCAGATGAATCTCCAAAAGAATCGAAACGATCGTGCGCTGCCGCCGACCTTCGTGCCAGATGGCGCGACCTTTGGTCGATCGCGGCACCGATTCGTCGCCGTAATCAATCCACCAATCAACTTGCTGTCTGTCTCCCATAATTTAATAGACCAAAGCACCGGGCGATTTTGCTAAATAAAAGATTCCTTAATGTTTTATATTTGAAAGCCGCGCGGTGTCAATTCCGACTTGCAAACTTTCCGACTGCCGAATTTTACGCTATATTTTGCTTTAACTGCAATGATTTCAAACGATAACAAAATAGCGGAATTTACCGAAAAAGTACTGATCGTCGTCGGCGTGGTGTTGGCGGCGATCTTAGTCACACGTTTTATTTCTTACACGATCGATGTCATCCTGCTTCTTTTCGGCGCGATTTTGCTGGCGATTTTCCTGCGCGGCTTGGCGGATTTGGTCAATCGCTACACCAAACTTTCCGAAGGTC
>DATLOR010000244.1:0-12116 GCA_035536135.1 Pyrinomonadaceae bacterium | reverse complement strand
GCTTTTCTTAACGCGATGAAAAAACATTTCCCGAAAGCCGCAAAACCCAAAGTTTACGAAGGCGATTTTCGTTTTGAAGGCGGACGAAGCGCGGCGCACCAGATGCTCCAGGAAAAAGACGTGCCGACAGCGGTGGTCGTCGCCAACGATCTGATGGCATTCGGGGCGATGCAGGAATTCAAATCCGCCGGATTACAGGTTCCGCAGGACATTTCGATCGTCGGGTTCGACGACATTGCCTTTGCCGCGCTTTCCGAACCGCCGCTGACGACCGTCTGCAGCCCGCGCGTCGAAATCGGTCGCCGCGCCGTCGAAGCGCTGATGCTCACGGTTGACCGCCCGCATCAGCACGGCATCGAAGTCCGCATTCCGACCTATCTCATCAAACGAAATTCGACCGCGCCGCCGCGAATAAAATAACAAATAAAAAATAACGCTTACGAAAAGGCTGGTTCCACACGCGAAAAACGTCTTTCCTCGCCAGTGAATTCTAAATACGCGTGTGTCAAGTGTCTTTACGTGGTCGGAAAGTAACTTTAACGGGAGTATTGGATAAGTCGGGAACGCTAGATACTTGCCTGCAAAGCGTTTGAAAAACGCTCCGCGCCTTGCATTTTCTTTTAACTTTTAAGCAATCGAAGCATAGTTTACGCCGCTCTCCAAGCGACGTAGGCAGGCAGGATGCCCGCGTTCCCGACTTCTCCGAATCAATTTCCGGGCAGTTTGAATCAAATACCGTTTAGTGTGTATTCGTTACAGGGTTCATTGTAAACGTTACAGGCTTCATTGTATTTAATACAGTCTAGTCTGTAAGCCTTACAGGGTTCATTGTATTTAATACAGTCTGGTCTGTAAGGCTTACAGTCATTATTGTATTAGCTACAGTGAACCCTGTAAGCCTTACGCTCAACCCTGTAGCTGATACAGTGAAGTCTGTAAGGCTAAACATACATGTAAACAGTCTTTACACGCGCGTAATTTATCTTAAGCTTCTTGGACAATATTAAATCCGGTAGATTTCTTCTTCGAGCCGCGCAATTTCTCTGCCGATTTCGCCTGTTACGGTCGGTGCTTTGCCGTTTAAGACGGCTTCGGTGAAATCTTCGATCAACGGTTGGTGAATGTTTTTTGCGGGCGCGTGAGATTCGGTTCGTTCATCATTACCGAGACGGATTTTCATTTCCGCGCCGTTTAGAACGGGAATGTGAATCGAGCCTTTTGTGCCGAAAATATCGAGCGTATCCTGCGGTTCGCGGGCGGCGTGCGTGACGGTCAGATTCGCGCAGGTTCCGTTTTCAAACTGAAAGAGCGCGGAAGCCGTGTCTTCGACCTCGCGCCCGAAAACGGCGTTTGAAACGATGCTTTTCAGCGCGCGGACTTCGCCGAAAATATTCGTCAGAACTTCGATCCGGTGACAGCCGAAATCCATCATCGGACCGCCGCCGCTTTTTGCTTTTTCGAGAAACCAATGGCGCGGGTTGTCGTCCGTCATTTCGACAAACTCGAAAGAATTTATCTGTGCGATCGTCGGTTTGCCGATCTCGCCCGAAGCGATCAGTTCCTTGACGCGGTTTACGAGGGGATAAAAACGGCGGTAGTAAGCAATCCCGAGCCGGACGTTGTTCGCCCTGCACGCCGCGAGCATTTCATCGCATTCCGCCGTGCTCAAAGCCATCGGTTTTTCGCACAAAACGTGTTTTCCCGCTTCGGCGGCTTTGATCGTTTGCTCTTTGTGCACGAAAACCGGCGTCGCGATATAAACCGCTTCAACTTCGTCGTCGGCAAGCAACTCTTTCCAATCGGCAAACCATTTTTTCGCGCCGAATTCTTTGGCAAATTCTTCCGCCAGCTCAGCCCGTGCGCGGCTCACCGCAACAAAATTACAATTTGCCAGATCACGCAGGGCGGGCGCAATCCGCTTTTTCGAAATATCGCCCGCGCCGATCAATCCCCAATTCAAAGCTCTCATAATTATTGTTTAATCTCTATCGCTAATAATTTTCATCGCCGGACGAAGCGCGGCATAAAGCACTTTATAAGCCTCGTAATTGCGGTTTAATTTTTCAACCGACTTGCTGTTCGGCGCGATCTTTTCGGCAACGCGGATCGTTTTTTCGCACGCTTCGTCAACCGAATTCCACGCGCCGGCACCGACACCTGCGAGAATCGCCGCACCGAACGCCGCGCCTTCGTCCGCTTCGATGGTTTCGACCTCTGAAGCGTAAACGTCCGCCTGAATCTGCCGCCAGAGCGGAGATTTTGCGCCGCCGCCGCCGAGACGGATGCTCGAAATTTCCGCTCCCGTTTCTTTAAATATCTCAAGCGAATCACGCAGGCTGAACGCGACGCCTTCCAGGACGGCGCGGGTCAGATGCGCTTTTGTATGGCTCGCCGTCAGACCGACAAATGCGGCGCGTGCCGCTGCGTCCAAGTGCGGCGTCCGCTCGCCCATCAAATACGGCAGCCAGATCGCGCCGTCCGCGCCCGCCGGGAGCTTCGCCGCTTCATTGACGAGTTCATCGTAACTTTTGCCCTCGCCGAAATTTTCCCGGAACCATTTCAACGAAAGTCCGGCGGCAAGCGTGACGCCCGTGTTGTGCCAGCGTCCGGGAATCGCGTGGCAAAGCGTGTGGATGCGTCCTTTCAAATCAATTTTCGGCTGATCGGTGACGGCGAAAACGACGCCAGAGGTGCCGATCGTCGCGCTCATCGTTCCCGCTTTGACGATCCCCATTCCGATCGCGCCCGCCGCATTGTCGCCCGCGCCCGCGACGACCAAAGTGCCTTCACGCAAACCCGTTTCGCCTGCGCCCGAAGCGGAAACTTTACCCGTCACTTCGATCGATTCGAAAACGCGCGGCATCATACTTTTATCAATCTCGAATGCCGCGAGCATTTCGTCCGACCAGCGGCGGTTTTGCACGTCGAAAAGCAGCGTCCCGGAAGAATCGGCAACATCGCTTGCCTTGTCGCCCGAAAGCCTGAGCCGAATATAATCTTTCGGCAGCAGAACGCTTTTCACTTTTGCCCAGATCTGCGGTTCGTGTTCGCGTACCCAGAGCAGTTTCGGCAAAGTAAAGCCCGTGATCGCGGGGTTTGAAACGAGCTCGATCAACTCTTGCGCGCCGATCTTTCCGGTGATTTCCGCGCATTGCTTTTCCGTCCGTTGATCGCACCAGAGCAAGGCGGGACGGAGCGGTCGATCGTTTTCGTCAAGCAATACCGAGCCGTGCATTTGCCCCGAAAAGCTCACCGCGCCGATTTCTGCCGCGTCAATATTCTGCAAAACTTCGCGAACCGTTGATACGACAGCGCGCCACCAATCGTCGGGCGATTGCTCAGCCCAACCGATCTCGGGCGAAGCAAAAGCAGCGTGTTCGGCGGTTGCCGACGCGAGAATTTTTCCGTTTTCATCTATACAAACGGCGCGCGAACCGCCCGTTCCGACATCAATTCCGAGAAATTTCATTTATAATCCCCGATAAAACTTAACAAAATGCATTTGAATCATTATAATTTATTGACACGGTAAAAGCTATTTAAAGCAAATGCCGTAATCCTTGGCTAAACCGATGAGAAATTTATAGTTTATGGTTGAAAGACTGACAGTCGTATTTTTTATTTTGCTCTGCTTTTTGCTCGGTATGGCTCTCACGCTTTTTCCGTGGCTCGACTTTAACGGAATGGGCGATTGGGGCGATAATTATCTGCTCGCGTTAGTTTCGGAAAAAGCCGGGTTGCCGATCTTAAAAGCGGCGGTTGCTTCAAACTGGTTTCGCGGTGCGGTCAGCGGACTCGGAATTTTGAATCTTTTTATCGCGTTCTGGGAATTGGCGCATTTTAACGAAAATGTCGCAATGCTCCAGTCGGGCGAAGAAGAGAAAAGTAAAAAGTAAAAAGGCAAAAAGGCAAAAGTGAAGATGTTTTTTGAGCGGAAGCCTTTGATCTATCTGATCACCGACGGAGAAATGACGGCTGAAAATTTCCGCGAAAAATCCGTCGAAACTCTAAAAATCATCGAAAAAGCCGCCCGCGCAAAAATTTCTCTGATCCAGATCCGCGAAAAACAGCTTTCCGCCCGACAGGTTTTTGAGCTTACCTCAAAAGCCGCGCGCATTACGAAAAATTCGGAAACAAAATTGCTCGTCAACGACCGCGCCGACATCGCACAGGCAGCGGACGCGGACGGCGTTCATCTGCCCGCCAATTCGCTCTCGGCGGAAATTGTTCGAAAGAATTTCCCGCCGGATTTTATCATCGGAGTTTCGGCGCACAGTTTGGAAGAAGTCGAAAAAGCGAAACTGGGAAAAGCCGATTTTGCAACGTTTAGTCCGATTTTTGCGACCGCTTCGAAATTAAAGTACGGCGCGCCGCAGGGGATTGCCGCATTGCGCGAAGTGGTCGAAACTGTCGTTAAATTTCCGGTAATCGCGCTCGGCGGAATTGATGAAAACAATTTCAGCGAAGTTTTGAACGCGGGCGCAAACGGTATTGCGGCGATTCGTCTTTTGAATGAGGCGAAAAAATTAGCGGAGATTGTTGATAAAATTCGGGATGACGAAAATGAGTAAAAATATTTATCTGAAAATCGGCTTGGCTTTATTGAGTTTGGTAATTGTTTCGGCAAGCGGCTTTCAGGCTGACAAAGTTTCGGCGCAGAAGAAGAAAAGCAAAACAACGGTCGTCAAATCAAAGTCGCTTTGTCAGGCAAACGAGCAGACGATCTGGAGTTGTCTGACGACCAAAAACAAGATCGCTTCGGTTTGTGCTTCAAAGGATTTGGCGGAAGATAAAGGTTATGTGCAGTATCGTTTCGGCAGTTTGGGAAAGGTCGAGCTTGAATTCCCGCAAGAGCGCAAGGATTCGCAAAAATCGTTCAAATATTCGCGCTACACGCGCCCGCTCGTGACGATGCTGACGCTTTCGTTTGAATCGGGCGGCGTCGGTTATGAAATCCACGACGACGATAATTCGGAAGAAAAACCGCCGGTTCGCGCCGCTTCGATCGACATAACCGACGGCGCGAAAGAATCGTCGGTCGTTTGCAAACTTCCAACAACAGGATCGCTGATGAAGCTCGAAGATTTTGTCCCGCGTGATGAAGAAAACTAATACTCAAAAACAGCCCGTCTGTCTGACGATTGCCGGCGTTGACCCGTCGGGCGGTGCGGGCATTATCGCCGACATCAAGACCTTTTCGGCGTTCGGCTGTTTTGCGACCGCGGCGATCGCGTCCTTGACGTTTCAAAACACGCAGGGCGTTTTCGGCGCGTCGCATCAAACTGCCGAAACGGTTCGCGCCCAAATTTTGCCGGTTCTCGATGATTTTGAGATCGCCGCGCTGAAAACGGGAATGCTGCCGACGGGCGAAATTATCGAAGAAGTCGCACGAATTGTTGCCGAAAATAATCTCAAAAACTTCGTCGTTGACCCGGTCGTGCGTTCGACCTCGGGTTTCGATCTGATTGACGATGCGGCGTTAAAAGTCTTGATCGAAAAACTCTTTCCGCTTTCAATCGTCATCACGCCGAATATTCCCGAAGCCGAACGAATCTCGCGGATGAAAATCGAAAGCGTCGAAGACATCAGAAAAGCCGCCAAAATAATGCAGTCCTTCGGCGCAAAAAACGTCCTGATCAAAGGCGGACACATGCCGATTTTGGATTTTGGATTTGGGATTGCGGATTTGGAATATTCAGAAGCCGCCGCGGAATTATCTTTATCGGAGCATTTAAGAAATAAAAATCCCAAATCCCAAATCCCAAATCCCAAATCGATCGATTTTTTGTTTATGGGCGGCGAAGAATTTACATTTTCGGCAGATTTTATCGAAACGACCGCGACGCACGGGACGGGCTGTACGTTCGCGGCGGCGATCGCGGCAAATCTCGCCAACGGCAAAACCTTGCGCGAGGCGGTCGAATCGGCGAAGAAATTCGTCACGGAAGCGATCCGAACTGCACCGCATCTTGGCAACGGTCATTCGCCGATCAATCAATTAGTTAAAATTTGAGATTACCGAACGAAGCTCGCTGTCAGGCAAACGCCATTCGCTTATTGCCGAATGATAATGGCTTGCTTTCAAATATCATCTGATTCTTCCCGAACGGCGTTCGGGCGCATCCGAATGATGTTCGGGAATTACCAAACGGCGTTCGGAAACGACCGATTGTCGTTCGGAAAGTCCCGCACGTCATTCGGAAAGAGTAAAAACTCCTTGAAAATTACTTTTTTGTTATTTTGCGGGCTTGAAGATGTTCGGCGATTGATAAGTGACGCCGAAGGTGACGCCCGAGCGCGGGCTGAACTTTGTTAAGCCGATGACAGCCGCCGTGTCAAAACGCAAGCCCGACGCGCGGATTTGCGTGCCGATGCGGAATTGTCCGACGCTTTCCGTTCCCAAAGGCGCCGCACCGCTTCGGGTGTTCAAGCGTCCGTTGACTTCGCTGACGATGTTGATGCGTTCGTTGACCTTGAAAATTCCTGCCAAACCGTAAAGAAAAAGGTCGTTTTGCGTAAATCGCTCGATCGGCGCGGTCATGATCGCCAAGCCGAGATTGCCGAAAACATTGATCCGCGGCGTTTTGCCCGCCACTCTGCCGAATCTTTTTTGCAGGAGAACTTTGCCGAAAACGTTGATTTGGTTTGTGCCGATGCCGCGCGCCTGATCGGAATTCGGCATCTCGAAACCGAATTTGAAACCGACGGCTGGCAGATTCGTTGTCTCGTTGCGAAGTTTGATCTTGGTCGAAATCGTAATGTCGCCTGTATCGTTGGTTGAATTTCCGTCGAGCGCGAGCGGAATCGGCGACGTTGCGGTTTGTGAATTTATCGCCAGAAAATTTTGCAGCACGCCTTCGACCTGAATCTCGACGTTCGGCGCAAATCCGGTGCGCACGCGGACATCGCCGACGCGGGTCAGATCGCCTTTCAAACCCGAAAGCGGAAATTTTACGTTTTGCAGGAAATCAACGCCCGCCGCAATTTCGACAGTGCCCTCGGGCGTAATATCAACGTCTTCGGTCAAAAGCGGACGCTGCTGCGCAAAAGCCGAAATGCTTGCCAGAAGAATTGTTGAAAGAATTAGAAACAGGCGATTCATTGTTTTCAATTTTGGCATTAAACGGTTTGTTTTGTAAATGTCGGGCGCGGCGATTTGCGAAAAGCGAGCGAAAGATCGGGAACGAGCGTGATGCCCGAAAGGGTTTTGATCGCTTTGATAAAAATTTTGGCGGCGGATTTGACCGTTTTGAGCCGTTCGGAATTGGTGTTCAGATAATACAGATCAATGCGGTCTTTCAAGCCGTTGTTGCGCGGCTCGAGCATTTCGGCGCCTTGCAGATGACTTAAAATTTCACGTTCGGTCGCGCCGCGAATTCCTTTGCGGAGAAGTTCTTCCCAGGTCTCGTCGGGTTTGATGCGTTTTGAAAATCGCCGCGCCATTTTTAATGCAACCCGGTCTGGAACGTAATTTATGAGCGGAAGCATCGTCGTATGAAGCTCGAAGGGAAACAAACTGTTCGGCGTCTGATTGATGAACAAATAGCCGCCGTCGCGCAATTTTCCCCAGAGCTGTTCCAGGATTGTGCGGCGTTCGTGCGGAAAAAGGTGTTCATAAACCGCGCTCAGGATGACAAAATCGTATTGTCCGAGATTTTCGGGCAGCGCGTCGCCGCTCGGCGATTGGAGAAACGAAACATTTTTCAGATCGAAGGATTCGGCGCGTTTGCGGGCGACGCGGAGCGCGGATTCGACCAGCTCAACGCCGGTGATTTTGGAACTTGGGAACATCCGCGCGAGAATATGCGTTGACGCGCCGCCGCCGCAGCCGAATTCGAGAATCGTTTTATTTTCAAAATCTTCGGGCGTGAAATAAGCGAAAAGATCGTTTTTCAGAAATTTTTCGACAAAATTCGGATCTTCGTCGCGCATTATCTCAAAGCATAAACCAGCCGCCCCGTTGACCTCAAACATCAGTTCGATCAGGTCTAACGGATAACTGGTTGTCCAATTTTCGGCGTAGATAAATTGTCCTTCGCGCGGCGTAACAGTAATTTTTCTACGCCCGTCCGGCAATTCCTCGATGAAAACATCGCCTTCTTTGTGATGAAGCGTGATCGACATAAGTTAATTGAATGATAATTCATAAAGTTTTTATGTCAATTATCGGTTTTAAAATTAAAAAGGTTTCGGCAAAATCTTGACCGAAACCTTTTTCTAAATTGAATTTAAGATTTAGCGAATATCAAAACTATTGACCGAGAAGTCCGCACCGACGCCCCAAGTGGTCGTTTGAGACGTGTTGTCGAAACTTCGGTAAATCCAGTATTGGCTGGCAGCCGTCGCGGTTGCGCCGGCGCGATAGACCGAAAGATCGGTTCTGCCGTCGCCGTCATAATCGCCTTGAGTCGGTATATCGGAAGTTCTGCCGAAAGTCTGCGTCCGGGTTGTTCCGGTCGAGCTTTGCAGAATCCACCAAACGAGCGGCGAAGTCGATAAAGCACCTGTCCGCGCAACGGCTAGATCGTATTTTCCGTCGCCATCGTAATCACCCGGCAAAACATAGTCGCTGTTAAAGTTGCCGAACTGCTGGTAGGTGATGACATTGTCCGAACTGCGCTTGATGATGAAATTATTGGCAGGCGTTAAGGCAAAGCGATAGACCGCAATGTCGAATTTTCCGTCGCCGTCATAATCCCCGGGAATCGGCGTGTCAAAGTTATTTGTTCCGTCGCCGGTTATTCCGAAACCTTCAACCCGGACGGTTCCGGTCGAACTGTTCCTGATATACCAGGTCGTTTGCGCCGCCGCTGATGCGCCGGGACGAAAGACCGCAACATCGGTGATGCCGTCGCCGTCGTAATCACGCTGAATTGTCTGGTCGCCGTTAAGTCCCCACGCAAAATATCTAAAGGTATTGTTTGAGCTTTGGATGATCCAGTATTCGCTTTGTGCGCCGACGGTGGCACCTGCTCGGTAGATCGCGATATCGGCTTTTGCATCGCCGTCATAATCGCCCGGAGCGGGAAAATCCGTATTTGCATTGCCCCAGTCGGAAGCATTTTGAACACCACTTGTGCTGTTTAAATTCCACCACGTGATTGGCGAAACGCCCGGCGGTGCCACGTCCGGAAAGCGCAGAACGCTCATATCGGTTTTGCCGTCGCCGTCAAAATCAACCGGACGCTGAACGCCGAGCTGACCGCGAATTTCACCGCCTCCAAAGTTCGACGAGTGAACATTGACATAGCCTAAATGGGCACGCAACTGCGAAAGCTGTGTCGGGGTTATCGTGGTTGTCCCGCTGATCGTTCCCGATGTTCCGCCGACTGTCCCAAAGTTTATCGCAACTCCGGTGCTCGCACCGATCGCGGCGGGCGCATGGATGTGCGACAAAGTTTGCGCGCTTGAAAGCCCGTTGAAAACAACCGTGTAAGTCAATTGTCCGGTCGATTCATTAACGACAATTCGCGCATAGCCGGTCGCCGTTGTGGCGACGGCAGGAACTTCCTGGGCACCATTCAAATAAGCGGTAAATATTTCGGCTTTGGACACCGCCGAAAACATCAACATAAAAATTGCAATACAAATCAGATTGCTTAACTTTCCTTTCATTTTCCCTCCATTTTTTTGAAAACCCTATTTATCGGGAAGCAATAATTTATAACCCCCAAAATTGTTTCGGAACACTAAAATTGCGGGTTCAGCGATAATTAAAAAGAAACCCCTTGATTTCTTCTTAAAAGCCGCGACACCTTGCCGGTCGAATAATTAAAACTATCCGACAAGCCTTAATTTTATTTAATTTATAAAAAAAAACTATTTTTTATCCGAATTCCCAAAAAACCGAAATTGCAAATATACTTTAATCGAATGTTAGTCCTATTTATAAGAAATTGCAACGGTTTTTTTAGTGTGCGGCTTAAAAACGGTTTTCTTCCAAAATACTTTTCGACTTTGGACATTGCTCAAGAAAATTGGCAAAATAGGCTTCGGAAAATTTCTTTCTCGCAACCGCGATTTTTTATAGACAAAATGGCATTATTTGACTTCGAAAAAAAAGAGCCGGAAATAAGTCCTCTGCGGCTGGTTTCGGATAATAAAGACCCTCAGTCGGTTCCGGTCATTGAGATACAGTTCGTCAATTTTATCTTTTTTCGGGTAAATCCCGATTGGCGCAAGCTCAACGCAGAAACAAAACGCGTTTTCAAGAGCGAATTTCAGAGCGTTTTCAATAAATACAATGAACAGCTTTTGCTTTTCAGCTATTCGCTCGTCGGTTTTGATTCGAAAGCCGATCTGATGTTCTGGCGGATCGGTTCGTCGCTCGATTCGATCCAGGATATGACCGCCAGACTCTACCGCACGAATCTCGGAAGCTATCTCGAAACGAGCGATAATTATCTGGCAGTGACGAAAAAGATGATGTTTATCACCGAAGATTCGCACGATTCGGTCGAAGACCGGTATCACGTCAAAGGCGGGCAGAAAAAATATCATTTCGTTTACCCGTGCGCGAAAAACCGCGATTGGTATTCGATGTCGGACGAAGAACGCAATGCGCTGGTCGAGGAAAATTTTATGGTCGGCAAGAAATTCGAGAACATCAAGATCCATATGACGCACGCTTTCGGGTTCAGCGAACAGGATTACATCATCAGCTTTGAAACCGACGAGCCGAAGGATTTTCTCGCTTTGGCGGAAGAAATGCGGCAGACGACCGCGAGCAAATTCACGATGCGCGGAATGCCGATCTACACCTGCCGCCAGCGCAGTTTGATGGAATGTCTGGATGCGATAGGATAGACAATTACGAATTACGAATTACGAATTACGAATTAATTGCTTTCATTTGTAATTCGTAATTTGAAATTCGTAATTGATTTATGAAAGTTGCCAGAAAATTTACAATCAGCGGAATGGTGCAGGGCGTCGGATACAGGTTTTTCGCGCAGCGCGCCGCCGCCCGTCATCAGGTTCGGGGATATATCAAAAACCTCAAGGACGGGCGCGTCGAAGCTTTAGCCGAAGGCGATGCCGGTGCGGTTGAAGGCTTCAAACACGAATTATTAACGGGACCGACCTATTCAAAGGTCGAAGAAATTGAAGAAATAGTTTTAGAACCGAGCAATTTATATTCATCTTTTAGGATAGAAAGATAAAGGGATTTTGGATCTTGGATTTTAGATTTTGGATTTGCCGCTCGCGTCAAAAATCGCGCGTCTTTTCCGAAAGGTTTCAGTTAATGAAGCGATTTAGGTGTAACTAATTAGCTGATAAATAAAACCAATCCAAAATCCAAGATCCAAGATCCAAAATCGAAATATGGAAAACTTAAAAAAATTAATTAGAGAAGTGCCTGATTTTCCGAAACCGGGCATCAATTTTTACGACATTACGACGCTTTTGAAAGATCCGAGCGGCTTAAAGCAGACGATCGACGCTTTGGCTGAAAATTATCAGGGCGAACAAATCGACACGGTGATCGGCGTCGAGTCGCGCGGGTTTATTTTTGCCGCGCCGCTCGCTTATCATCTCGGCGCAGGCTTCGTCCCGGTGCGCAAACCGAAAAAGCTGCCCGCCGAAAAGGTTTCCGTTTCGTATGATCTCGAATACGGACAAGACACGCTCGAAGTACATAAAGACGCGGTTGGCGAAGGTCATAAAGTCCTGATCGTTGACGATCTTCTGGCAACGGGCGGAACGGCGAAAGCGGTCGTTGATCTGGTCGAAAGTTTGGGCGGAAAAATCGTCGGACTGCTGTTCGTCGTCGAACTCGATTTCCTGAACGGGCGCGAAAAATTCAATGGTTACGATGTGCGTTCATTAATCAATTACGATTCCTAGAATGGACAATCCGAAAACTAAAACTCAAAATTGAAATGCGCTCCCGTAGCTCAGTAGGATAGAGCGTTCGCCTCCTAAGTGAAAGGTCGCAGATTCGAATTCTGCCGGGAGCATTAATATTTCCAGATTTTTTGAAAGGTTTTTGAAATATTTTATCTTTTTTTTGGAAACGAAAAGCGAATAAACCTTTCTATAAACAACGGAAACAAAAAAGGTGGTCAAGTCGCAGTGGCAAGCAAATTGACATTTCAAAGGTGTATCCGAAGGTC
>DATLOR010000243.1:0-5875 GCA_035536135.1 Pyrinomonadaceae bacterium | reverse complement strand
TAGTTTCTTCCAATCCGAACATCAGATTCATATTCTGGACGGCTTGTCCTGCCGCGCCTTTGACCAAATTATCGATTGCCGAAAAAACCGCAATTTGCTTGCCGTTCGAATGCGCCGCGATGTCGCAGAAATTCGTCGTTTTGACCCAGTTAATATCGGGCGAGCCTTCGATAATGCGGACGAAAAAAGAATCATTGTGGATTTTGGATTTTGGATTTTGGATTACGGATTTTAATGGATGATAAAAATGTTCATAAATATTTTTAACATCTTCATTGGTTAAATTTACCTTTGTTTCCAGATAACACGACGCAAAAATTCCGCGCGAAACGGGAAGCGAATGCGTCATAAAAACAAATTCGCTCTCGAAAGAGCCGATTTGGCGCAAGTGCTGTTCGATCTCGGGAACATGCTGGTGCTGAAACGGCTTGTAGGCGTAAAACGAATTCATACGCTGCGGATGATGCGTGTTCGCCGCCGCTTTCGCGCCCGATCCCGACGAGCCGGTTTTCGCGTCAACGATGATTTTCCCCGTCAGCAGACCGCTTTTGACCATCGGCGCGAGCGCAAGCAAAGTCGCCGTGGCAAAACAGCCCGGATTGGCGATGTAATTTGCCGTTTTTATCGCTTCGCGGTTCGTTTCGGTCAATCCGTAAACGAATTCCTTCTGCAGATCCTGCGCGGTGTGTTCGAGCTTGTAGAACTGTTTGAAAACGTCCGCGTCGTTGATTCTGAAATCGCCCGAAAGATCAACGATTTTTACGTTTTTCGGCAATTGCGGGATCAAGTTCAAAGCCTGACCGTGCGGCAGCGCGAAAAATGCGACATCAATATTTTCGAGCGTTGACAAATCTTCCGGCGATTTTTCAAACCGCAAATTCGTCAAACCGAACAAATTCTTATGCACTTCGCCGACCGCCTTGCCTGCGTGTTCGTTCGCCGTCACCAGAACGATCTCCGCGTTCGGGTGAAACAGCAGAATCCGCAAAAGCTCGCTGCCGCCGTAGCCCGAACCGCCGAAGATGGCGATTTTAATTTTATTATCGGTATTCATTATTATTTCTATTATTACAAATATTTTTCAACCGTTTCTTTTGCCTGAGAAACATAATCTTTTAATGCCGGAATCTTCCAATCTATCGCCCAACGGAGTTTGTCGAAAGCACGTAAAATCGAAAGGCTTTTCAAATCAGGTAACATTTTTTCATATTCATCTCTTAAAATACCGTAGCCCTCAAGAAATGCCTTAATTTCAGAATCATCAGGATCATTTTCCTGCATATTTACCTTCAAAAGCTGAATCAGATCGTGATGCGGAACAATACTCGCTTCAGCCGAGCCCCAATCCAACAAATGAATCATTCCCGCATTGTCAACAATCGTATTTTTCAAAGATAAATCACCGTGATTTAGACCGAATTCGAAACTTGACAATTTCAAGTTTTCAAAAATATTTCGGATGATTTTTGACTTCTTTCGTGTCAATACGCCGAGTTTTAGCAATTCGTCATCGTCCGTCAGGCTTTCGATGTTATAGTCGAGATATTTAAGCCAGGACGATTTCGAACCGCCTTCGGTCATATCACGAAGTTTCAATCCGAATCCGCCGATCTTGATCGTATGAATTTGTTTTGCGTATTCGCCGAGCTTTTTCCAGATAATCTTCTTGTCGCCTGAAAAATCTCTGCCCTCGATACCTTCAACATATTTTTGAATCGAAAATGCTTGATTTTCATAAATGCCTGTTTTCAAAATTTGCGGAGTGGGTATGTTTTTCCTGATCGCCCGGTTTGCCGCCCATCGTTCCTTTTCATACTCGTCAAACGAATTTAAATCATTAGTTCGAAAAATAAATTTAAAAATTTCGGTTTCGACAAGAAAGACCTTATTAACAAAACCTTTATCAATCAGCGGCGAAATTTTCAAGGGTAATTCCGCGAATTCATCTGAAATAATTTTTAGTATTGTTTCAGTTTCTTTGCTCACATTAAATGCTCGTTCAAATTATCAAATACTAAATTTTGTTTGAAAACTCGATCAAATCCCAGAGATTGCCGTAAAGATCGGTGAAAACGGCGACCGTTCCGTAATCTTCTGTTTTCGGTTCGCGGACGAATTTTACGCCTTTTGCCAGATAATCTTCATAATCGCGCCAAAAATCGTCGGTTCGCAGAAAGAGAAAAACGCGTCCGCCGGTTTGGTTGCCGATTCTTGAAGTTTGTTCGTCCCCGACTCCTTTTGCAAGGAGCAATTGACAGCCGTCGGAATTTTTCGGCGCGACCAGAACCCAGCGTTTTGTTTCCGACTGCGGCGTGTCATCGATCAATTCAAAACCGAGTTTTTCGGTGTAAAACGCAATCGCTTCATCGTAATCTTCAACGACCAGTGCGATATGCGCGATACTTTGTTTCATAAATTTCGATACCAAACCAACTGAATTTCCTTCAAACTTTCAGGATAAGCGTGTAAATTGAACGCACCGAGATGACAGCCTTGCCGGGCGTAAAAGCGGCACGCCGGAACATTTATATTTTGCGTTTCGACCTTGAACAAACGGCAGTTTCTTTTTTTTGCCCAGTTCAAAGCATACGCAAAAAGTTGATTTCCGATGCCTTTTCCGCGATATTCCGGCGCAACGCGTAAATCCCACAAACAGGTAAGATCGTCGCGTCCTTCGAGCATAAAAATCTGCGGCGTTTTCAAGGCGATTGCCGCCGCGCCGATTCGTTTTTCACCGTCAAATGCCGATAAAAACCCCCAATTTGAAAGATCAAACCGCTCAGCCCAATGCGTCGGTTTTTCGTACACGTCGTAATCTTTTATAAACGGTTTTTCGACCCTTTCTTCGATTAGTTTGACGCCTGCTAAACCATCGCTTAGAAGCTCGACGCGGAATGCGGTTTCAACGCGGAAGGCAATCGAAACTTTTTCATAATCCGCTAAAATTGCGGGCGTTTCCTCGGCAATTCTGACTTCCATAAACTTAAAATAACTTACACGGCTAAAGTTATTTTAAGCAAATGCCGGCTCTTTTCGGTTCGCGAAATTGATCAATTCAAAAAGCCGCAAACCGTTTCGCCGCGCGTTTCCGGCGTTGATGCCGTATTGTTCCTGCACAAAATCCTCGCCCATCTGCGAATCCGTGACCGAACCGGCGATTACGTCGATTTCGATGCCGAGATTTTTCAGCACGGCAATTCCGCCGATCACGCCGACGTAATCCGACGCGCAAAAAACGAAGGATGAGATCGCCTCTTTGATTTCCGCGTCCTTTAAAACCGAATCAACCGCGTAACCACCGACGATTCCGTCGCCGAGTTCGACGACGATCAGATCAGGGTCGAACGAATTCAAATGATTCAAGATCGCTTTCGCAACGGGCGACAAATCGCCGTAATCAACCGTCGAAGGCAAACCGCAATCAAGAAAACTCGCGGTTGCGGTCGCGCCGTGATCTTCCATATTCAAAGTGTCACGCAGCGCCGCGACGCCCGACATTTTTGCTCCGCAAACCTTTAAACCGGCGTGATGCGCCTGTTTGATAATTTCCGTCGCCGCGACGGTTTTGCCCGAGTTCATACAGGTTCCCGCGACGATCACGATCGGGGCGCTTTTTTTAAGAAAATCGGTCGGTTTCAAAGCATTGTCGCCGATGTTCAAAATTTTCGGGTTTTGGTCTTTGGTTTTTGGTTTTTGGTTTTCGTCAAACCCCAAATCCCTGACGGCGATGCCGAGAACTTCGACTTCGATCGCGTCCGACAGCGAAGAATGATGACCTTTGCAGATACCGATGACACCGCCCATATTGAGCAGGTTTAATTTGTCGCCGGTTTTGATCGAATCGGGAACATCACCGACAAAACCCTTCAGAGCACGGCGTTTGCCGAGAACGCCGAGCAAAACATCATTTCGGTTGATTTTCGCCAAACGACCGTTGGGAAGTTCGAGATTCCCGTAGGTTACGGATTCGCTCAAAGCGCGTACGACAACAACGTCGCCCGCTTTCGGCGCGTTGTTTTCATTGATCACGGCAACCGTTTTCTTCAAATTAAGCGGCGAAGTCGCCGAACCGATTTTGTCTGCTTCTAGAATCATCATTACTTTTACCTCAAAATATTTTAGCCGCGGATGAGCACTGATTACGCGGATTTAATCAAAAATCTTATCCGCGTTCATCTGCGTTCATCCGCGGCTAAAATTAATCCATCTTTCTCAAACGCAAGCGCAAGGACTGCAAGCGAATAAATCCTTCAGCGTCGAGCTGGTTATACGCGCCGGCGTCGTCTTCAAACGTCACCACTCGTTCCTTATAAAGCGAATTCGGCGATTTGCGTCCTAAAATCGTGATGTTGCCTTTATACAATTTAATGCGAACATCGCCCGAAACGGTTTCCTGCGTCTGATCGATCATCGAGCGCAAGATCTCAAATTCGGGCGCGAACCAGAAGCCGTAATAAACGGATTCGGCGAATTTTACGCCCAAGCTGTCGCGCAGACGCATCACTTCGCGATCCATCGTGATCGATTCAAGTGCGCGATGCGCCGCCTGCAAGATCGTCACGCCGGGCGTTTCATAAACTCCGCGCGATTTCATTCCGACAAAACGGTTTTCGACCAGATCGACACGACCGATGCCGTGTTCGCCGCCGATAAAATTGAGTTTCGAGAGCATATCGACCGCGCCGTATTTTTCGCCGTTGATCGCAATGGGCTCGCCTTTTTCAAACGTCAGGATCATTTCTTCGGGTTTGTCGGCGGCTTTTTCAGGCGATTTCGTGAGCAGAAAAATATCTTCCGGCGGTGCCGCCCAGGGGTCTTCCAAAATTCCGCCTTCGTAGGAAATATGCATCAGATTTCGGTCCATCGAATAAGGCTTTTCGGCGGTTGCGGTGACGTTGATGTCGTGTTGCGCGCAATAGGCGATCAAATCGGCGCGACCTTTGAAATCCCAATGCCGCCACGGCGCAATGACCTTGATGTCGGGCTGAAGCGCGTAATAGGTCAGTTCAAAACGCACCTGATCGTTGCCTTTGCCGGTCGCGCCGTGGGCAACCGCGTCCGCGCCTTCCTTTTGCGCGATTTCGATCTGTTTTTTCGCGATCACCGGACGCGCCAGAGATGTTCCGAGCAGGTAAACGCCTTCGTAAAGCGCGTTTGCTTTAACGGCTGTCCAGACAAAATCCCTGACAAATTCCTCACGCAAATCTTCGACATAAAGTTTCGACGCGCCTGTTTTTAAAGCTTTTTCTTCCAAACCGTCAAGCTCTTCGCCCTGTCCGACATCGGCACAAAAACAGACGACTTCGGCGCCGTAAGTTTCCTTGATCCACAACAACATCGCGGAAGTGTCAAGCCCGCCCGAATATGCCAAAACTACTTTTTTAATATCTTTTGTCATTTACTTTCGAATATTTCCCAAACTTTTTTCAAAACCGCTTTTTGTTCCTTGTTGCCGCGAACCGCGATAAAAATTGTGTCGTCGCCCGCGATCGTGCCGACAATCTCTTCGATCTGAGCCGTGTCGATCCGAACGGCGCAAGCCGAGGCTAGTCCGGCTTCGCATTTTGCGACAACCATATTTTCACCCGCCACTTCCAGGCTTAAAAGTCCGAATACCATTTCGTTTTTCGGCTTTTGCGGAAGCGCGTAAAAGCCGCCGACTTTAACGATCCCGAGTTCGAGCAAATCGCGTGAAATGCTCGATTGCGTAACCGAAAAACCTTTTTTCTCCAAAATTTCGGCAAGTTCTTCCTGCCGACCGATCTGGTTGGCGGTTATCAATTTTAAAATCGTCGTTTGCCGTTGCTCTTTCTGCATAAAAATAAAAAATTATGCAATCAATTTGCTTAATAACTACATAGATGCATAAAATATC
>DATLOR010000242.1:0-5900 GCA_035536135.1 Pyrinomonadaceae bacterium | reverse complement strand
GTTTCTGGAAAGGCTGGGCGTGCAATGATGTTTCGCTTTATCTGGTGGCGAATGAAGATGCGCGGAGACAACTGATCGATTACGGGATTTTGCCCGAAAAGATCAAGATCTCGGGAATGCCCGTGCATCCTAAATTTCACGAAGTCGACGAAAAAATCGCCCAGAATGCGCGTCGTGCATACGGCTTAGACCCCGATAAATTTACGGTTTTTGTCAACGCGGGCTGGATCGGCGGTGGGAATATTCCGCAGATCTTCAAAGAGCTCGTGCGCGGCGAACTCGATGTGCAGGCGATTTTTCTCGCCGGAAAGAACGAGGAATTACGCCTGGAAGCCGTCGAAATTGCCAAAACCGCGAAATTTCCTGTCAAGGTTATCGGTTATTCCGACGAGATCGAGAAAATTATGCAGTCGGCAAACGTGATGATTTCGAAACTCGGCGGTTTGACGACGTTTGAAGCGCTCGCCTGCCGTCTGCCGATCATCGCCGACACGACCACGCCGCCGATGCCGCAGGAAGCCGGAACGGTTAATATGATCGCCGACCGGGGCGCGGGAATTTTGCTCAAAAAACCTTCTGATATTGTTTTGACGATTCAGAATTTGCTCAAGGATTCCAAAAAATACGCCGAAATGCGCGCTGCCACGATCAATATGACGATTCCTAATTCGACAAAAATGATTATCGAGGAAATCGCCGCGCTTCTGCCGCCGCAAACGGAAATTCCGCAGCCGCAAGCCATCGCCGCCTGACATAAAATCATTTTCAAGACTTGTCAGTTTCCCTCATTTTCATTAACCTTTTTATTTGATTCAAGATTCAAGATTTAAGATTCAAGATTGAAAACAAGTCTTAAATCTTGAATCTTGAATCTTGAATTTTTCGAGGAGAACCAATTTTGAGTTTATTACTTGAGGGAAAACGCGCATTTATCTCTGGCGGAACACGCGGAATCGGCGCGGCACTTTGCGAAGTCTTTGCCCGCGAAGGCGCGGACGTGGCTTTTAACTATCATTCGAGCGACGATTTGGCGGAAGAGGTCAAGAAAAAAATCGAAGCCCACGGACGCAAGGCTTTATCTTATAAAGTTTCCGTGACCGACCGTTACGGAATGAAGCATATTGCCCGCGAGATCAAGGACGCGTGGGGCGCGATCAACGTTCTGGTCAATAACGCCGCCGTCAATAAACCCGACAATTTCGCGACGACGACCGATAAAAGCTGGGATTGGGTTGTCGATACGAACGTCAACAGCCTTTTTAGCGTGACGAAGCCTTTTTATAAACAGATGATCCGGCAAAAGGAAGGCAATATTCTGAACATCACATCGGTCGGGGCGATTCGTTCGCTTCCGACTTCGGTTCATTACGCGACTTCGAAAGCGGCGATGATCGGTTTTACAAAATGTCTTTCGCGCGAAGCTGCAAATTTCGGCATCACGGTCAATGCGATCGCCGCCGGAATTTTCGATACCGATCTCGGACATACGCTTCCGGAAAGACTTCTGCAAATGCACGACTTCTGGGTGTCGAAAGGCAGAGTCGGAAAACCGTCGGAACTCGCCGAATACGCCGCGTTTATGTGCTCGGACCGCAACAGTTTTATGAACGGCGAAATCGTCATCGTAGACGGCGGCGCGGTTACCTAAACCTTTCAAAAGTTAAATGTTTAGAGGCGGATCGAGTCCGCCTTTTTTATTGCAGGGTGTTCGTAAATGAAAATGAAATTCAATTCTAACTCATTGCAAATCAATCATTTAGCTTGACTTTGACGGTTTCGTTTTGTAATCTTTCAATAGATTTTGCGTTAAACAAGGAGAACCGAAAAATGGCAAGAGCGGAACTGGTCGAAAACTTAAATCTGGCGTTGAGCTTGGAGCTTGCGGGCGTTATTCAATATTCTCAGCACAGTTATCTCGTGACGGGAACCGAAAGGGAGGTTTACAAAGAATTTTTCCGCGACCAAGCCGAGGAAGCGCAAGACCACGCAGAAACGCTCGGCGATAAGATCGTTGCGCTCGGCGGCGTTCCGACCGTTGAACCGGCGATGATTCGCCAGTCAACCGAGCTCAAAGAAATGCTCAAACAGGATCTGGAGCTCGAACGCGAAGCGATCGCGGCTTATATGGCGGCGTGGGCTTCGTGCGACGATCAGGATCTACCGCAAAAATTCTGGCTCGAAGGACAGATCTCCGACGAACAGATGCACATCGAAGAACTCGAAAAACTGACGAGTGAAAGAACCTCGAAAGTAAATTCCGAAAAAATCATCCTGCGCGAAGTCAGCTAACTTTATCAACAATGTGAAACGCGAAAGCCGTAGTAAAATCTGCGGCTTTTTGCTTTTAAAACCATGCAAAAAGTTGTAATATTCACTCCAAAATACTTATTCGAGGAAAAATTATGAAGATAAAGCTGCTTTGTGTTATCGCGTTATTTTGTTTGGCGTTCGGTTGTTCGCAAAAAAGGGAAAACGCCTTTGCGGGCGAATGGATCGATTTGTCCTATGATTTTTCCGAGAAAACCATCTACTGGGTCGAATCCGATGGTTTTAAGAAGGAAACCGTCGCCGAAGGGCAGACCGATAAGGGCTATTATTATTCCGCCTATAAATTTTGCGCGCCCGAACACGGCGGAACTCACTTGGACGCGCCGCGTCATTTTGCCGAAGGTCGCCAGACGGTTGACGAAGTTCCGCTTGACAGGCTGACCGGCGCGGCGGTCAAGATCGACGTTTCGGCAAAATCGGCGGCGAATCGCGATTATCAGATCTCGGTCGAAGACATCACGGCTTGGGAAGCACAAAACGGCGCGATTCCCGAAGGCAGTATGGTTTTGTTCCAGACGGGGTACGGGAAATTTTGGGGCGACCGTGTAAATTATATGGGAACGGACGGCACTGCCGACCAGAAACATTTTCCCGGCTTAGGCGCAGAAGCGGCGCGTTGGCTGATTCAGAACCGTAAAATAAAAGCCGCCGGAATCGACACGGCGAGCATTGATTTCGGGCAGTCGCAAACCTTCGATACGCACGTTGCCCTGATGACGCAGAACGTTTCGGCGTTTGAAAACGTCGCGAATCTCGAAAAATTGCCGACCAAAGGCGCAAACATCGTCGCGCTGCCGATGAAGATCAAGGGCGGCAGCGGCGCACCCCTGCGAATCGTCGCTTTTATCCCAAAATGAAGATAATCTTTGCTCGAAGGTTTTGAATATTCGACCGCCAAAAGCAAATATTCGACCGCCGAAACGCTTTTGTCGCTCGCCGAAAGCAAATATTCGACCGCCGGAACACTTTCGGCGCTCGACTAAAGAGAATTGTCGGTCGCCGAAACACTTTCGGCGGTCGCCAAAACACTTTTGTCTATCGCCGAAACACTTTCGTTTGCCGACTATTCACATTTGTCGCCCCGTTTTTATTGGATTTTGAAAAAAAAGACAGTTTAGAGAGCCGTTTTGGTTTCGGAAAAGAAACCTTCGAACGGTTTTTCAAACTCGAGACGTTCTTTGCCGTTCGGATGCCAGAAATTAAGCCGAAAAGCGTGCAGACAAAGCCGCGGAAATTCGCGTCCGCCGTATTTTATGTCGCCTAAGATAGGATGCCCGATGTGCGCGAGATGGATTCTTAACTGATTCGTTCTGCCGGTCACGGGTTCGAGTTCGAGCAGTGTTTTATCAATAAATCTTTCCCTGACCCAAAAGTTCGTCACCGATTGTTTGCCGTCTTCTTTAATGTTCCAAAAACGCGTTTCGGCATAGCGTCCGATCGGTGCTTCGATCGTTCCCGACTCTTCGCGAACAATTCCTTCGACGAGCGCGAAATATCTTTTTTCAACCAGTTTCTTCTGAAAATGACTGCATAAAATTCGGTGCGAGCGGGCATTTTTGGCAATCACGACCAAACCCGATGTGTCTTTGTCGAGACGATGAACGAGACCTGCGCGTTTGAAGATGTCAGAATCGTTTCGTGCAAGGTTGAGATGATGCGCGAGCGCATTCAGAAGCGTTCCCGTGCGCACACGGATCGTCGGGTGAACGAGCATTCCCGAAGGTTTGTTGACGACCAGAAATTCGGCGTCTTCGAAAATAATTTCGAGCGGAATCGGTTCGGGCTGCAGCGAAGTCTGCCGTGCGCGGTCAACTTCGACCTCGATAAAATCATTTGTGTTGAGCAAATAGCCGCGATTTTCCCAACGCCCGTTGACCTCGCATTTTTCATCGCGGACAAGCTCGCGCAGATACATTCGGCTGAGATGCGGAAACTCGGCGCATAAAAATTCGTCGAGCCGTTTTTTGTAATCTTTGGTGGTAATTTGAAACTCGAATTTTTCCGACACTCTAAAAGTTTAGCCGAAAAAAGCCAAAGGCGCAGTTCTTTGGAGAAAACTGCGCCTTTTTTCCGATGGCAGCGCGAGAGAAACTTAAAAATTATAGTCAGAGATCAAAAATAAATCGTTGATATTTGGAGTCCGAATCCCAGTGCCAATCTTCCCCATTTGCGTGTTGGAATTCAGACCCCAAATCTTGTAAAAACTTTACTTTTCTTGCGCCACAGTGGGCGTCGGACGGCTCAATGTGAACCCGACCGCGGCATAAAAGAAATGATTGCCGCTCTTTGCACCGGCATTGGCAATCGAATACCCGAGATAAATCGAAGTTCGCGGTGCGGGTTTGATCGTAAAGACAGGCGTAAAATAGCCGCCCGCATGCCTTCCCGTGATCCAATCAGCGCCGATGCTGAATTTTGAATTTATCGTTTGCTCGAACCCGAATTGTCCGCCGGCTCTCTGCGCATTCGCCGCAAACACATTTTTGCTCGTATGATATGCCCCGAAAGTCAGCCGTGTATTCGTTTTGAAACTTTTACTGGCTTGCAGATAAACATAGTTTCCGACCTTGTACGAGCGGTTGCGAACCGGAATGTAAACATGGTCGCCGCCAACCAATGCCCAACCTTTTTTATCAAAAAACTTAACTTTGACGGTCGGCATTATCACCGTCGCATCCGAACCCGGCTGAATGTTGCCCGTCAGATTTAAACCGACCTCGATGTTTTTTCCGGCTCCGGCAACAACTCGCGGAATGAACGACGAAAATCTGTTGACCGAATTGTTCGGATCTTTATCAAACTTAAAGTTCGCGTCAAACTCTAAATAAACTTCGCCTTTTCCTAAAACATCTGCGCTTGGAACATTAACGATTGTTTGCTGGGCGAATGTCTCTGTCGAAAATACCAGAACAGACAGTATCACCGCCGCCTTTAACTTCAACCAACTTGATTTGTTTTTCATAATTTTTCCCCATTGGTTATTGAACAGTTTTTTATCAACAACCAAAATTAAACACACTCCTTATTGGCTATTTGCCTAAATTGTCTAAGAACAACTCTTGAGAATAAAATCACAAGGCACTTTATTAAAAAGCGTGAAAGAATAGAAATGGGGAAATCTAATCCCTCACGCTTTGTTTTTTCACGAATGAATCCGCGACACTATTTCAAAGCCAGCTCCGGCGACAGTTCAACTGCCGGACTCGGAGTCGGGTTCGGTTCGATCGAATTATCCAGAATCGGTTCAAAAGTATAAGCCGTTTCGCCGTGCTGCGTTGCGTCGAGTCCGACCGTTTCTTCGGATTCGCTGACGCGCAAACCGATCACCAGATCGACGAATTTCAAAATGACAAACGTTCCGACGATCGCCAGTGCGACCGAAATTCCGATCCCCGCGAGCTGATTAACGACCTGCATTCCGTTTCCGTCGATCAGACCGACCGGCAAAGCGCTCCCGTCCGCATCTTTGAAGATCGGATTGATTGCGCTCGTCGCCAGCACTCCGGTCAAAAGCGCGCCGAAAATTCCGCCGATCCCGTGAATGCCGAAAACATCGAGCGTGTCGTCGTAGC
>DATLOR010000241.1:0-2599 GCA_035536135.1 Pyrinomonadaceae bacterium | reverse complement strand
AACCAATCACTCAAACTTTTACATATCGATATTACAAATACGCCGAAATTTCATTGACGCTTTTGCCGCTTTTTCTCGCGCTCGGTTTATATAAAAAATCCAAACCGGCTTTGTTTTATATCGGCGTCGGATTACTGGCTTGGATGGTTGTGCTTTTATCGCTTTCGCGCACGATGTTCGTTGCCGGGTCGGTCAGCCTTGTTTTATTTTTTGGCTTGCTCTGGATAAAACAAAATCGTCAAACGTATTTTAAAAATTCGCTGCGGCTTTTGAGTTTATTGGTTATTTTGGTTTGCCTTACCCAAATATCCTTCTTTCCGGCACAGGAAACGACAACGCTCAACCGGCTTGCTTTGAAAGACGAATCAAGCCAAACAAGTTTCGATTCACGGCTTCTATTTTGGGGAATCGCGATTGAATCATTTAAGCAAAATAAACTACTCGGAACGGGCGCGGACAATTTCGCTTTGGATTATAAAAATGCGCGGGTTTCATTTTCGGCTTTGAACGCGGAAAATAAAATCCTCGAAATAAACGAAGATGTTTTGCCCGAACGCGCTCATAACGAATATCTGCAAATTCTATCGGAACTCGGCGCGGTCGGCGGCGGCTTGTTTATCTGGCTGATCGGCGGTGTTTTCTGCCTGTTCGTTTTTACGAAGAAGGCGCATTTTTCGCTGCTCTCGATCGCTTCGGCGGCGGGAATCGCGGGTTTTCTGCTCAGCTCGTCGGCGAGCGCTTATTCGTTCCGCGTTCCGGCAAACGGCTTGTGCTTTTTCTTTTTGCTCGCGCTCGGAGCGCACGGTTTCTCGAAAACGAACCGGGAATCCGGCTTCGATTTTGCGAAGCTAAAGCCGTATTTTATGGCAGGCGGTCTGATGATCTGCGCGGCGATGCTCATCTTTTCGGGACTTCGCGGCGTCAGTCTGATGTATCTGGCAAATGCCCAAAAATCGGTCGGAACGGCTGAATTTGAAGCAAATATTCAAAAGGCGACCGCGCTTGACCCGGACGACGGTTTATTCAGATTCTATCAGGCAGGAGAGCTTTACAATCAGGGTTTGACCGCCGAAAGCATTCCGCATCTGAATTTTGCCGTCGAACACGGAATTGCCGGTTCGACCTCGTATTTTATGCTGGCGACGGCGCAGATCAGGGCGGGAAAAAATACCGCTGCCGAACAAACTTTTACCGAAGCCCTGCGCGTTTATCCGCGTTCGGTTTTTCTGCGGACGGCGTTCGCTTCGTTTCTCAGGAAAAGCGGAAAGGATCGGCAATCCGATGCCGAAAACCACATTGCTTTGTCGATTGATAAAAAACAGGCGCAAAGCTGGTATCTCGCGCATAGCGAAGGTTTAGAGAAACTTTCGATAACCGCCGCGGAAAATAAAGACCTGTCTGAACCGATGGAACTGCGCCCCGCTTCCGGCGCAATCGCCTTGAGGAATTATCAACTGATTTTGAAAAAGAATCCTTGAAATGAGGGAGAATTTTAGAGATGAAAAAAAATCATAAAGAAAAGGGTTTCTCGCTGATCGAACTTTTGGTGGTTGTGATAATTATCGGAGTTATCGCCGCGATCGCGATTCCTTCACTGCTCGCTTCAAAACGTGCGGCGAATGAAGCAAGTGCGATCCAATCGGTGCGGGCGATTCACAACGCCAATATCACCTATCATGTAACGACCGGTGCCAATGTCAATTATGCGACCTTAACCCAATTAAGCGGCGGCGGATTACTTGACCCGACGTTTACGGGTGCGAGTTTAGTCAAAAGCGGCTACACGATCGCCGAATCCGTTTCCGCGCCGCCGACCGGTTACTGTGCGACGGCAGTTCCGACGACCGCCGGCAGCGGCACGCGGCATTTTGGAGTCAATCAGTCAGGCGTGATTTATCAAACAAACGTCGCCGCCGAAATAACCTGTGCGGCAGGAGTTTTTGGAACCAGCGGAAGTGCCGCGCCGATTCAATAACGGAGTTTTCTTCCTTTCCCCCTTTGTTTAGCGGGATGAGAGAAATCTTGTTCCGCATTTTTTGAAAAATTATGAAAGATAATCTGAAAGACAAACCGAAATTTTACCCGTATGTCGAAATCGCGGTCTTTATATTTTTTGCCGTGCTGATCATTGCGATGCTGTTTCCTTCGATCATCAAATTGCGCTAGGAGCACGGATCGGGAAATAGCGAACATATTTCATTCAGCGCGAGGTTTTAACTGAAATGAAAAGAAACTCACCAAGAGCAGGTCTGAGCGAAGTCGAATTGCTTGTCGGGCTGGTTTTTATCATTCTGATTGCGATGATCACCGTGCCGCGTTATTTATCAAGCAAGCACACCCCGTCGGAACTGTCGGCGGTCGCCGGTCTGCGAACGGTTCACGCCGCACAGCAAAAATATTTCGCAATGACGCCGACCGGCTATTTCGGAGATTTTATCGATCTTGTCCAGACCGGAAAAGTTCTGCCGCCGGATTGGGCGAAAGAAAAAGTAACGGTCAAGACCTATACTTTCACGCTGACCCGCAGCGATTCGTTCAAACGCTACTGCGCGGTTGCCCATTCCGAAGAACCGGGCGAAAAGGATTTCGGCATCGGTGC
>DATLOR010000240.1:0-3678 GCA_035536135.1 Pyrinomonadaceae bacterium | reverse complement strand
TTTGTTTACGATTCCCGCCAGCCGTCGGCCAACGGCATCGACACGCTGCGCGGTACCCAGATTTCGGCCTCGTTCGCGTTTTCCGGTCTCGGCGGCGACGTCCGCACTTACCAGCCGAGCATTTCCTATACGTCGTTTATTCCCCTCAGACGCAAAAGATCGAAAAATGCTGAAGTTTTCGGATTCAGAGTGGTCGCCGGAACGATCGGAAGTTTTGCGACGAGCGACAAAATCCGCAATGCTAATTCGTTATCTTTTGTCGGCGGCATTCCGATCTATGAACGCTACTTTTTAGGAAGCGAATATGATGTTCGCGGTTACAACACGCGTTCGATCGGACCGATTGCGCCGTATGACAGTTATGTTACGACGCGAAATGTCACTGTCGCGAATAACATCACCGGAACAGCCGTGCCGACCACCGGTCTCGATCCGACAACAGTCGGGGAAATCGCCTCGCTCGGGTTATTGACGGGCGCCAGCGGTTCAAACCCGGCTTTGCTACAAAATTCGTACCGCTTTATCGGCGGCGACACCCAGCTACTGGGTAATTTTGAATATCGTATTCCGATTTTCGGACCTGCCAGTTTAGCGTTATTTGCCGATGTCGGTTCGGTTTTTAATTTACAAAAATCCGGGACGCAGACAATCAACAGTAATTTTTTAGCAGACGATACATTTCTGGGCGCCGGCGTCGTCACGGCTTTAGCATTGCGTAATACACCGGATCTGGAAAGCAGCTTCGGAAGTCTTCTGCTTTACAACAATCAGCTTTTGACCAAACTGCAGTTTGTCGATTCTTTCTGCCGCGGTAATCGCTTCGGTTGTCCGGTCAGTTTGCCGGAGGGAATCGTGCAGCTTTTCCTGCGCGGCGAAGCCCAGCGGAATGACCTTGTTCGCCTTGACGATGCAGCATTTAACAAACTCGGTGACTTTCGTTCGAGCGTCGGTGTTGAGCTGCGCGTTCAGGTTCCGATCGTCAACGTGCCTTTTCGTCTGATTTATTTTTACAACCCGAATGCGAAAATCGGATTCAGAGAAGAGTTGCCGAATCTCTTCTTGCCGGGTAAACGAAGCGGCTTCCGCTTCACGGTCGGCAGGACATTTTAGACCATTGACAACAGTTGCCGTATAACTTAATATTGCTATTTCTCAAAATAATCATAAGCAACAGGCAACAATTTTAAGATTTTAGGTTTCAAAGGATATAGTTAAAATAATAACGACAGCCTTTTTATAATTTAAGGAGTATCAGTAAAACAATGAAAACATTTCGTTTAATCGCCGTTAGTGTAGTTTTTGCGGCAATTTTCGCGGTTTCGGCTCTTGCCCAAACCACAGCAGGAAAAATCGGTCTGATCAATACTCAGGCTTTTGATGATGATAAAGCCGGTATTACAAAATATGTTGCCGCTTTGAACAGTCTCGAAACTGAGTTCAAACCGACTTTCACCGATCTGCAAACTTTAGGAACAAAAATTCAAGCTCTCCAAAAAGAAATTCAGGATTTGCAGGCAAAAGCTAACAGCAATGTTCCAATTGACCAGAAAACCGTTAGTGCAAAGCTCGAAGAGTATGACAAATTAACCCGTGAGTATAAATTCAAGGAAGAAGACGCGAAAGCGCGTTATCAGCGCCGTGAAGCGGCGGTCATGGGACCGATTCGTCTGGATATCGGCAATGCGATTCAAGAATATACCAAGAAAAACGGCTACCTGCTTATCCTGGATCCTTCAAAAGACCAAACCGGATTAATTCTCGGTCTGGACGAAGCCGCTGATGTAACCAAACAATTCATCGTTTTTTACAATGCTCGTCCGGCAACGACCGCGACCGTTACTAAATAGCACAAAGTAAAAAGGCTTGTCATTAGAAGTCAGAAGTCGGCTCTTAGGCGGTCGGCTTCTGACTTCTGTATTATTCGGACATTTTTCAAAATCCGAAATTTACAAATCCGAAACTTTCCGCTAATTTGTAATTTTGCAATCTGTAATTTTTCATTGGTTAGAGCATCTATGAGTGTTTTGCTTGATTCACGCGCCATTCAAGAAATTTTGCCGCATCGTTATCCGTTTCTGCTGGTTGATAAGATCATCGAACTCGAACCGCGCGTGCGCATCGTCGGTATCAAACAGGTAACCATCAACGAATATTTTTTTCAGGGACATTTCCCCGATGCGCCCGTGATGCCGGGAGTTTTGCAGATCGAAGCTCTGGCGCAGGTCGGTGCGATTCTCGCTTTGCGCGAATTTGAAGACCGCGAGAATAAAATTCCATACTTCAGCGGAATCGAAAATGCACGTTTTCGCCGTCCGGTCGTGCCGGGCGATACGCTGGTTCTGGAAGTAACGGCAATCCGCATCGGAAGCAAAGTTCAAAAAATGCGCGGAGAAGCCAAAGTTGACGGACAGATTACCGCCGAAGCCGAAATTATGTGCATCATCGGCGACCGACCGAAAGGATAAAATTTATGCAAGTACAAGTACCACTTAATCAATACTTATTTGTCGGCTTACTCGCCGGGTTTGTTTGCGGACTGGTTCCATTGATTCTGGGGTTAAAAAAACAAAATATTAAGCTCGGAGTACTGGGTTTTATTCTTTCTCTGCTTGCCGGTCTTCCTTTAGCGCTATTGGGCGCACTTCCGGTGGCGGGCATTTTTACCTGGCTGATTCTGCGAAAACCGGCGGTTGCCGAGTCTGCTCAAGCGGAAGCCGTCAAAGAAAATCCGACGGATGATTCGATAAATGATTCCGAAAATTCATAAAAGCCAGCCTTCCTTTATGACATCTTTTATTCATCCGACAGCGATTGTCGGTTCCAATGCAAAAATCGGCGCAGATTGCTATATCGGCGCGTTTTGCGTCATTGGCGATGAAGTTTCTTTGGGCGAAAAGGTGCATCTCGAATCGCACGTCGTGATCGACGGAAAAACTTCCGTCGGCGACGAAACCTGCGTTTTTCCGTTTGTTTCGATCGGGCTTGCGCCGCAGGATTTGAAATACAAGGGCGAACCGACCGCGACCGAGATCGGCAAGCGCAATCACATCCGCGAATTTGTCACGATCCATCGCGGCACGAGCGGCGGCGGCGGTTTAACCAAAATCGGCGACGACAATTTGCTGATGGCGCAAGCGCACATCGCGCACGACTGCCGGATCGGCAGTGAAGTTATTATGGCAAATGCCGCGACTTTGGCAGGTCATGTCGAAATCGCCGACCGCGCCAATGTCGGTGCATATTCGGGGGTTCATCAATTCTGCCGCGTCGGGCGCGAAGCCTTTGTCGGTGGTTATTCGGTCGTCGTCAAAGATGCTCTGCCGTTTGCCATTTCGCAGGGCAACCACGCAAAATGCTACGGCTTGAACCGGCTCGGAATGAAACGGCGCGGCTATTCAAAAGAAACCATCGAAAAGCTTCATCACGCCTATCATTTGCTTCTTTCGTCAAAATTAAATACTTCGCAGGCGGTCGAACGGATGAAGGAAGAAATTCTTGGTTGCGCGGAAGTTGATTATCTGGTCGAATTCATCGAAACCTCGACGCGCGGCGTCGTGAAATAATTCAAAGTATAAAAATCACGTAAAGCTAGAAATCCGAACTTTAAAGCTCAAAAACGAGGTCGCGGGGTCAAAATTTGACCCCGCGACCTCGTTTGTTGATGTCCGATGCTTGTTT
>DATLOR010000239.1:0-9675 GCA_035536135.1 Pyrinomonadaceae bacterium | reverse complement strand
GAATTCGTTCAGAAGCGTATGATCGCGAGAGCCGGGGAAAAGTCATAAAAAAAATACGACGGTTTTTTTCTTAAATTCGATCTTTGAAAACCGAATAAGTTCTGTTTCCGATAAGAACTAAAAACGGGATTGCAGCATCAGACCGCAATCCCGTTTAATCCTTTTCATCTTGACGGCATTTTGACGGCTTGGAACTCAAAAAGCGACATAAAACGGCATAAAACGACAAATAGGAACTATTCTGAAATCGAATAATCCCTATATTTTATCGGTGTTTATTGACTTTTGGAAAATATCAATAAAAATATGTTGGTGCGGACGAATGGAATCGAACCATCACGGGATTGCTCCCACAGGCTTCTGAGACCTGCGCGTCTACCAGTTCCGCCACGTCCGCGTGCGCAAAAGGCAAAGGTTAATATACACATTGGCGCGTGAAAGTTCAAACCCATCTTTGTTATGATAAAGCAGATGGCGGAAAATTTGGCAGAGCGGCTTGCAAAAGTCAGAGAACAAATCAGGCAGGCGGCGGAAAAAGCGCATCGAAATGCGGACGCAATAAAGCTCGTTGCGGTCAGCAAAACGCACGGGGCGGAAACTGTCAAAGAAGCAATCGCGGCGGGCGCGCGCAGCTTCGGCGAAAATAAAATTCAGGAAGCCGAAGGAAAAATTAATGAGGTCGGGCGCGAAGCGGCGCAGTGGCATCTGATCGGGCATCTGCAATCGAATAAGGCACGCAAAGCCGTCAAACTTTTTGATGTCGTTCATTCGCTCGATTCCTGCGAACTTGCCGAAAGATTGGAGCGTATCTGTGAAGAAGAGGGACGCGAAAAATTATCGGTTTTCGTGCAGGTTGATCTGGCAAAAGAAACGACGAAAAACGGCATCGAAGAAAAAGATTTGCCCGAGTTGGTCGAATTTTTGCGCCGGTGCAAGCATCTCAAATTCGACGGTTTGATGATTGTGCCGCCGTTTTTTGACGATTTGGAACAGGTTCGACCGTTTTTTCGGCGCCTTCGCGAAATTCGTGATGAAGTTTGCCCGCGTGGCGAGCTTTCGATGGGAATGAGTCACGATTTTGCCGTGGCGATCGAAGAAGGCGCGACCGTGATTCGCGTCGGAACGGCGATTTTCGGCGAACGAAATTACCGGAATTAAATTTTATGTTGACGAGAGTAATTTATCCATACATTTTTTGGGTTATCACCGGCGCGTTTTTGATATTTCTGGCGGCGTTGATTCTGCGTTTGATTTTTAACTACTCAGACCCGAATCCGTTCGGCAAAATCGGCAGATTTTCGTATCATTTGAAAAAACGAACCGACCGGTTTGTTTACCCGGCGGCGCGCTTTCTGGCGAACTTTCGCGTTGATACACGGCTTGCGCCGATTCTGACGGCGTTGATCGCGGGTGTTTTAACATATTTCACGCTCAATATTATTTCGGAAACTTTTTCGGTTATTCAAGCCCTGGCGACCGCCAGAGAAACGGGAAATATTAAAGCCTTTGTCGGCATTGTGCTTTACGGTTTGCTGGACGTGCTGATCTTATTTATCTTTATCCGTTTCATTTCGTCGTGGTTTGTCTTTACGCGGAACACTTTTCTCGGCTTCGTGATGCGCGTGACCAACCCGATCATGCTGCCGTTTCAAAAACTGATTCCGACCATCGGAATGTTCGATCTTTCGGCGATGGTCGTTTTGATCTTGATCGGCTTTTTGCAAACGATAATCTTAAGAATTTTTGTTTATTCTTGATAAATTTTACCGAAAAAAACGGTGCGCTGATTTTTACGGTGCGGGTTGTGCCGCGCGCTTCAAAGAGCGAGATCGTCGGTGAATATGACGGCGCGTTACGGGTGAGAATCGCTGCGCCGCCGGTTGACGGCGCGGCAAACGCCGAGCTGATCAAAGTTTTCGCCAAATTTTTCGATGTTTCAAAATCACAGATCGAAATTCTGGCTGGGCAGACTTCAAAAACAAAGCAAATTAAAATCTTAAATTTAAGCACGGAAAAATTCTTACAAGTTGCAGATTTGAAATAGTTTTGCGCGGCGTGATATATTCAAACTTTTCAAATTAAATCAATAAACACAAGGTAAATTTTCAAATGTCAGGACATTCCAAGTGGCACACAATCAAACATAAAAAAGGCGCGTTGGATGCCAAACGCGGCAAGATCTTTACAAAACTGATCAAAGAAATCACGGTCGCGGCGCGCACCGGCGGAACCGGCGATATTGACGCCAATGCGCGGCTTCGGAAAGCCGTCACGGACGCCAAAGCGCAAAATATGCCGAACGACACGATCGATCGCGCGATCAAACGCGGCACGGGCGAGCTCGAAGGCGTCAACTACGACGAAATCACCTACGAAGGCTACGGCATCGGCGGCGTCGCTGTTCTCGTCGAAACGATGACCGACAACCGCAACCGGACGGTCGCCGAGATCCGCCATCTTTTCTCGAAAAACGGCGGAAATATGGGCGAAGCCGGCTCGGTCGCGTGGATGTTCGACAAAAAAGGCTACATCGTCGTCGATAAGTCGGCGAAATCCGAAGACGAGCTTTTTGAAATCGCGATCGAAGCCGGCGCGGACGATATGCAGCTCGAAGGCGACGTTTTTGAGATCTACACCGCGCCCGAAAATTTCGAAGCCGTGCACGAAGCCGTCAAAGCCGCCGGAATCGAGCCGCAGGCGGCGGAAATTTCGATGATCCCGCAAAATTACATCGAGCTGACGGGCGACGATGCCAAGAAAATGCTCAAACTTTATGAAGCACTCGACGATAACGACGACGTCCAGAAAGTTTATGCAAACTTCGATATTGACGAATCGGAAATGGAATAATTGATAAAGCAGATAAAAAAGTTCTTGACTTATTATCAATTATCCATAAAATAAAATGAAAGTTTTAGGCATTGACCCGGGAAGTGAAACGCTCGGTTGGGGAGTGGTCGAAGGCGAGGGGTTGAAATACAAACTCGTTGATTTCGGCACCGTTAAATCTTCTCCGAAAGAGAGCTTCTCGAAAAGACTTTTGAAAATTTACGAGGGTGTTCAGGCGGTTATCGCAAGCTTTAAGCCCGATACTTTATCGGTCGAAGAAGCGTTTTATGCGAATAACGTCAAGGTTGCATTAAAGCTCGGGCAAGTCCGCGGCGTCGTGCTTTTATTGGGCGAGAAAAATGGTTTGGCGATTGCCGAATACAGTCCGCGCCTGATCAAACAAACCGTCGTCGGTTACGGAAATGCCGAAAAACACCAGGTACAGGAAATGGTTCGCTTGCTCCTCCGTCTACAAAAAGCGCCCGAACCACACGACGCATCGGACGCGTTGGCGATTGCAATTTGTCATTTTCACCACGCGGGCGTACAAAATCGCATAAATATAGCAAAATTAAAAAAATAAATTCATAAGCACAGGCTTTTTACATTTATTCTTTGGGCTTTAAAAATCCCAAAACCAAAAGGAGAAACTGTATGAAAAGACCCGTTTTCCTGCTTTTGTTGCTTTTTTTTCTGAACTTCGACACACAGGCGCAGAAAAGATACGTCAAACCGAAGCCGAAACCTGTCGTTCAAAAGTCCAACGCTAATTCCGAGAAAGCGATTGTCATTGATGAAAGACTCGCCGTTTTGCGAAACGCGCCGAGTCTTTTTGCGAAACCGCTTCAAAGAATGCGGCGTGGTCGTCTGGTGATGATTTCCGAAACGAAAGTTGCGGACGGAGTTACTTTTTACCGCGTCCTTGCCGTGCCGAATACGCAGGGCTGGGTGCAAAAAGAAGCCGTCGCGGGAAAATTCCGGCGCGGCGACGACGAACGTCTCGCGCGGCTCGTGCAATCTTCGGACGGTTTTGATCAAATCGAACGCGCCCGGATCTTTCTCGAAAACTTTCCCGACTCGCCGTTTCGACCGTCAATTTTGCTTTTGTTCGGCGATCTGATGGAAGAAATTGCGCTGAAACTTTCGGCGGAAGCGGCAAAGCGTCTGAGCCGCCGCGAAATGGCAGCGTCGGGCGCGCCGCTTCACAGTTTTTATCTGAATTATGCGAGTCTCGACCGTTATCAGCGGCTCGGAATCGGTTTCGCTTTTAATTCGAGCACGCGGCTTTTTCATTACAACGGCGCGAGCTGGCGCGAGATTGTGCAGAAATCCCCGGCGACAAACGAAGCCAGAGAGGCGCAAAAACGGCTCGATTCGCTGAAAGAAAAGATGGAAGCAGTCAAGTGAAAATTGGAGCGCGGGCATCCTTGCCCGCAAGTCTTTCACTTTTATAACGGTCTTCGTAATTTATAAGATTTCTCATGTCGGCACTCGCGGGCAGAGAGATGCCCGCGCTCCGACTAAACAACGCGGCTGGCGCGTTCGGACGCGAGTGTGTAGTTCGGCAAAATGCGGAATCTGACCAATCCGACCGTTACTTTTTGCCCGATTTCGAGCGGAAATGCAGTTGTTTCGGTTTTCGGGCGCGTCACGATGATCGGCTGGCGCGTCGAAATATTGAGCCGTACGACAACTCTTTCAAACGCTCCGACAAAATTTACTTCCTCGACGAACCCGTCGGTCAGCAATTGGTAATTCTGCGTCAGGTTTTCGGGTTTTCTGAGGAAAACGTCTTCGGGACGAAAAACGAGCTTGACCGATTGACCGTCGCGCACATTGGCGTCCGTGTCGATTTGCAGAAAAATGTCCTCGGCTTCAAACTTTCCTTCGTTGATGATGCCGAGAAGAAGATTTGCAGCACCGAGAAATGTCGCAACATACTCGGTCGCGGGCTTGTTGTAAACGTCGAACGGCGTGCCGATCTGCTCCAATCTGCCTTGATTAAGAACGGCGATGCGGTCGCCGAGTTCCAACGCTTCTTCCTGATCGTGCGTAATAAAAATCGAGGGAACTTTGATTTCCCTCAGGAGGGCGCGAATCTCGCGTCTGAGCCGCGTGCGGATCTGCGCGTCGAGCGCGCCGAACGGTTCGTCAAACAATAAAACTTCCGGGTTGTAAGCGAGTGCGCGGGCAATCGCGACCCGCTGCTGCTGACCGCCCGAAAGCTGTGACGGGGATTTTCTGCGGTGTTCTTCAAGACCCGTCAGTTCGATCAAACCGTTGACGATTTCCTTGATGTCGGCTTTCGGTTTCCCGCGCAGACGCAAGCCGTAGCCGATATTGTGTTCGACGTTCATTTTCGGAAAAAGCGCGTAAGATTGAAAGATCACACCGACACCGCGTTCGCGGGCAGGAAGGTTCGTAACGTCTTTGCTGTGGAGCGTGACGCGTCCTGAATCGGGTTTTTCGAGTCCGGCGATGATTCGCAGGATAGTAGTTTTGCCCGAACCCGAAGCGCCGAGAAGCACGATCGTTTCGCCTTCTTTGACGTGAAAATTAATGTCTTCCAAAACGACCGTTTCGCCGAATTTTTTACTCAATCCTTCGACGCTGACGGCAATTTGATTTTTTTCCGTGGACTGTGTCATTAAAATTCAAGATTCAAGATTCAAAATTCAAGATTAGTTTGTATTTAACCTTGAATCTTGAATCTTGAATCGATTATTCGGCTTCAAGCCAATCCCGCGCAAAGAAAAGAACGCTGAAAATCACGAACGAAAAGAGTGCCAAAACGATCGCGATCGCGTTTGCGGCTTCGACTTGTCCTTCGTTAAATTTAGCAAAAATATAAAGCGGCGCGGTTTGCGTGCGTCCCGCCAGATTGCCCGAAACCAGAATCGTCGAGCCGAATTCACCGACCGAGCGCGCAAAGGTCAGCAGTGCACCCGAAAGAATCGCGCCGCGCAAACTCGGAAGCGTCACGTGCCAAAATGTTTGCCAGCGCGTCGCGCCCATCGTCGCCGAGGCTTCTTCGAGCGACTGATTCATTGTGTCAAAGACCGGTTTGATAACGCCGAACGCGAGCGGAAACGTGACAAAAATATTCGCCAGAATTATCGCCGCCGCCGTGAACATAATGTGGATTCCTTGCGGTTCGAGAAATTTTCCCAAAATTCCGTAAGGTCCCCAGAGCAGCAACAACGCAAATCCGGCAACTGCGGTCGGAATCGCCGTCGGCAGACTGATCGTGACGATCAAAGCGTTGCGTCCCCAGAAATTGTATTTCGAGAGAACATAGGCGGCGAAAAGTCCGAAAAAGACGTTAAAGACGGTCGCCCAAAAGCTCGTCACGAGCGAAAGCTGAAGCGCAAAAATCGCCTCGGGCGCGGTCAGTGCACGCCAGAAGCTCGCTAAACCGCTGCTTGTTCCGAAAATAAAAATCGAAGCCAAAGGAAGCAAAACAAGCGGCATCATTACGATCAGCAGGGTCGTGATGCTCAGCGGCTTAATCAGATCAAACCCGCGTGTATGCCTGACGTTTTCGCTCATAATCTTATAAGTTTCAAGTCTCAAGTCTCAAGTTAAAAACAATCCGACTTGGAACTTGAAACTTGGAACTTAAAACTTATTTATTCTGCACCTGGTCGCGGAAAACTTTTTCGATGACATCCGGATAAGCCTTTTCCCAACCGCCGAAATACTCGACCGTGAACGGCATTTCGATCTTTGCAAACTGCGCGTTCGTGTCGTTGAATGATTCGTTTGTGACGGCGCGAAAATGATTTTTGACAAACGCTTTCTGCGCTTCTTCCGACCAGAGGAAATTGCGGAACGCCTCGACCAGCGGACGTTCGTCGGCAGTCACGTTGCGGTCAACGATCGCGACGGGATGTTCGCTGAAAATCGTGGATTTCGGGATGACGACATCGACGGGCGCGTTCGCATCCTGCATCAGAAGTGCTTCGAGCTCGTAAGTAACAAGGGCGTCGCCCTGTCCGAGTTCGAATTGGGTGCGGGCTTCGCGTGCCGAACCGGGCGTCGCGATGACGTTTTTCCAGATTGCTTTGAGCGTGTTTAAGGCGCGAGTTTCATCTTTTTTTCCGCCTTCGGCTTCGCTCTTTTTCAGTTCCGAACCGTAGATCGCGAGCAGCGACCATTGCGCTCCGCCTGAGCTGACGGGATCGGGATGAATCAATTTCACGCCGTCTTTACCCAGATCGGCAAAATCCGTGATGCCTTTCGGGTTGCCTTTGCGGACGATGATCACGAACGGCGTTTTATTGACGATGCCTTTCTGCGGCGTGACGTACCAATCTTTCGGGACGTGTCCGGCAGCGATCAGACGGTCGACGTCGCGCTCGATCGAAAGAATCGCAATGTCCGCCGGTGCGCCTTGCAGAATCTGATTTGTGACGGTTTCCGAACCCGCAAACGACGACACGAAATTTACTTCTTCGCCGTTGTGTTCAGCCTTCCATTTGGCGGCAAACGCGGGATAAATATCCTTCTCCATCGCCTCTTTCATAATCGAAAAGCCGTAAACCGTGATCGTTCGCGCACCTTTCCCGCCGCCACTCGGCGCGCTCGGCAAACAGCTCATCGAAAATAATGAAACCGCTAAAACAAATATTGATCCGAATCTGAATTTCATCGCTTTTTCTCCTTTACAGCTTCACGCGCCACGTAACCCAGAGCGTGTTCAAATCGCCGGGATGCGAAAAACCGTCGTTCTGCCGCATATAGTAAACATCAACCGCCAGGTTTTTGTTCAGCGTCTTATTGATTCCGATGCTGAAACGGTTGCGCGAAAATTTCTTTGTCGCCGAATCGTAAAAAACTTCGTCGCCGAAAAAGAATTTTGCGTTTGGAATAAATTTCTTCGGCAAATCCTTTTCAAACGTCAGTTTAGCGCGGTATCGCCAAGTATTCGCGGGCGCACGCATTCGATATTCGTAGGTGCTCTGATGGATCAGCCCGAAACTTTTGATCGGGAAACGATATGTCCCGCGCAGGCTCAGACGATGTTCCTGCCGAAACTGGCTGCGCGAATTGCGCGCCTGAATATTCCAGTAAAACGGCATGATCGACAAAGCCTTGGTCGGTTTCCAGACGACTCCGACGGCAAATCTGCCGTCATTGAGCCGCGTCACGTTTTTACCGAAGCGCAGCGTGACCGACGTGTAAAAATCAAAACTTTTATTGAGCGGAACGGTCAACTGAACGTCGTTCCACGATTGAATGTCCTCGTCGTCGGTGATCACCTGCGCGGCTGTCAAAGCCGCGCAGAAACAGATTATCGCGAAAGCGGGCAGAATTTTTTCATACATAAACCGCCCTCGACTGTTCGATCAAAAAATCTTCCGTTTCGTCAAAATCCGTTAGTTTGACGATCGATAAACGCAGTGCTTCGCGCTCGTCAAAACTGATTTTGCCGGTATCTTTGCGGAAAAGGCGGTGTTCGTTATCGCCGTTTACGCCGAGCACGGTTTCCGCCGTTTCAAAAACTATGCGAAAGCGCGTAAATTCAGGGATCAACCAAAAATATCTTCGATTCATAACAATAAAACCTCCGTGTTATTCGCTTGTTAATTTGTCAAAGAAAACAACTCGTCATCCGAAAAAAACGGAGAGAGCGTAAAGTCCACTTGACTTTACGCTCTCTCTGGCGGAAAACTCATCGTGTCCTTCTTCGATAACGCCTACGAGGTTAGCTGACGGGCTAAAAGCGAAGAAGTCTTCTTCCTAAATTTAGGATGCGCCCCACTGTTTGGTTCCCCCGTGCTGCAATTGCAGCTTCGGCGACATTTAATTGTGCTGGATAGTCTAGCAAATCAAAAAAGGTTTTGGCAAGAAAAAAAATCGCTAAATTTAACAGAAAGTTTTTTAAGTCAGGAGTTTTCAAGCGAAACGGCGATTTGCGCGGCGATTCGCGCATTGTTTTCGAGCAGAGCGATGTTTGCCGCGAGCGTTTTTCCCGCGCTCCGCTCGGACATTTGCCCGAGCAGAAACGGCGTGATCTCTTTGCCTGAGATATTTTGTTCGGCGGCAAGTTTTAAGGCTTCGGCGAGAATTTTTTCGAGTTCTCCGGATTCGATCTCGAATTCCTCGGGCACGGGAACGGTCAAAAGAATCGCGTTCGGCATTTTCAGATCATCACGCGCACGAATGATCGCGGCAGCCTGTTCGGCAGTTTCGACGCGTTCATCGATCGTCAAACCGCTTGAGCGTGAATAAAAAGCGGGAAGTTCGCCGCATTGCCAGCCGAGAACGGAAACGCCGTGAGTTTCGAGCCATTCACGCGTAGCGGGCAGATCGAGAACGATTTTCGCGCCCGAACAAACAACCGTGATCGGGGTTTGGGCAAGTTCGGGCAAATCCGCCGAAACGTCCCGATCAAATCCGCGATGCACGCCGCCGATCCCGCCCGTTGCAAAAACTTTGATGCCCGCCGCGTGGGCGATAAATGCCGTGGTCGCGACGGTCGTTGCGCAGTTTAATTTCTGGGCGACGGCAATCGGCAGATCGCGCCGCGAGATTTTTCGGATATTTTTTTCGGTCGCGAGCCGTTCGATCTGATCTTCGTTCAGTCCAACGCAGAATTCGCCGTCAAAAACGGCAATCGTCGCCGGAACCGCGCCGCCGATCCGAACTTGCTTTTCCAAACTACGCGCGGTTTCGAGATTTTTCGGGTAAGGCAAACCATGCGCGATCACGGTCGATTCGAGCGCGACGACCGCCTTGTTATCTGCAAGCGCGGCGGCAACTTCTTCGCTAAATTTTATATTCATTTATTCGGTCAAAACGAAACAACGATTAACCTGCGATTCGCACGGATCTTGTTTTAAT
>DATLOR010000238.1:0-5538 GCA_035536135.1 Pyrinomonadaceae bacterium | reverse complement strand
TGTCGCCCGCCTGACCGAATCTTTCAAAACGGAATTTATTGGTCGAGCTTTCCAGGATATACCACGTTCCCGCGTCGTTGTTCGCACCGGTATTCTGATAGCGGAACATGGCAATGTCGGTTTTGCCGTCGCCGTCGTAGTCTGCCGGAACGGGAACGTCGATCGCCCGAAGCCCGAGCTGGACCGCCGTAAAATTCGACGTGTCGCCGTTGTTCTGAATCCACCAGGTATATTGCGCGCCCGGAGCATTTGCCGACGGACGCATCAGCGCGAAATCCGTTTTGTTGTCGCCGTTAAAATCGACGACCGCTTTGCGCGGTGCGGTTTGCGCCTGGGCAAACGCGCTTGAAAAGCTGAATGAAACAACTGAGATAACCAACAAAAAAGTGATCTGTAATCTATATCGTACCGAAATCGTTTTCATAATAATCTCTCCTCTAAACTTGCCGAAACTTGAAATTTTTGTGCTTCTACTATGCTTAGCGAGATATTTTTGAAAAACGGCTCAAAAATTTTTGAAATTTTTTTTTGAGGCGTATAATAAACCGAAAAAACGTGAGCGAAGAACAAAAAGAAATATCGTTGATTCTCAAGGATTGGAGCGGCGGCAAAACCGAATCGGCGGATGTTTTGCTGTCGCTCGTCTATGATGAATTGCGGCGGATCGCGCGGCAGTATCTGCGCAAGGAACGCTCCGATCATACCTTGCAGCCGACGGCTCTGGTTCACGAAGCGTATATGAAGCTGATCGATATTTCTGATGTAAGTTGGCAAGACCGCGCCCATTTTTTCGCGGTTGCATCGAACGTGATGCGTCATATTCTGGTTGACCACGCGCGGGCGCGCGCGACCGACAAACGCGGCGGCGAAGCCCAGCGCATCGCGCTCGAAGACGCGGTCAGCCTCTCGGACGAAACCGATATTGACCTGCTCGCGCTCGATGAAGCGATGAAACAATTGGCGGAATTTGACGCGACGCAATCGAAAATCGTCGAACTCCGTTTTTTCGGCGGTCTGACGATCGAAGAAACCGCGCACGTTCTCTCGATTTCGCCCGCCACCGTCAAACGCGAATGGACGATGGCAAAGGCTTGGCTGTTTAGAAAAATGAAGGATGTTTAAAGAGATGAAGGGTGAGGGATGAGTTTAAAGCAAAACCGAAAGAGTTCGCTTTCACTTTTCTTTTTTCATCCCTCATCCTTAATCCCTCTGCCCTCAATTTATGACACCTGAAAAATGGCTCGAAGTTAAGGAAATATTCAACGTCGCACTCGATTTACCGCCCGGCGAAAGGCGATCTTTTATCGAAAAAAGGTGTGCGGACAATGAATTGCGCGAAGAAGTCGAAGCCTTGCTCGCGTCAGCGGACGAAGCGGAAGATTTTATCGAAGACCCGGCTTTAACCCGCGTTTCGCATCTCGTTACGGCGGAAAAAATGCCGTCCTACATCGGCAAACAGATCGGCGCATACAAGATCGAAAAGGAGATCGGCAAAGGCGGCATGGGCGCGGTCTATCTGGCGCGGCGCGCCGACCGGGAATTTGATAAAAAAGTCGCGATCAAGCTCATCAAACGCGGTTTCGATACGGACGAGATCATCGAGCGTTTTCGCCACGAACGGCAGATCTTAGCCGCGCTCGAACATCCGAACATCACGCGCCTGATCGACGGCGGTTCGACCGAAGACGATCTGCCGTATCTTGTAATGGATTATGTCGAAGGCTTGCCGCTCAACAAATACTGCGCGGTGAATGCGGTTTCGCTCGACGCGCGTTTGGATATTTTTCTGAAAATCTGCTCCGCCGTCACTTACGCGCATCAAAATCTGATCATTCACCGCGATCTAAAACCGTCAAATGTGATCGTCAGCGACGACGGCACGCCGAAACTGCTCGATTTCGGCATCGCCAAGCTGACCGCGCCGAATTCGTCCGCAACTTTGGGCGCAGCGCAGACGACTTTCCGCGTGATGACGCCCGAATACGCTTCGCCCGAACAGGTCAACGGACAAGTTGTGACGACCGCGAGCGATATTTACAGCTTGGGAGTCGTGCTCTATGAACTTTTAACCGGACAGCGCCCGTTTCGCATCCGCACCAACAGCGCCCAGGAAATTTCGCGTATAATTACCGACACGTCGCCGACGCGTCCGAGTGAATCTTTGAGAAGGGGAGAAGAGGAGAAAGGGAGAAAGGGAGAAGAAATCAAGTTTGTTGATGGAAAAATCTCCTCAACTCCCCAACTCCCTTTCTCCCTTTCTCAATTAAAGGGCGATCTGGACAACATCATCCTGATGGCAATGCGCAAAGAACCCGAACGCCGTTATTCGTCGGTCGAGCAGTTTGCCGAAGACATCAGAAGATATTTAAACGGTTTGCCCGTGATCGCCCGCGAAGACAGTTTCGGGTATCGCGCCGAAAAATTCGTCAAACGCAATAAAGCCGGAGTCGCCGCCGGTTTGGGCATTGCGCTCTCACTTGTCGGCGGTTTGATCGCGACCTCGCGGCAGGCGAAGATCGCCAAAAAACAGCGCGACAGAGCTTTGCGCGAAACCGAAAAAGCCGAACGGATCAATCAATTCCTGCAAAAAATGCTGAACTCCGCCGACCCGCGAACCGGCAGCAAGGATGTCAAGGTCATCGAAGTTTTGGGCGTTGCTGCCGAAAGCATCGAAAAAGATTTTGCAAACCAGCCGGAAATCGCCGCCGATTTGGAAACCACGCTCGGGCTGACATATTTAAGTCTCGGGCATCTCGATTCGGCGGAAAAATGTTTGAAAAACGCGCTCGATACCCGGCTCTTGCTTTTTCCGCGCGTGTCGGAAGAAGTCGCGCTCAGTTTGAGAAATTACGGGAGGCTCCTGCAGGCTAAAGGCGAATTAAAACGTGCCGAGCCGCTTTTTATCGAATCGCTCGAAACCCTGCGCCGTCTGCGCGGCGATTTGAATCTGGATGTCGCGGACGTTTTGACTTCGCTTGCGTATCTCGAAACGATGAAGGGCGAAAACGCGCGCGCCGTTAAGATTTACGAAAAAGAAATAATGATCAGGCGCGAGATTCTGGGCGAAAATCACGCCGACGTGGCGCGAAATCTTTCGCGGTTGGGAAATGTTTTGACCATTATGGGGAGGGGCGACCTTTCCGAGCCCATTTATCGTCAATCACTGAAGATTCTGGAAAAAATTCACGGGCGCGAACACCTCGACATTGCCGCCTCGGTCACCGATCTGATCGGCGTGGTCAACCGGAAAAACTTTGAGGAAGCCGAAGAATTAGCCCGCAAGGCACTGGCGATGCGCCGCAAATTCCTCGGCGAAGACCACGCCGATGTCGCCTGGTCGCTCTACAATCTGACCTACGTTTTAGTCAACCGCGATAAATTCACGGAAGCCGAACAGACGGTGCGCGAAGCGCTCGGCAAACGCGGCACGAATGTGCCGGACGAGCATCCCGTGGTGAGCAGCTCTTTTCTGCTTCTCGGACGCAGCCTGCTCGGACAGGATAAATTCAGCGAAGCGAAAAAGGCTTTCGAAGAATGTCTGCGACTGCGCGAAAAAACTCTGCCGGAAGGACATTGGCTGCTCGCAACCGTCCGCAGTTTTTTAGGCGAAACGCTGGCGTATCTCGGCGAAACCGCGACCGGAAAGCGGCTTTTGTCTGAAAATTACGAAATCCTTAAGGAAAAACTCGGCAAAGACCACGAACAAACCCTCCAGGCTTTGGAAAGATTGGAAAAAATAAATAACAGAAGGTAAAAGGACATCCGGAGTTTTTTACCCGTTAGGAAAAAGGGCAAGGCTCAATCGAACCTTGCCCTTTTTCAGCGAGGAGGGAAACTTTGATCGTTTGAAATTTAACGGTTGTTGTAAACGGCAATCGGGACATCCGAAGCCGGACCGGCGGGTTCGACCGCGGCGCCCCATTGCATTATCTGGAGTGCTTGGTCGCTCGAACGGCGGATGTAGTAGTTGTTTTCACCGCCGCGGCGGTAAACCGCGACATCCGTCGTGCCGTCGCCGTCGTAGTCGCCCTGCACGAAGTTATCGAGCCCGCCAGCACCCCAGACGAATTGCGCGTCGGGCGCGCCGCCGCTGTAGCGGATATACCAGGTCGTGACACATGAGGCACACGTAATGTTGAAGCCGCGCGAAATCGCGATGTCGGTCTTACCGTCGCCGTCGTAATCGCCCGGAATGGTGCGGTCGCTCGCCCAACCGAAGTAGTCATACGAAATTTTGCCGGTCACCGAGTTCATCGTGTAGAAAACCGCCGGGGTGCTGCCCGTCTGACTCGTTAAATCGATTGCCCGCTGGATACGGAAATCGGCACGACCGTCGCCGTCGAAATCGCCCGGATAAATGTCATCAGTCTGGTTAGCAGCCTGGTCGCCGTAGCGCATTCCGAAAGGAACATAGGTCAGATTGCCGCTCGGGTTGTTCAAACTGCCGCGATAAATCCAGGTGCCTTGTCCAATTGTCGTTTGCGGCACGCGGTAAATCGCCATATCGTCTTTGCCGTCGCCGTCGTAATCTTCAAGCACGTTGCGGTCGCTCTCCTGACCGAATTGAATGAACTTGGTCTGGTTGGTCGAGCTGAAGGTGATCCAGTAGCCGCACGGCGAATCGGTCGCCGCGCGCCCGCGCCAGACCGCAATATCGGTTCGTCCGTCGCCGTCGAAATCGCCCGGCTGAAGCCCGTCAACCGTGAAAATTCCGTAATCGAAGTTCAGAATCTCGTCGTTCGAGCTGTATTTGATCCACCAATGCCAGGGACCGGTGCCGCCTTCATGGCGCGCGATTGAAACATCGGTAATGCCGTCGCCGTCGAAATCAACCGGCACTTTGCTGGTGTTTTTCATCAACAGAAGCCCCGTGCGCCCGCTCGTGTTGTAGGTTTCAAACTGCCCGCCGATCAAGTATTTGCCGTTGTGCGGAACGATCGTGCGAATCTGCGGCGCGCTGTTGCCGATCGGTCCCAGACCGGACAGGAATTTCGGGTCTAAAGAGCCGTTTGAACGGAGACGCGCGATTCGGTTGCGCGATAATCCCGAAGCGGTCGTGAAGATACCGCCGACCAGATATTTACCGTCCGGCAGAGCGGTAACCGTTAAAACATCCTGCGCGAATCCGATACCCGGATCGAAACTGGTGTCGAGCGAGCCGTCCGCATTGAGCCGTGCCGCGCGATTTCTGGTCGTACCGTTGATGGTTGTAAACGAGCCGACAATGACGATCTTACCGTCGTCGTGGCGGATTATATCTTTGACGTTGCTGTTGATCGTGCCGGTGACGAACGATGCATCGTTGCTGCCGTCGGCGTTGAGCCGCATCAGGCGGGTTTTTGCTCCGCCGTTAAAGGTGGAAAATTCGCCGCCGACCAGAATTTTTCCGTCCGGCTGCACAATAAACTTGCGAACGGTGCTGTTGACGCCGGTTCCGGTGGCAAAAGCGGAATCGAGACTGCCGTCCGTGTTCAGACGGGCAATATTATTAACCACTACCGAGTTAAAAGTGGTGATAAAACCGCCGATCAGAACTTT
>DATLOR010000237.1:0-16445 GCA_035536135.1 Pyrinomonadaceae bacterium | reverse complement strand
GCGTAACTGCACGGCGCAAGGTTTTCGATCTTCAAAGCCCGCATAACATTTTCGAGGATCTGCCCGCCGGCGACGATCACTTCGGCGCGCTGCGGGCTGATGCTCGGCAGTTTGGCGCGTTCTTCGAGCGGAATCCGCGCGAGCATTTCGTTGAGCGCGGAAAGTTTTTTCAGCGTGATGACGAATTTTTGATTTGGGCTTCCTCCGCTTTGAAAATTGAGGAGCGCCGCGAGATTCAAGATCGTCCCGGAAGTTCCGGTCGAGATCTGCCACATTTCGCCCTTTATTTTACGCAAAGGGCGTTCGAGTGCGCCGAGGATCTCGGCACGCAGGTTTTCAATATCTTTTTTCTTCGGCGGATCGGACGCGATGAATTTTTCGGTCAAGCCGACCGCGCCGAGCTTCATTGAAAAAAGTTTGTGCGGTTCGCCGCCCTGCATCAGCGAAAGTTCGGTCGAGCCGCCGCCGATGTCGATGTTCATCAACGCGCCTTCGCTCAAATTGCAGTTTTGCGCGGCGGCAATCCCGATCAGGCGCGCTTCTTCGAGCGACGAAAGAACCTCGACGCTGACGCCCGTCTGCCGTTTTATTTCGCTGACAAATTCCGCCGCGTTATTGGCTTCTCTGACGGAAGCGGTCGCGACCGCAAGGATCGAATCGGCGTTGCGGCTTTCGGCGATCGAGCGGAATTTGGCGATCGCGTCCGCCGAAAGATTGATCGCTTCCTGCGAAAGACGATGCGTTTTTAAAGTTTCGTGACCGAGACGCACGCGCTCGCGTTCCTGTGAAATGATCGTGAAAGAATCGCTCGCGGCGGCTTGGACGATGGCGAGTTTGAGCGAGTTTGAGCCGATATCGATGGCGGCGATGGTTTGTGTTTTCATCTTTTAAGACGATAATAAAACATATCAACAGGGAATTTCTAATAAGGATCTATGAAAGTTTTTGAAGTAATGACGATTGATGTCGGGTTTTGTCATTTGGAAGACAATCTGACGCGGGCGGCGCAAATTATGTGGGAAAAAGACTGCGGGATCGTGCCCGTCGTCGATGCTAAAAAGCAGATTGTCGGTGTCATCACCGACCGCGACATCTGCATTGCGACCGCCACGCGCAACCGCCGGACATCAAGCATCAAGGTCAGCGATATGAATTTTCGGGCGGTTAAAACCTGCGCGCCGGAGGACGATGTGAAAGACGTTTTGCGCAGAATGCGGAAATATAAAGTCAAACGCCTCTGCGTGACGAATCAGGACAAAGAACTTCTCGGCGTGATCTCGCTCTCGGACATTCTGCTCAAAGCCGGCGAGAAAAAAACCGTCCGTAAACTTATTTTTTCGACCCTCAGTGCGATTGCGAAACCCGCGCCGATCGTACTTAAAGAACAGGACGCGGCGGCGGAAGATTAAACCGTTAAAAATATTTCTTATGTTTTCACCGTTTTGGGTAGATTTTTCTTATCATTCATTTTAATATGTTGAAGACTTCTGTTTATAACCGGTTTTGATTTAAGAAAAATTCAGTTTTTGCACTAAAAAAGGGTCTCAATGAAAACACTTTTCGTCTTGCGCCATGCCAAATCGAGCTGGGAAAATCCCGATTGGTCTGATTTTGAACGTCCGCTCAATTCACACGGTCTTGATTCCGCGCGTTTTATCGGCGGTTTGATCTACGAGCGCGGTTTGCAGCCGCAAATTATCGTTAGCTCGCCCGCCAAACGCGCCAAACAAACCGCCGTTCTGGTCAAAGAAATCGCCGAAGTTTCAAAACCCGTCAAGTTCGACGAGCGAATTTACGAAGCGAGCCCGCTCGCTTTGTTCAATTTGATCCGTGAATTCGACGAAAAATGGGAATCGGCTTTGATCGTCGGGCATAATCCGGGTTTTGAAAATCTAGTGCGGATGCTGACGGGCGAAACCGTCTCGATGCCGACCGCCGCGCTTGCCCGCATCAATCTCGAAATCGAAAATTGGCACGATCTTGAAACAAACTCAAACGAACTCGAATTTCTGATCCGTCCGAAAGAAGAAATGAAAAAATCTGTCGCGAATTAGGTCTTCAACTTAAATCTCCCCGCGTCCTTTCTTCTACGAATTAACATTTTATTAACATTCCGTTCACATCATCTTAAAATCCATGTAATATTCTGCCCTTTCATTTCAAACGAACAAGCACTTTCGTTATTTGAAATTTTGTTCTAAAGTCGTTTAGTAATGGAGCAAAGAAAACTTTTGGAACGCGAGCTGGATATTTTGCGCGACCGTCTGCTGCTGATGGGCGGCGAGGTCGAATTATCGATTCAGAGGGCAATTCACGCGCTTGTCCAGCGCGACTCGGACGTTGCCAATCAGGTGCTCGAGCGTGACGCTGTGATTGATCAGATGGAACTCGAAATCGACCGCCTGAGTGTTGAGGTTTTGACTCTTCGGCGACCTGTCGCGAAGGAACTGCGCCTCGTTATTTCGATCACGAAGATCACGCCGCTGCTCGAACGGATCGCCGATCACGCATCGAGCATTGCGCGGGCGGCTTTGGAACTGAACGACGAACCGGAGCTGAAAACCTACGGCGAGCTGAGCGAAATGGCGGAACGCGCGCTCGAAATGCTGCAGACCGCGCTCGATGCTTTTACGTCGAACGACGCCGAAAAAGCGCGGAATCTGATCGCGAAAGACGCCGAAGTTGACAAGATTTACGACCGTCTGGTGAGCGAGCTGATGGAAACGATGTCGCAGGACGCGAGCAAATCAACGCGGCTTGCACGGCTTTTATTCGTTGCCAAAAATCTCGAAAGAATCGGCGATTACGTCAAAGACATCTGCGAAATGACGGTTTATATGAAGGAAGCGGTTTTTATCAAACACCAATAGGATTGCGGATTTGGGAATTTGGGATTGCGGATTTAATTAATCAAAAATCGCTTGTGATTTGTGGTTCGTTAATAATCCATAAAATCTCAAATCCCAAATCCCAAATCGAAATATGTTTCAAATTTTAATTATCGAAGACGACGCGGATATTGCGGAAAGTTTGCAGTATAATTTTCGGCGCGAAGGGTTTTCGCCCGTGGTTGCCGAATCGGGTGAAAAAGGTTTGCGCCTGGCGCTCAACGAAAAAAATCCGCCGAGCTTGATCGTGCTCGATCTGATGCTTCCGGGAATGAGCGGAATGGAGCTTTGCCGGAGATTAAGACGCGAACAATTAACGGAAAAAACGCCGATTATCATGCTCACGGCAAAGGCGGCGGAAGCCGATAAGATCGCCGGTCTCGACATCGGCGCGGACGATTACATCATCAAACCTTTTTCGGTCAAAGAAGTTGTCGCACGCGTGCGCGCCGTTTTGCGCCGGACAAATGAAACGACCGTCGAGATTTACAAAGATGACCGCATTGCGATCGATTTTGCCGATATGCGCGTTAATTGCGGCGACGAAAATGTTAAACTGACGCGGAAAGAATTTGCACTGCTCGTGCATCTCGTCAAAAGCGCGGGACGCGTCGCGACGCGCCAGCAGCTGCTCGACAATGTTTGGGGCTACAGTTATTTCGGCGATACGCGAACGCTCGATGTGCATATTCGCCGCCTGCGGCAAAAACTCGGCGACTGCGGAAATTGCATCGAAACGGTCGTCGGTGTCGGTTATCGGTTCATTGGTCAAAAATGAGTTTTCTAAAATCCATATTTTCAAAAAAACAAACCGACCCGGATCAAACTCGGACAACCTTGAACGAACTCTTCAAAACAATGCGCGAAAGTGTCATCGTGATCGGCGAAGACACGCGCATTTTTGCTTCAAATCAGGCGGCTTACGACGCTTTTGCCCGCCAGAACGGGAAGCTTGAAAATAAACGCCTGAGCGAAGTGATCCGCGACCTCAATCTGCACGAAGCGTTTCGCAAAGCATTGGAAGAAAAGCAAGTTTCGGATGTCGAGCTCGAACTCGTCGGCACGGATAAAAAATACGACGTGCGGATCGCGCCGTTCGATTTTGACGAAAAAAAAGGCGCGATCGGAATTTTTTACGACATTTCGCAGATCGAACGGCTCGAAAATGTCCGTCAGGAATTCCTCTCGAACATCTCGCACGAGCTGCGCACGCCTCTGACCTCGATTCTCGCGTTTGTCGAAACTTTGGAAGACGGCGCGATCGACGACGAGGAAAATAACCTGCGTTTTTTGAACGTCATTCGCCGAAATGCCGAACGGATGCATCATCTGATCAACGATATTCTCGAACTTTCCTCGATCGAATCGGGCAAGATCACGATTGAGCGGAAAAAATCCAATCTCTCGAATCTGGTCGAAGAAGTTTTTATGAATCTCTCGAACAAAGCCGAAGAAAGACAGATAAAACTGATCAATGAAGTGCCGAAAGAGACGATCGTTTTTGCCGATGCGGTCAGGTTGGAACAAATGCTCACGAATCTGATCGACAATGCCGTCAAATTCAACCGCGAAGGCGGAAGCGTGACCGTCAGCCACGCGCAGGATGCGGTCAACGACACGATTTCCGTGACCGACACGGGCGAAGGTATTTCAAACGAACATCTTCAAAGAATTTTCGAGCGTTTTTACCGCACCGACCGCGCCCGCTCACGCGAGATCGGCGGCACGGGTTTAGGTTTGGCGATCGTCAAACATCTCGCACGGCTTCACGGCGGCGAAATTTCCTTAAACTCAACTCCCGGCAAGGGTTCGAGATTTTCCATCGAACTGCCGAAAAATACTGCCTGAAATCCATTTTAAACTTTCTTTCCAAGAAAGCCTCCGATGTGCTATATTGAATCTATACTGAATCGGTAAAGGCTCTTTTAACGGCGAATTTATTTGATGATTCGCTCCTTTTCTCATCTTTGAAATTTTCGGCAGCTGTAGAGGAGAAAACACATTATGGAATTGAGTATCGGGCAAAAGGTTGCGTATCCAACTCAAGGCGTATGTGTCGTTGAAGACATTAAAAAACGCGATGGCGGCGGGGGCGATTCGCTGAAATACTACTATCTGCGTGTTTTGAGCGACAACTCGATAATTTTCGTGCCGACCGAAAACGTTGAAACCGTCGGCATTCGTCCCGTCATCTCAGTCCGGCAGTACCGAAAACTGGTCGAATTCCTCGGCGCGGATTTCAGTGATGTTTCAAGCGATTGGAAACTCCGTTCACGCGAATTCGGCTTGAAGCTGCAATCGGGCGACGTTTTTCAAGCCGCCGATGTTTTAAAAAAACTGACATTCCTCAGCCACGAGAAAAAACTCTCGTTCCGCGAACAAACTTTTCTCGAAAAAGCACGGTTTTTGATCGTCTCGGAAGTTACCAACGCCGATTTGGCGAGCGAAAAAACAATTGATCGGAAACTCGACGAACTGATCGAAAAAGCCTGTACCAAACATCTCGTCACGCAGCCGCGGGTTTTAGCCGCGACGAATCATTAAGAAGAAAAGGAGAAGAGGAGAAAAGGAGTGGAGGAGACAAATAAATCTCCTCTTCTCATCTACTTCTCTACTCCTTTTCTCCTTTTTTGTACGAAGCGCGAACAACCGTCTTGATATTGCCGCGCACGTGAAAATCGCCTTCGATCTCGACCTTTAACGGGTCGCACGCCTTAACGAAATCTTCCAGAATGATGTTGATCACGTGCTCGTGGAAAACCTTTACTTCGCGGAACGAATTGATGTAGAGCTTTAAACTTTTGAGCTCGATACAGCGTTCGTTCGGCATATATTTGAGTTTGATGATCGCAAAATCGGGAAAATCCGAAAACGGGCAGATCGCCGTAAATTCCGGTATTTCGAAATCGATCCAGATTTCGCGTCCGGCATAATCGTATTTGAAAGTGTCGAGCGGAAAAAGGCTCATTTCCTCGCGCGGCGTTGAGCGAATATCGAGGTTTTGCAGATTTTCGGGCGGTAAATTGTAATTGTCTAACATAGAATACTTCTCCTGCTAAAAAGGAAACGGATATTTTAGCATTTTGGACGTGAAAAAGTGAAAAAGTGAAAAAGTTTTGTTGAAAGATAATCAACAAAACTTTTTCACTTTTTCACTTTTCGACTTTTAAACTTTAAGTTTCTTGGCGGTTGCCAGATCAAGCACGCCGCGTGATTGCAGATGTTCGAGCAGGTTAATAAAAATATGCGCGGTCGCGCGGGCATCGTCCGACGCGCGGTGATGATTGACGAGCGAAACGGAGAAATAATTGGCGACCGTATTCAAGCGGTGATTTTCGATGTGCGGCAGCAGTTTGCGCGAAAGCTGAACGGTGCACAGCGACGGATTCGCGACGCGGTAGTTTTCGTGAATTCTGCCGATCTCGTGATTTAGGAAACGCATATCGAAATTGGCGTTGTGCGCAACTAATACGGAATCGCCGATAAAATCGAGAAAATCTTCGGCGACATCGCGGAATTTCGGTTCGTGCCGCACCATCCGGTCGGAAATTCCCGTCAGCTGCGTAATAAAAAAAGGAATCGGCGTTTCGGGGTTGATCAAAGTGTGAAACTCGTCGACGATCGCGCCGTTCTTGACGCGGTATGCGCCGATTTCCGTAACGCGGCACGGCGGAGTTTTCGCGCCCGTCGTTTCAAAGTCGAACACGACATAATCGGTTTCGTCCAGTTTTCGATTGGCAAACTTTTGGGGAACGAGCTCGACCGTGTCTTCATTCATTTGCAGACGCGGGTCGATTTGGATCAAATCCGAAACGAGCGTTTTGGCAAAATCGGGCGCGGGCTGGCTGATTTTCATTACATAATCAACGACTTTAACTGCCGAAGCGCGACCGCCTGAGGATTGTAAAAGCTGAATAGTTTCGTTTATTAGCAATGAGTCTGAAATTAAATTATGATAAATCGGCATCTCTTTTTGATTTTAGCGTGAAAAAATGAAACCGCAAGCAAAAACAAAGCGAATAAAGCAATTTACATACTTTTGGGGGATTTTTACCGATGAAAGAAGAAAATATTAAAGCGGTTGAGGCGTATTTGAACGCGCTAAAGCAAAAAGACCTGAATCTGGCGCCGTTTGCCGACGATCTAAAGTTTTTTGATCCGATTGCCGGAAGTCATAGCGGCGCGGAAAACTTTGAAGCATTTTTAGCCGGATTTTTGCCCGCGATCACCGACGTGCGTGTTATCAGCCACGTTTGCGAAGACGATTTTGTCGTGACGCATTTTGAAGTTGACGGCGTGTTTGGCATAATTCCGATTTTGGAAAAGTTTCGGGTTGAAAACGGCAAAATCACCGAAGCCTTCGGATTTTTCGACCCGCGCCCGATTCTGGGAAGTTCGTAGAGTTTTTAGAGTTTATGGAGTTCAAAGTGTAAATGTTTTAACTCGGTGAATTCTACGAACTCTAAAAACTCTACGAACTCTAAAAACTCTATGAACTATCTTGAGCATTTTCGACAAACGAACGCGCTGCTCGAAGGACATTTTATTCTTTCGAGCGGTCTGCACAGCCCGAAATATCTGCAATGCGCGCTCGCGCTTGCGTATCCTTCGGACGCCGCGAAATTCGGCAGAGCGATTGCCGAACATTTTACGGACGCCCGGATCGAAACGGTCGCTTCGCCCGCGATCGGCGGACTTGTCATCGGCTACGCTGTTGCGCAAGCCTTGAATGTCAGGTTTATCTGGACGGAACGGCAGAACGGTGAAATGACCGTCCGGCGCGGTTTTTCGGTCAAAGAAGGCGAACGGATTCTGGTTGTCGAAGACGTTATCACGACCGGCGGCTCGACGCGCGAATGTATCGCGGCGTTAGAAAAAAACGGCGCGCGCGTTGTCGGCGCGGCTTCGATCATTGACCGTTCCGGCGGCGCGGCAGACGTCGGCGTTCCGCGCATCGCGCTCGTCAGTTTGGAAGTTCCGAGCTACAACGCGGAAGATTGCCCGCTCTGCAAAGAGGGAACCGAAGCCGTCAAACCCGGAAGCCGGCAGGAAATTAAAAATTAAGAATTAAAAATTTGTGAAAAGCGAAGCGGTCGAAAACTTTTGGAAAGAATATTGCGAAGCGAATTCTGAAATAAGTTTGGACGGATCTTATCAGGTTTGGTTTTTCGGCAATAGTTCGGAAATGGCGCGCGAACTTGCCGAACTTGTCCTTTCGGGCAAGAAGAAAGCGACGGCAAGCCTTGTGGCGGTTAACGAAATCGCGCCCGAAATCGCGCCGGTTGACGGAGGCTTCAGCGTTGTCACGGATTTTGAAGGCAATCCGCAATGCATTATTCAAACAATCGAAGTCCGCCATTTGCCCTTTATGGAAGTTGACGCCGAGTTTGCCTTTGACGAAGGCGAAGGGGACCAAAGTCTCGAATATTGGCGCGATGTGCATTGGCGTTATTTTACGAAGGAAGCGGCGCAGTTGGACGTCGAGTTTCACGAAAGATCGCTGATTTGCTGTGAAAGATTTGAATTGCTTTACCACTAATTATTTATCAAATTTTTTAGTTGAAACAATATGTCTTTTGAATTGAGTGTTCATACCCCTGAAATTCTGACAAATTTAGAATCCAGCTGGTTAAAAGCTTTGTCAGAAGAAGGACTTATTTGTGAATTTCATCCGAGCTTTTCGGTAAATAGTTGGGGCGGCGGTTTATTGCCGGAAAAAGTGCAGATTCTTAAAAATTCTTTTCCGACTTCCAACAAATATGGCGAAGACCCTCTTTTGGCTGGGTTTGAGTTAGATGTTGATGCGTATGAAAAATCTGTCTTTGAAATTAATGAAACAAGTCAGATAGAAGTTTGCCGATTCTTCTTTTTTCGCACCGCTATGCGCCGAAGTGTTATTGATTTGAGGCTTCAATGTTTTGCGGCGGCAACCTTGGCAAATATGTTGAACGGCGTTGTCATTGACCATCAGGCGGGCGAAAATTTTACCGGTCAGGAAGCCTTAAAAAATGCCGAGCGCGAATCTAAAGAATATGAAGACTTTTATGAAAAAAACTTTTCAGAATTGGCATTATTCGATGGTTGGAATTAAATAGGATTTAAATAAATGAATTTCAAACTTCTCATTCAATACGACGGCACGGATTTTCACGGCTGGCAGGTGCAGGCGGGCGAACGCACGATTCAGGGCGAACTCGAACGGGTTGTCGCTCTGCTTGAAGGCACGGAAGTTTATGTCTGCGGTTCGGGCAGAACTGACGCGGGCGTGCACGCCGAAGGGCAGGTCGCCAATATCAAACTTAATAAATCATTTACGCCCGAAAAACTGCGCGCCGCGATCAACGGGAATCTGTGGCGCGATCTGCGGATTTTGAACGTCGAGAAAGCGGCGGACGATTTTCACGCAAGATTTTCCGCAAAGGGCAAAACTTATCTCTACCGCGTCGTCAACACGCCCGTCATTTCGCCGTTCTGGGCGCGTTACGCGCATCACGAAGCGCGTCCGCTCGACGTTAACCGGATGAACGACGCGGCGCGTTTATTTTTAGGCGAACACGATTGGACGGCGTTTTCGTCGGCGCAAAGTGACAGCGAAAATAAGGTGCGCACCATTTCGGATTTTTCGGTCGAATCGCACTGGGACGCGCGCGCCCAAGCCGTCGTCATCGAATTTCGCATCACGGGCAACGGATTTTTGCGTTATATGGTGCGTTCGATTGCCGGAACGCTGCTCGAAGTCGGGCGCGGCGAAAAAGATTTTGATACAATTCAAACGGCAATTGTCGGCGGCGACCGCTATCTGGCAGGCGCGACCGCCCCGGCGCACGGTTTAACGCTTTTGAAGGTTTATTACGAATGAAAACATTAGGCTTGATCGGCGGAACAACCTGGGTTTCGACGATTGATTACTACAAATACATTAACGAATTAACAATCGAAAGACTCGGCGGGTTAAATTCGGCAAAAATTTTGCTCTGCTCATTGCAATTTGAACCTGTCAAAGCCTTTGCCGATGTCGGCGATTGGGAAAGTTTCGGTAAAGTTTTTGCGGACAGCGCACGCAATCTTGAAAAAGCCGGTGCCGAAGCGATCGTTCTGTGCGCGAATACGGCGCATATTATTGCCGAGCGGGTCGAAAGCGCAGTTTCGATTCCGCTGATTCATATTACCGATGCGACAGCACGCGAGATTCTCTCGCAAAGTTTGCGAAAAGTCGCGCTTCTCGGCACGCGGTTCACGATGGAAAACGACTTTTATCACAATCGTTTGGCGAATTTCGGAATTGAAACCGTTACGCCGAATGCTGAAGAACGTGATTTTATTCATTGGTCTATTTTTGAAGAACTCGGAAAGAATATTTTTACCGCCGAGACCAAACAAAAATATCTGGAAATTATCGAAAATCTGAACAATCGCGGCGCCGAAGGCGTGATTTTTGGTTGCACGGAAATTCCGATGCTTTTAACGGCGGAAGATTGCCCTGTTCCGAGTTTTGATACGACATTTCTGCACGCCCGCACCGCGGTCGAATTTGCGTTAGCCGATTGATTTATGCTGATTTATCACATTGTTTTGCCCGAAGTTTGGGAAAAATTCGAAGACGAGTACGAGTACGAAGCTGAAAGCTTAGCGTCGGAAGGTTTTATCCATTGCAGTTACCGCAACCAGCTCGACGAAGTTTTGGCGCGCTATTACAAAAACGCGGATAAAGTTTTGATCCTGCATATCAATCTGCATTATTTGACCGCAAAATTTGTTGCCGAACCTTCGACAATGCGCGAGATCTACCCGCATATTTACGGGAAGATCAACAAATCGGCGATCGTCAACGTTGAAGAAAGAAAAATCGTCCACGGATAAAAATGCACGAAAATTTCGCTAAAGTCGTCAAACCGAAATCCGTTGAAGCCGAACTGCTCGCGCAGATCGATGCGGCGCGTCTGCCCGAACACGTTGCGATCATTATGGACGGCAACGGGCGCTGGGCAAAACAGCGCGGGAAACCGCGGATCTTCGGGCATCGCGAAGGCGCGGAATCGGTTCGCGCGATTCTTGATACCTGCGCGCGGTTGCAGATCAAAGCCGTCACGCTTTACGCTTTTTCGACCGAAAACTGGAAGCGTCCCGAGGACGAAGTTTCGGGTTTGATGCAGATGCTCAAACTTTATCTGAAAAAGGAACTGAAAACCGTTCACAAAAACAACATACGTTTTCAGGCGATCGGAAAGATCGAAGGTTTGAGCGCGGATCTGCAAAAACAGCTCGCTTCGGCGATGGAATTTACCTCGAAAAATACGGGCACGATCTTGAGCGTCGCGCTCAATTACGGCGGACGCGCCGAAATCACTGAAGCTGCCAAAAAAGCCGCGAAAAATTTGTTGAAGGCGGGGAAATCGCTCGACGATCTAAGCGAGGCGGACATCGCCGAAAATCTTTACACGGCAAATTTGCCCGAGGTCGATCTGCTGATTCGCACGAGCGGCGAGTTTCGCATTTCGAATTTCTTACTGTGGCAGCTCGCCTACAGCGAAATTTACGTGACGCCGACGCTTTTTCCCGATTTTCGCCGCGCCGAAATTTTCAAAGCGATTATTGATTTTCAGAAGCGCGAACGCAGGTTTGGCGGCGTTGAGGTAAATTAGAAATATGAAAATAAACAAAATACAAAGCGCATTTGCAATCTTGTTAATTTTTATCTGTCTTGGTGCCGTTATCGGACAAAACAAGGCAAAATCAGTTGGAAGTATTAGAGTTAAAATCAATTCAAATGATCCTTCGGTATCAGGTTCCGTTTATGATATTCCCGTGAACCGGAGGTTTTCTGTCCGTGAAAGTCAGGGTTTTAGAATCGAGGCGAGTGAAACAGGAAATATCCGGCAATTAGAGGCGGTTGCGATCGCTGATAAAAATAATGCTGACGAAGCACTGCTGCAAATAACTTATGTTGTTGCTGAAAATCGCGGCAGAACAAAGAAGCTTCAAAAACAAATCAGGTTAAAAAAAGGGCAAAGTAAAATTTTCCGAATAAAGTATGAAAACGTTACTTACGATATTACTGCCCTCTACAAGCCGAAAAATAAATAATTATGAACAGCCGATTGCTGACCGCGATCATCGCATTGCCGGTTTTAATTTTATCCGTCATATTGCCGTATCTTTTACCGCAATATCCGGCGGCGAACTGGCTTTTTCTGCTGATCGCCGGACTCGCGCTCGGCGCGGGGCTTTTTGAATTTTTCACCTTAACGAAAAAACTCGAGCTCAAAGCCGATCCCGGAATTGCTTACCTTGGCGCGGCGGCATTTTTCGTCGCGTTTCTCTTTGACGCGCCCGCCAAAGCGCAGGATCTATTGATCTTAACGGTCGCGCTCTTTTTGATCCTAGTTTTGATCACGCAAACTTTTCGCTTTCAGGCGGATTTCTCAAAAATGCTGACGGGCGTCGGCGTGACGGTTTTGGGCGTTTTGTATATCGCCTTTTTAGGCGGGTTTTTGATCGCGATGCGCGTCGGGTTTACCGAAACGCTCGTTCCGCATCTTTCGACAAAACTGATCGGATTTTTCTTTCTCGTCGTGATGGGCGCGGACACGGGCGCGTATTATGTCGGCAAAAATTTCGGCAAACGTAAACTCGCGCCGAAAATTTCGCCCGGTAAAACCTGGGAAGGCGTCGTCGGCGGACTTGTTTTGAGTTCGGCTTTCGCGGCAATCGCTTCGGCGACTTTTTTTCCCGAATTGCCTTACAAATTCTCGATCCCGCTGGCGATCGTGATGAGCGTCGTCGGACTTTTCGGCGACTTGGCGGAAAGCGCGATGAAGCGCGGTGCGGGCGCGAAAGATGCGGCGAATATCCTGCCGGGACACGGCGGACTGCTTGATAGATTGGACAGCTTGCTGTTCAATGCGCCGATTCTTTACTATTTCGCGCGATTTTATTTTTAGAATGTTTTGAAAAAATGGGACGCGGATGAACGCGGCTTGGACGGATTATCGCGGATAAATATAAAAAATAAATCTGCGATAATCAATTAAATCCGCGTTCGTCCGTGTCCCATTTCAAATCTCTATCTTCCCAATTGCACGACATTGGACGGCACGGAAAACGCGCCGCCGCGCAGGGTTTTTACGCGGTACGAATAACTGCCGTATTTTATCGGAGCGCGATAGCTTGTCTGGTTTGCGCCGGTTCTCAAAATCTCGACAAAATTTCCGCTTGTCGCAGGGGCGCGCTCGATGATAAAACCGTCTTCGTCCGCGGAATTGTCCTGCCAGGATAATTTAATGGAATTTGCGGTTCTTGTTCCCATCAGATTGGTCGGACTCGCGATCTGCGCCGCGCCGACGACGAAAAGCGTGATGCTTTGCGGCGGCAATGTGACGTTGAGCGCGTTGCTTGTCACCGAAACATCCGTCAGACGATTTATCTGATTCGCGGCGGTCAATTGCCAAACCTGCGCTGCGCCGTTATTCGTAAAATTCGCTAAGTTAATAGTTGTCGCGGCGGAAGTTTCGATCTTGTTGATGACCATCACGGTCAACGCGCCGTCCGATGAGCGAACTGACGCAAAAGCCGAAACTTCGTTCGGGTTCGGCACGGTCGCCGCAACGCTCGTCTCGCCGAAACCCTTGTTTTGCCCGTCGTAGTTGCGATACATTTTCATCGCTTTAAAGGTCGGAGTCGAAGTATCGGGCGTTGTCCAGCGCGTTGCCATCTCCATTCCTTCGCGCCCCAAGATTCCGTAAATATCAGCTTGCGTCGTCGCGCCGTTGATATGATTTTCCGCGCCCCAATTATATTCCGTGAGTCCGATCTTCGTGTTCGGATAATACTGCGAAACCCAGCCTTTCATGCGCGGAATGAGCTTGACCTGATCGTTAATCCAGCTTTCGTCCGTGTAATTGGGGTCCCACAAAGAGCGCGTCGAACGATTGCGCCTCAATTGCATCGCACTTGAAACGTCGCTCGAAAATTCGCCGCCCTGCGGGTAATAATGAAGCGTGAAAACATCCAGAATCCGCCGTCCGTTCTGCGTTTCGTAGTTTTTGAACTGCTGGAGAAGCCAGGGCATATAATCCATATTGTTATGCGCGGCGCGGTCGGGATAAGTCCAGTTATGATTGGGCGCGTATTGCTGGTCATAGCCCGAATAGAGATAACCGCTCCAGCCCCATTCTTCGGGTCCTAAGACGAGCGCGTTGGGATCGTTTGTTTTGATCATCGCGCCGTAATCGCGCATTCGCGTGTAAATTTCGTCCATCGTCGCGCCTGTCGGGGCAACGTCGCGGTGCGTCGAAAACCAGATCGAATGCTCGTTATCGAGAATGTAATAGCGCAAGCCGTTGTTCGAAGAATTTCCCCAACGCGTAATCAAATGCTGAATCCATCCCTGCTGAAACGCGACCGAGTTCGGGACGTTGGCATCCGTTTTATCGTTGCCCGTGACAAATTGCCCGTTCGTGCGAATGCCGTTTCCGGCATCGGGAAACCATTGCGCGTCGTTGCCGGTCTGCGCGCCGTATTTACTGATCGAAAAGCTCGCCAGTTTTTCGCGGTTCGGTCCGACTTTTGCGATCCAATCAATGATCGGGACGGTGAGCATCGGCTGGGCATTGCCGTTTTTGCTGTCCTGAATAAATGTGTCGCCGAATTCGCCCGCCTGGTTCGACGCGTATGCGATGCTTTGAAAATACCAATCGTTGGCGCGATTGTCGGCGTTTAACTGCCAATTGTAGCGCGTCGTGTTGTTTCCGCCTTCACGGTTTAAAGGCGCGTTCAGATCGAGCAATTGCGCGGTCGTCGCATAAGCCGTGCCGTAAATCAAAGGATTTATCGCGTGACGATTTAAGTTTGCGTCAACCTGAATCAAGACCGAACCTGACGGCGGCGGCGGCGTGCCGATCAGTGTGATTTCGTCGATCAGATAGATCGGCTGCACGACCCCGCTTCTGTCCTGAATCCAAAATCCGTCCATCGTTGAATCGGGGTTTATGCCGAGCGATGCGAGCGGAATCGTGATCTGCTGCCATGAATTTGCGAGCGGCGTTAAAGAAAAAGCGGGTTTCGGATTTCCGCCCGAAGTCGCATTGATTTGCAGTAATTGCCCGCCCTGCGTGCCGCCGTGAATCCAAAAAGAAAGATGCGTGTAGTTTGCGGTTGAAAAAGAAGCGTGATGAAGATAAGCCGCCTGCCACGGAGCATTTGCGGCAACGCTGATCGAAGCTGTTCCGCTCTGTGTGGCGCCGGTATAGTTTAAGTTAACCGGTGCCCAGCTCCAGTTTTCCCAGCCGTTTTGCAGAGAATCCGTGTAAATCGTTTGATTCTGCGCTTTCGCAAACGAACAGGCGCAAAGGACAAATAAGCTGAGCAGAACAAAATTAAATTTCAAACAGCGTGTCGAAAAATATTGCGGCATAAGTTGTTGATGATTCTAAAGTTTAGTCTTTGGGGAACTTTACGGCAGATTTCAAATCTAATTTAATTATCCCGTAAAACGCGATCATTAATCAAGAATAATTTAAAGCACGTTAAAAATTTTTTAATTGTGATTTTTGCCGCGCCGGATTGTCCGATCCTGCGCAGGTTTATTTTGAAAAACGGCTTTATTGAACGGCAACCGGCGCTCCGTCCGCGAGCTGATTCGGCGGGTGCAAAATCACGGTTTCGCCCTCGCTTAAACCTTCCAAAACTTCGGATTCCGACGAATTTTGATGCCCGATTTTTACTTCGCGTCTTTTTGCGTTGCCGGATTCAATCACAAAAACATTCCATTTTTCCCCCTCACGAAAAAGCGCGCTTGACGGAATTTTCAGAATATTTTCCGACTGCCAGACGATGATCCGGACATCAATGCGAAAATTGTCGCCGAAACTAATTTCTTTCGTCAGAAAATCGGCGATGATGTTGACCCGCTGTTCTTCAACGCCGAGCGCGGAAACTTTCGTAAATGCCTGCGGTTCGACGATGCGGACACGCGCCTTGATCGGCTCCGCGCTCGATGCGTCGGTCACCAGCACGGCTGAACCGGCGCGGATCTGTGCCGCTTCGGTCGAGAGCACGTCAATCACGATCTCGACCGTATTCGGATTTCCGACTTCGATAATCGGCGTTCCGGCTTGCAGAATGCGTTCGCTTTTCTCGAAAATTCTTAAAACTCTGCCGCTGATCGGCGCATAAACCTTCAGTGCGTATGGATTCGGGCGGTTTTCAGTTTCGCTCGGCGGGCGCGGAGTCGGCGGGTTCGGGTCAACTTCCGTGATCACGTATTCTTTCGGGATCAGATCGCCTTCGCCGATTTGGATCCGCGACATTTTGCCTGAAACCGGCGCGTTGACCGTAACTTTATCGCGAAAACGCGTTTTGCCTTCGCCGTCAACCGTGACGAGCATTTGTCCGCGCGTCGTTTCGGCAGTTTCGACCGTGACGGCGGAATCACGAAAGAGCAGCCAGAACAAAATCAAAACCACAAAGACAATGGCAATTCCGATGTACAGACGATTTTTGGTAAAAGTCATTTTTCGATTACTCCCGCGTTTTCAAAACCTCGATCAAATCGAGATT
>DATLOR010000236.1:0-15569 GCA_035536135.1 Pyrinomonadaceae bacterium | reverse complement strand
GAAGTGCCGTCAGTCCTTCGTTAAAGGTCGCCGGCGTTTCTGTGGCGGTGCGCAGTGAAAAAACTTTTCGCAGAGCGCCGTTTGCGGCGAAAAGCAGAGCGGCAACCGTCAGAACGACGAAAACAGCCGCGAGAATCCGGTTCCGCCCGAGAAAATTCGGGATTGCCGAAAGTGAAATTGCAGATTTAGGCTTTGGATCAACGGAAACTTCCTTTGATTTTACGGAAAACTGGCGCGTCGGCGAATCGACCGGAACGGTTTCCAGATCTCGGATCAATTCCTGAATGGTTTGATACCGGTTCTCGGCTTTTTTGGAAAGCGCTTTGAGCGCGACGTCGTCGAATTCGGGCGAGATCGAAAGATTGACCTGCGAGGGCGGCAGCGGATCGTCTTTGATGACCTGGGCGCAGATTTCCGCGAAATTTTTGCCCGCAAAAGCCGGCTGACCCGAGAGACATTCGTAAAAAACCGCGCCGAGCGAGAAAATATCGCTCCGGCGGTCAACCGACGCACCCGTCAGCTGTTCGGGCGACGAATACGAAGGCGTGCCCATAAAAACGCCTTCGCGCGTTTGCGTGAACAATTCGGAGGTCGCCGACGAGAGACTTTTGCTGTTGTAGCTGTCGGCATCGAGCAGTTTCGCGAGACCGAAATCGAGAACTTTTACTTCGCGGCGTTCATTGATGAAAATATTCGACGGCTTTAGATCGCGGTGAACGATGCCGTGATCGTGCGCTTCGGAAAGCGCCCGGGCGATTTGTTTGATAATCTCGACGCCTTCCGTGACGGTCAGTTTATTCTGCCGCAAAACATCCGAAAGATTATTGCCCTTGACGTATTCCATCACGAGATACGGCAAGCCGTCAGCAGTTTCGCCGTAATCGTAAACCGAAACGATATTCGGATGATTCAGAGTCGAAGCGAGCCGCGCTTCGCGCAGGAAACGGGTTTTATATTGACTATATTCGGGCGTTGCGGAATTTTTTAACGATTTAAAGGCAACACGTCTTCCCAAAACCGTATCCTCGGCGAGATAAACCACGCCCATACCGCCCTCGCCGAGTTTTTCAAGAATCAGGTACTGGGAAATTTTTTGTCCAATCATTGGGAACTTTCCTTAAGTTTTAATTCATAAATCCTAGATTTGAGGTCGGAAAATTGTTGATGAACGGAAAAACCAGTGCCATTTCCGCGTCGGTCAAGCCGAACCAGCGCGCCATTGTCGCCGCATACATTTCGACCGAAACCGTCGGCACAAAGCGTCCGCGGTTGCTGACATCATCGGGTCCGTTATTGACGAGCGTCGGGAAGATCGAGCCGTTCGCGGTCGGTCTGCCGTAGAAGTTTCCGCCCGCGACCGCATCGCCCATCACGAGATGATGCCCCGCCCATGCGTGGTCGCTGCCGACATTTCCGCCCGTTCCCGCCGGATTCAGCGTGCGTGAAAAATCAGACATTGTAAAGGTCGTCACTTGTCCCGAAACACCCTGCGCGACCGTTTCGTCATAAAACGCTTTTAACGCCTGACTTAACTGCATAAACAGATTGCCCTGACCGGTAATTTGACCGCCGTGCGTGTCAAAACCCGGAAGCTGAACAAAAAAGATCTGGCGGCTCATATTGAGCGGCGTGCGGAATTTCATTATTTTCGCGACCTGTTTCAATTGATTGCCGAGTGTGGTATTGGGAAATGTTGCGGTTAAAACCGGGTCGATACTAAGCCGTTCGCTGGCATCGACGGCTTGCTGGGTTAGAAATCCCGTTGCCTGAATCAGGGTTTTATCCAAATCTTCGCCGCGAATTCTCTGCATCCCGGTTTTTCGCGCCAATTCATCGCTCGTTGTGCCGAAGCCGTTGAGCGTTAAAACCAGATTCAGAGGGGTTGGCGAAGGTTCGACGATCAGCGGCGAAGTCGTCACGCCGTTGCTGAAAACCGTCACGCCCGCGACCGAGGTGATCATCGGAATCGCCGCGCCGCCGTTGATTCCGGCAGTCCGGTCGGCAAGCCGTCCGCCCCACCCGGTTGTCGAAGTGTTATTGGAAATCGCCGTGCGGAACTGGGCAACCTGATCGGAATGCGAAAAAAGCTGGTCGGGACGCGGCGCACCCGATAAATATTGCGCTTTGGTCAGCGGCTGGACAAGCGTTCCGACATTGGAAATGACCGCGAGCTTGTTTTGTCCCCAGAGCTGATGAAGCTCGGCAAGCCGCGGATGCAAACCGAATTCCAGACCGAGAGACGGCGGCATCATTGACAAAAGTTCGCCTTGCGGAATTGCCAGCCCCTGCGCGGAGCGCGCCGCGCTGTATTCGGCGTAACCCGCGTTGTATTTCGGCACGACCATATTGTTGGCATCGTTTCCGCCGTTCAGAAAAACGCAAACCAGAGCTTTATAATCGTCGCCCGCATTTTTCGCCCGGGATCTTTTCTGCGCCAGCGCGCTGACCAGTCCGAGATGCGACATTTGCGTGGCAATCGCCGTCATCGTCAAAGCCCGACAAGATTTTCCGATAAATTCTCTTCTTGATTCTTTCATTGTTTTTGCTCTCAAACTATCTTTGCACCTGAAACTGCGGCGAAGTAGCGACCAAATAAAGCGCGGTTCGCGCCCGTTTTAACGAATCCGCCGGCGCAACTGCCTGAACTGCCGTCAAAATATGTCCGCGCACCGGCGGCGACATCGAACCGTGCAGTATTTCCGTGTTTAGCGTGTCAACCAGCAGTGCCCCGCTCGGATCGGCGGAAGCCAGCGACTGCCAGCGCGAAACATCGATTTTCGTTCCGCAGGGCGCGTCGCTGGTCGGCGTGATGCCCGTTCCGAAAACCATCTGATTGACGAAGTTCGGACGTTTCAAAGCCGTTCCGGTCGAAAAAATTCCGAATTCCGGCGCGTGCAAAGCGGTGTTTTGCAGAGTATAGGTCAGCGGATAATAGTTGAAAACGCTCGGCGGATTGAAAACGTCCTGATCGAGAACGAGTGTCACCGGGTTCAAAACGCCGTCGCTCTGACCGTTACAGCCGCCCGCGGCATTGATATTGGCGCCGGCATTAAGCGGTCGCAAAATATTCGTCACGAACAAAACCGGTTCGCGCAAATGACCGTAATCGGGATCGGTTTTCAGGTTTCCGCGCGCTTCGGGGTCGGTCAGGATCGCGCGCACAACCGCCTTCAGATCGCCGCGGATGCCTTGCCCGTTGTCGTTGAAAACAGCCGACACGCGCCCGACATAAGCCGGTGTCGGATTGCTCGTCACCATTTGCTGGATCAGGCTTTTGCCGACAAACGGCGCCAGGTTCGGATGATAAAAAACATTATCGAGAGCCATTTCCAGATCCTGCTCGGGAGAGAGTCCGGCGGGAATGACCGAAACCGCGCCCGGATAGTTCAAAACCTGTTTTTCGGTCGTGTCGTGATTGGCGGGGGTCAAAACCATCGGGTCGCGCAGGTTGCGAATTCCCGATTGCGAATTCGGACAGCCCTGACCGCAGAATGTCCAGCCGGTAAAGACTTTCGTAAATCCGTTAACTTCCGACTGCGTGTAAGTGGCAACCGGATTGCCGTCACCGTCGAGCTTAACGGTGCCGTCCTGATTGAGCATATAAAGCCCGATCGAGAAGAGCTGTAAAATCTCGCGGGCGTAGTTTTCGTTCGGGTTCTGGCGCGTCGAGATCGCCATATCGAGATAATTTCCCATCGCCGGATTGAGCGTCATTTCGCGCATCAGATCGCGGTAATTGCCGAAGGCGTTCCGGTCTAACGTCTGGATATACGGCAGCATTCCCGAGGGCTGAACGGTTTCGCGTCCCGAAACAACCCAGATCTGGCTCAAAGCCCACGAAACGCGGCGGCGAAGCTGTTGGTCTTCACCGTAGAGGGTTTCGCGGAAAAACCATTTTTGGAGCGGATACATCGAATAATTGTCGCGCAGGCAATTTCCCGTGCAGGTCGTCGGGATGTTTGTCGGCTGCGGCGGAAGATTCGGGTAAGCAAAGGTCGAATAACGAATCGCGCCGCCTGAATCGCGTCTTTCTTCCATCTGCTCGTTGATCCACGCCGAAATCCCGATGCGCCGCAGTCGTGATTCAAGCGTCGGATTCGCACCGAACGTCGCTTGTTCGATAAACCGCAGACGGTCGCCGACCCACGGCAAACTTCCGGCATTCTGCACCTCGTTTCTGACAATCGGTTTTTCGGGCATCGGCGTTGGAAAGCTTCCGGCATCGTCGTCCGGTTTCTGGCTTTCAAAACCGATCGAAACGCGCACGCGATTGCTCGCCATGCCGCGCCAGTTCGCTCTCACCAGAACATCGCCGACGTTTTCCATTGCGCCGTGAAGCTTGACCGTTAAGGCGTAAACCCACGGGCGCTCGGCGGTCGGCTCAAGCGAAACGATCTGCAGCGGGTAACGAAAACCTCGCGCGTCCTGCGCGTCAACGCGAAAAGCATTCGCGCCTTCGTCGGGCAAGAGATCGAGATTCGTTACGAAAAACGTCATCCGCGTATTTCCGCCCGCCGGAAAAATCTTCGGCGAAAAATCATAACCTTTGCGCGTTGATCTTGCCGTTAAAGCGCGGGTCGAATCAGGCTGACTGATTAAAACGGGAGCATCTTCGGGCAAAATTTGGGCGGAAATTATGGTTGAAGCGGAGAAAATGCAGAAGCAAATGCAGAATATTTGCAAAAGAAAACGGGGGACAGAAAATCTTTTCATCGAATTTTCCTCAAAAACTTTGAACAAACAAATTTACAAACTAATTATAGAATTTACGTAGATGCAGCAATAGCCTGCAATTTTATAATATTTTTTACTTGAAAAGCAATATTTATCCTCGTTTTTATTGACAACCCGGGCATTATGATTTTAACTTTGAAGTCATTGCTAATTCACATTCCGAATCAAAATTGAGAAAATCAATGTCGAAAACATCCATTTTAAATCGCTCGAAATTCCGGTTTGCCGTTTCTTTTGTTTTGCTTGCAATGCTTTTACCGGCGGCATTTTCCGGGAAAATTTCAGCAGATGTCAGCCAAACCGAAGCGGTTCAGGCAGTGATCCGCTACAGCGAAAATTTCGACGGCGTAACGGCTCCGCAAATTCCGAATGGCTGGACGGTTTCGTCTTCGGGCGCGGGCGTCAATTTTGTCACCGCGACGGACTTTAAACACACCGCACCGAACGCGGTTTTTGCGCCGAACACTTCCGCGACCGGTTTATCGGAAATAACTTCGCCCGCGATCTTGGTGACCAGCACCCGCACTATCTTAAATTTCCGGCATAAATATTCGCTCGAAAACACTTGGGACGGCGGCGTTCTGGAAATAAAGATCGGCGGCGGTCAGTTTCAGGATATATTGGTCGCGGGCGGCACGTTTCTGGCGGGCGGCTACACGACGACCCTCAATTCTTCGCCCAACCCGCTTGGCGGACGCCTTGCCTGGAGCGGCGCCACGCAGGACAGTTTTCTGGCGACTTCCGTTCAGCTTCCGATCAGCACTTTCGGACAGAACGTTCAGTTTCGCTGGCGGCTCGGCTCGAACGACAGTTTCGGCAGTCTCGGCTGGTGGATCGATTCGGTGACGGTCGAAAATATTGCGACCGGCGCGAATACGAATTCGATCGGCATTGCCCCGGCGGGCACGGCAAATCCGTATCCGAGCGATATTCAGCTCGCGGGTTTGACGGGTTTGGTGACGGGCGTGACCGTCAATCTCGAAAATTTTTCGCACACTTCGCCCGACGATGTCGATATTTTACTGGTTGCGCCGAACGGCAGAAAGATTGTGTTGATGTCGGATGTCGGCGGCGGCACGGCGGTCAATAATCTTTCGATGACTTTTACCGATGCGGCAACCGCTTCTTTGCCTGATAATGCGCCGCTCACTTCGGGCATTTTCAAACCGACGAATTTTGACGAGACGGACACATTTCCGTCGCCCGCGCCGCAGGGAAATCCGACGGGCGGGGCGCTCGGCGCGTTTTACGGAACAAATCCGAACGGCACGTGGTCGCTCTATGTCGTCGATGACAACGGCGACAACGCGGGAACGATCTCGGGCGGTTGGAATCTCGATCTGCAAACTTCGATCAACGCGTGTCTTTTCACGATCTCGCCGACGGCGCAGGCGTTTTCGTCTGCCGGCGGAAGCGGAAATTTTCAGATAACCATTCCGACGAGCTGCGGCTGGGCAGTTTCAACGGGCAATTCTTTTATCACGATCGATTCGCCGACGAGCGGCGTCAGCAATTCGACCGTGAATTTTACGGTCGCGGCAAACACGGGCGCGGCGCGCACCGGTTTGATAACGATTACCGACGGCGTTAATTCGAGGACTTTTCAGATCCAGCAAGGTGCGGGCTGTCCGAGTTCGCTCGCGCAAACCAGCTTGAGCTTTACCGCGCAGGGCGGAAGCGGAAATGTCGCGGTAACGGCGGGCGCGGGGTGTACGTGGCAAGCATTTTCGGATGTGAATTGGATCGTCATAACTTCCGCGCAGCAAACAGGCAGCGGGACTGCCGTCTTTAACGTTTTGCCGAACCCGGCGCGCAACGCGAGAAGCGCTACCATTACCATCGGCGCACGGACTTTGACCGTCAGCCAAGCCGGAATTTCCGCCGCCAAATTCGATTTCGACGGCGACGGCAGAAGCGACATTTCGGTTTACCGCAGCGGAACGTGGTATTTACAGCAAAGCACGAACGGCACGGCGAGCGCGCAATTCGGTCTCGCGACCGATAAGATCACGCCCGCCGATTATGACGGCGACGGTAAGTCCGACCTCGCCGTTTACCGCGACGGAGTGTGGTATGTTCTGCAAAGCACGAACAGCCAATTTTTCGCCGTTCAATTCGGAATCGCGGGCGACATTCCCGTTCCGGCGGATTTTGACGGCGACGGACGCAGTGAGCTCGCGGTTTTCCGCAGTAGCGGCACGTGGTATTCGTTGAATCTTGCCAATAATCAAACAGGTATTTTCCGGTTCGGACTGACGGGCGATAAACCGGTCGTTGCCGATTACGACGGCGACGGAAAGGCGGATTTTGCGGTTTATCGAAGCGGAACCTGGTATCTGCAGCGCTCAACGCTCGGTTTCGGAGCAATTCAATTCGGACTTGCCGCCGATAAACCCGTCGCCGCAGATTACGACGGCGACGGTAAAGCGGATCTCGCCGTTTACCGCAGCGGCGAATGGCATATTTTGACGAATTTCCAAAATTATTCGGTCGCCCAATTCGGTTTGGCAAGCGATATTCCGGTCGCGGCTGATTATGACGGCGACGGCAAATCGGATCTTGCCGTTTATCGGGACGGCACGTGGTATGTCCTGCAAACTTCAAACTCGCAAGCCTTCGCCGTTCAGTTCGGACTGGCAAGCGACAAACCCGTTCCCGCTGCCTTCATACCTTAAAAACTAATAAATTCAGGTCAACTTTGATAGTTGACCTGAATTTATCGAATCTATCGCAATTCCCGGATAAATAAATTACAAGAAGCTTCAGAATAATTAATAAGTCGAAGTGAAAAGGGTCAGGCGAGTCATCCAATGGTTACTGGTTACTTTTCACATTCCGTTGGTCGGATGTTCGTAACGGTGAAAAACATACCGGAAAAACGGGTGAGCAGGCATTAAAAAAGGCGGTCCGAAAACCGCCTTAAAGTTTGTGCCTGCTTAAAAACTTATTGGGGTTGGTCAGGCAAAAAGTTCATATTTGTAACATTATCGGTAATTTGCAATGTCTGAGGTGTGAACGTATAGCGATTTGCTCGAACCGCAATCGTATAAGTTCCGCCTGCGGCGACATTATCAAAGTTGTAATAGCCGAATGTGCCCGTAATAAACGTGCGGACATTATTGCTTGCGTCGGTGATTGATACCGTCGCATTCGCGATTCCTTGTCCCGAAGGCGTTAGGACGCGACCCGATACCGACACATTGCTTGCGACCGGCGTACTCGGACCTTGAATTTGAACGGTGATCGGAGCTCCTGTCTTAAAGAAGCCGATCGTTCCATTGACGGTCTGCGGCGGGCGGTTGGAATCAAAACGGATGTTATAAAGCGTGCCCCAACGGACTGCGTTCGCGTTCTGATTCTGGGCGAAGGTTTCCGAACTCCAGGTCGTGACGCCGCCTGACTGTGTTTGAGTCCACGGCGCACTGCTGAATCCGGCGTTATTAAACGTTCCGTCGAATGTCCAGCCGGGATGCTGCGGAGGCGCGTGGAATCCGACGTTGCTCAATGTCACGCCGGCTCCGATCGGGATGCCGAGCGATTGAATCGCGCGATCGAGATTCTGGTTATAGATCGCATACTCGTAATGCCAGACTCCGGGTGACGGATTCGTTACCTTGTAGGCAATCGTTCCAATACCGTCGTTTACGGGATCCGGTCTGATATCGACAAGTGTTGCTCCGGTCCATGCCGTAATGGCAGTTTTTGTTCTGACCGTTGCCGCCACCGGCGAAAAGGTGAAAGGACTGGTGGTCCCCGTAACGCTGTATTGGCGGTACGAGACATTGTTGTTCATATTGCACTGTGTCGGATTTGATTGACACCAAACATATTCGTGCGGCGTGATGTACTGTCCTTCGGCATAATAGGTCGCCCCGGGATTCAAAGTTGTGTTCAGGTCAGCAATCTCCGTCAGAATTCGGTGTGACGGACCGGTGTGCGTATGTCCGGTATGATTGTTTGGATTCGAAGCTGAATCGCCGCGCGGATAAGCACCCGTAAAAGGATTGATCCAGCCGCGTGGTCCGAGAGCATTGCTGTTGCCGGCATTCAAACTCGCTGAATAAGGATCCGAACATCCCGAGCCGAGCTGAGTTCCGCCCACTCCGTTACAGCCGAGACCGCAAATGTTATTGGTCAATGCCGTGAACGCATGTTTGACGCTCGATTGACCGACTTGTTCAAAACGGTCATTGTTGTTCGCGCCGCCGCTCATTCGATAAAGGTTTTGCGGGATCACCGGGTGATCGTTGCTCGGCAATGCAAACCAGTTCAGATTTACAGTCCCGAAGTTGCAGGAGTCGGTTCCGACCGCAAGTCCGACCTGTGTTCCGCTGCTGCTGCCGAATTGTGCCAAGCCCGACAAGTCTCCGACAATGACATCCGGTCCCGGAACCGTTCCGGCATTTTCACTGTTAAGTGCCGGCAGGACATCGGCTTTGACTTCGCCGTCAGCGTACTGCGTAATTTCGATCGGACGCATATTAGCGGTAATGGAAATTTTCCCAACGACCGCACCGGCTTCGGACGGTCGTCCAAGTTCGGCGGCGAATTCTTTTGAAAGAAGCAGTCTGCCCATCTGAACGTTAAGTAAATGCTCGCTGGCTTTGTAATCGAATTGTTGTCCTTCAATGTTGAAAAAGACAAATCCCGTTTTCGCATCGCGGACGGCGAGATCAAATTCTCCGCCCCATTCCATATTCTCGACGGCAAGCTGCTGATAGGAAGCACTCAATTTTGCAGGCAGTGCCGCAGAGTTTTGCGGAATGAGTCCCATTGCGCCGGGCAGCGGTCCGCGCAGCTCATCGTTAAAAACAAGGACTCTAAAAAAAGAATTCGGTTCAGCATCAAAACGTAATTCGCTCGGTTTCGATTCTTTCGTGCGCGAACGGGTTCCATTGAGCCGGTTTAAGTCGAGCTCCATTGCGACATTGCCATTTGCCACAATCATTTTTTCCAGAGTCCCGGTATTTCCGTCCCGTCCGTTTTGGATAAGCCCGGTCAATAAACTACCCGAACCGTTGCTGACAAGCGCGAGCAACGAGAGCAAAGCGATACAAAAATTTTTTAACATAAATTTCAGCTTCCAGCCGATTGGGCTGTACAAAGTGGTCACATCTAATTTGTATTGGTTACGTAGGAATTCAATTTTTACTTATACATTTTATACACTCTTTTAGATACTTTAATCAAGTCGGGTATAATATAATCCTTCGGCTGACCTCTCGGTAGAAGGGACTAAAATAGATTTATGAAAAGTGGTTGTGAAAGCCCGGAAAAAGTAAAAAAACAGCGTTCGATCGAATTGCCTGTTCTAAAAAATTCCGCACCTCAAAAAGACGGTATCCGCAATTCCCGGGCAAGCCGCTGGCGGGCGGCGGCGCTAATTACGCTTAACCTGCTGATGATCGCGCACATCATTCAGTGGTTTCTGATGGGTCGGACGATCTCGCCGATCGAACCTTCCGAGTCGATGTATACGCTCCAAAAAGGTGCGGTCAACGCGGGATTTATCTTCTTTACGCTGGCGATTTTGGCAACGCTCGTTTTCGGGCGTTTTGTCTGCGGCTGGGGCTGTCACATTCTTGCCCTTCAGGATTTCTGCGCGTGGTTATTAAAAAAAGCCGGTCTCACGCCGAAGCCGTTTCGTTCACGCCTGCTGGTTTTTGTGCCGCTCATCGTCGCGCTCTATATGTTCGTTTATCCGACCGTCCTTCGATTTTTCGCCGCGCCGAAGAACGAACCGGTGATTCCGGCGTTTACCAATCATCTGGTCACTACCGAATTTTGGGCAACTTTTCCGACCGTTGCGGTCGCCATTCCGTTTCTTTTCATCTGTGGATTTATGACCGTCTATTTCTTGGGACAAAAAGGCTTCTGCACCTACGCCTGTCCCTACGGCGGTTTCTTTAGTGTTGCCGATAAACTTTCGCCCGGAAAGATCCGCGTTACCGACGACTGCCACCAGTGCGGTCATTGCACCGCCGTCTGCACTTCAAACGTGCTGGTGCACGCCGAGGTCAAACAATACGGGATGGTGGTCGATCCGGGCTGTATGAAATGTATGGATTGCGTGAGCGTCTGTCCGAACGACGCGCTGTATTTCGGTTTCGGCAAACCGGCGGTCGCCGTGACGAAAACGATCAAGAAAAATTACTCGCTGACCTGGGCTGAAGAATTCGCGGGCGCCGCCTTGTTTGCCGCCAGCTTTTTAGCCGTCTGGGACGTTTACCAATTGGTTCCGATGCTGATGGCGCTCGGGATTGCGACCGTGACGACGTTTCTCGCGCTGCGAGTGTGGAGATTGTTCCGCGCCCAGGATTTATCTTTCTATCGTTTTAATTTGAAGCTCTCGGGCAAAATTCGAAAAGCGGGATGGGTATTTTTAAGTCTTGCGCTCGCTTGGATCGGCTTGAACGCACACAGCGGCTGGGTGCGCTATCACGAATCCGCCGGGGCGCAGGCATTTCAAAACATCAAGATTCCCGACGAGCTCGCGCTCGCGCGGACAAATCCCGCCCGCTGGCTCAGTGCAAGCGATAACGAGAGCATCGCCGCCGGCAAAAAACATTTTCGCGCCGCAATGGATTTCGGTTTATTTACAAACATCTATGCGTTGCCGAAGCTCGCGTGGATCGAATATCTTTCCGGCAATACGGAGCAAGCCGTCGATCTGCTCGGGAAAGCCGCCGCGCATCAGGACGGGCAGGGCAAAGCCTTGAGTCTCTATTACCGCGGCGCAATTCTGAATCGTTTGGGGCGTTATGACCAAGCTTTGCCGAGTCTCGAACAGGCTCTGGCGGAGCGACCCGACTTGATTCTCGCGCTTGAGGAAAAGGGCGAATCGCTCTGGCAGCTCGGGCGCAAGGATGAAGCCGTTGCAGCCTGGGGCGATGCCGTGAAAAATAATCCGAATCTTCCTTTAGCGAATAATCTGCTCGCCGGTGCCGCCGCGGCGCAGGGACAAACCGAAGCCGCCGCCGCGTATGAAAAACAAGCCGACCAGATCACGCCCGCCGATCCGCTTTTTCATTGGATGGTCGGACTCCGGCTGCAAAACGTCGGGATGAACGCGCTTGCCGAAAAACACTTCGGGCGAGCCATCCAGCTTAATCCTGAATTCAGGAAAGCGCGGAATTAAAACTTAAACGATCGAGCTTTGAAGCCGCACTGCAAAATTTTGCCGCGCAGACAGTGAACGCCGGTTCACAAAATATTTCCGACCGATCTTTAAAAAATCGCCGGTCTGTAATGTTCTACAGACCGGCGATTCGGGGAATCGATCAAACGGAATTTATTATTTTATTTTCGGAGCTTTAACGGATCGCGTCCCTTGCGTTAGCAGCAACCCGGTAACCTTTCCGTCAGAATCCTTCTCGAATGTAATGTTCGCTTTGACCTCGGGGATCGTAAACTGCGACTCTGAGACAGGTTCGACTGCAAGTTTGCCTTGTCCCGTCATCTGTCCGAACAATTTATCGCCCTCTTTGGTAATTGTCAAAACAAGTCTCGGGTTGACCTGATATTCGCCGACATAGGAATCGAAGACGGCAGGATCGACCTTTGTTTCCTTGCCTTCAAGCCGCCGGACGATCAGCAGAGCATTGGCATTCTTCGGGTCAAGCTCAGCGGCTTTTTTGTAATTCGCCAGCGCCAGTTCTTTTTGCCCGTCCGCCAGATAAGTTTCGCCGAGCGAGTCGTACGGGTTTGACGATGCCGGGAACATCTCAACATTAAGCTTGAAAATCTCGATCGCATCCTTCAAGCGTTTCAGACCCACAAGCTGATAACCGAGCGTGTTTAGTTCATTTTCCGAGAAATCATACGTCGGAGAATTTTCGGCTTTCAGCTTCCGGTATTCGGCGACCGCTGATGCGGCATCTTTTTCGACCGCTATTTTGTAAAGCGTTTCGGCGATCGATTTTTTCGGCGCGTCGAACGGCTGTCCGTTAAGAATGCTGATGATCGAATTCGTGATATTTCCGTGATAACGCCCTAAACCGACATTGTCGAGGATAATTACCGTCTGCTGGCGGTCAACCAGTCTGGTGAGCAGCGAGTTAAAGCCGTTGATGCCGCCGCTGTGCTGAATGACTTTGGTTTTCTGGTCGGTTTTTCCGATCGGCTGATCGCTGATCCCGAAGCCGTAGCCGTAATTTGAAAGTCCGGGCGTGAACATCAGTTTTTTGCTTTCGGCGGAAAGGATTTTGTCTTCGTAAAGCGATTGATCCCATTTGAAGAGGTCTTCGACCGTTGAATAGATCGAGCCGGCGGCGTAAGGCAGCGACATATCGAGATACGGAGCGTTCGCGTAGCCGTTGGGAGTTTTTTCGTAACCGCTGGCGCGTTTTTGGAGAAGCGTCGCGTGATGGTCAAAGCCTGTGTTCGTCATCCCGAGCGGGTCTAAAATACGCTCTTTCAAAACCGCTTCATAAGATTTTCCGGTGACTTTTTCGATGATCGCGCCGAGCAGAAAATAACCGGAATTGTTGTAGCTGAATTTCGATCCCGGCTCGAACTCAAGGTCGCCGCTCGCAAATTTTTTGACGAAATCCGTAACGCTGTACGGGTCGCGGCTGATCTCGGCGAAAAAGTTCGGCAGACCCGTATAACTCGGAATTCCCGAGGTGTGATTGAGAAGCTGGTGAATCGTCACTTTATCGCCGGTGTCTTTGCGGTAATCGGTCAGATAATCGCTGAGCTTGCCGTCGAGCTTGATCTTGCCTTCTTCGACAAGCTGCAGGATGAGCGTCGCGGTAAACTGTTTGGTCACCGAACCGATGCGGAATTTCGTGTCCGTATTGTTCGGGATCGACCATTCCATATTCGCCATTCCAAAGCCTTTTTTGTAGATGACCTTGCCTTTTTCGGCAACTAAAATCGAGCCGTTAAATTGCCCGAAGTCGTAATACTGCTTCACAAGCCCGTCAATTTTCTGCACATTCTGCTGTGCGAAGGCGTTCGTTGCGGTGATGAACAGAGCGATCAATAAAATAAATATTTTTGCGGTTTTCATTGTGTTTTTCTCCGATGAAATCAGGTATGATGTCGAGGACTTCTCAACCAAGCTAAAATTCAAACCCGGGATTTGCGAAATTTTCGACTAATCGGCATTACGCGGTCAGCCGAATTTTTGTTCCGCAAAACTCAAATCGCTTCGGGAAAATCTCACAATTAAACTTTTCAGCGTTCCGTCTTTCGGCTTTGCGTCCCAAATCCGGGTAGGCATTCTTCCCCATTTCAGGAAATTATAACCGCCCTAAATGACCCAAACGCCCGGAATGGTATTTGTCGATAAAGCGCATTGCCCAACAAAAAACCTGGTATTCGGCAGATAACCCTTTATCTGTCAATGGTCAACAAAAAACAAAACTGCCCCAAGCGAATACGGCACGGCTGTTGCCATCTTTAAGGCTGAGTTGTGATTAACCGCCGGTTTCTCGTAAATCACCGCCGCCGTTTTATCCAGTTTCCTTCCCGGGGACTCCGACATCATTCCGAAAAACCCCTAATTCATTTCAAAAACCTGTCTTTTTCCGGTCGCTGAAGACCGGAACCTTTCAATTAAATTATTATGAAATCCGTAATCTTATCAGTGTCGCGAAGATCCGTCGTATTCGGTATCGTTTTATGTTTGAGTTTACTTTTTACCGCGAATGTTTTTGCCCAGCAGCAAATTAAGGTTTACCCGTCTTCGATCAGACTTGAAAAGGGAAAAACCAGAACGATCACGGCAACCGCTTTCGATTCTTCGGGAAACTATCTGCCGAATCAGACCTTTACCTTTAACCGCGCGGGCGGGAGCGGGGCGACGGCTTCGATCCGCCGCAATCCGGAAGGCAATACCGAATCGAATAATTCGAGGTATTCGGCGAATTTAGGGGAAATCTCGGGACTTGCCGCCGGATCCGCGACTTTTACCGCGACGCTTAACGGAGTTCTCAGCAACGTGGTGACCGTCACGGTTTTTGATCCCGCATCAGCGCCGCAAGCGGTAATTCGGGGCGACAACGAGGCGGAGAACAACACTACGATTCGTGCGCAGGTCGGCGAAGCGATCGAAGTCAACGCCGAATCCTCGCAGGGCACAAAATTTGTCGAGTGGTTTTGGGGGGACGGCGACCGCACCGGAGATTTGATCTCGGCGACGCATGCTTTTTTAAGAGCGGGAACCTACACGCTTCGTCTGCGCGTCACCAACAGCGGCGGGCAGAGCGCGGAATCGACCGTTTCGGTGATCGTCTCCGATTTTGCCGCCGCGACCCGGACATTTACCGTGCAGACGGCGGCTGAACTGCTTAATGCTTATAACCAGTGCATCGGCGGGGAACATATCGTCATTCCGGCGGGAACCGTGATTAGCGGTCATATCGAATTGCCCGCGCGGAATTTTTCGGATTTCGTGACGATCCGCTCAAGCGCGGTAATGCCGGAAATGGCGGTCAGAGTCAGTCCCGACCAGAGCGGTTTGGTCGTGTTTCGCGGAACTTATGCCAACGAACTGCCGCTTTTGATCCGCAGCCGCGCGAGCAAAATTCGTTTGTCGGGCATCAAATTCGAACCTTTTCCGGGCAGCGCCGATTACGACAAAAATTATTATCTGCTTCAAATCGGCGAGGCTTTCGGGCAAACGACCTCTGCCGATAATCCGACCAAAATCATTCTCGACCACTGCGTGGTCAATCCGCCGGACAATGTGCAGGTCGTTCACGCGATCTTAAATGACGGTTACAAGGTTTCGATCATTTCCTCGTGGCTCGGAAACATTAAAACCTACGGCAGCCAGGACAGTCAGGCGGTTTTCAGTCTCGACGGACGCGGCGCACACGTCTATAACA
>DATLOR010000235.1:0-18721 GCA_035536135.1 Pyrinomonadaceae bacterium | reverse complement strand
CGATTTCACGTATTTTCATTTTCCCGAAATAGCTGCGGAATATTTTTAGAAAGCCTTTAACTCTTTTGTAATTCCGCATCCCTTCGATTTTGCGGTCGTCAATGAATTTTGCGGGCTTCGCGTAATGCTTTTCGTAGTAATCAGCTAATTCGTTAAAAGTTTTCTTTTCCGCATCGATGGCATCGCGACCGCCAACGTCCAGTTTGTCCAACAATTTTTTTAGAATTTTGCTGGCTTCTAATTCACTTTCGGCTGTCCGTTGAATCGCGGTTCGCTTTCCGTTTTTGTTTCGGTAGCAAACTCTTGCTACCCAAAGTCCGTTTTTGTTTTCAAATATTTGACCTGTCCTTTCTTTTCCTTGCATTAAGCCTCTATTTTTGGCTTCCCACGCTTAGAGTTGCTTTCCAAAAGTTGCCTTTCAGGTTGCGCTTAAAGTTGCGCTTATCTTCACGCTGAAGCCTAAAATAGTGCTAGTTTTAGGGATTATTGATTTTGGTTTGGTTACGAAGCGCCCATTTTTATTGAGTGCCACACACGCGGACGTGGCGGAACTCCTTAAAGCGCGTCTCAGAAGCCTGTGGGAGCAATCCCGTGATGGTTCGATTCCATTCGTCCGCACCAAATTACATTTCACGAAAGCCTTTATTTTACCGGATTATCAATAAACTAAAGACTTTCGTGATTTTCGTTTGTTTTAATTTTGGGGACATTTGGGGCGCAAATTCCGGTTTTATAGTCAAAAATCGCCAACTTATTTTTGCAGTCATCGGCGCACATCGATTGCAGATTAGGAAACGTTTTGTAGCTTTAAGCTGAAATTGACACCACTCTTATAAGGACTAAAATTATTGCACATCAAAACCGCCATCCCGATCAATACTTTGATATCGATCAATATCCTTGTCTAATTTACATGCCTTAAACCAAATGTTAAACGCTGCGCGTCATGCGTGTAGCCGGAGTATTTTTAAAAGGAGAACATTGTGTGTCAAATCGAAAAAATACATCCACCTGTCAGGCACTATCTCTCCGCAGTGCCGACATTTAGGCGAAAAAATCGTTTTCGCTTCAATTCGGATCGCCGGTTTCTTCGGCTTAATCCTACTTGCCCGGTCCGGCACATCCAAGCCAAAAAGATCCCAAGGGTCGTTTTTGAAACGTTTTACATTAAATAATGACTTGGTCATTTCAAAACAATGCAAAATTCTGATCGTCCTTTTGAGTGGAATCTTTCGAGGTTAATTTTTCTCCAATCATCAGTTACCCCTTCTTACCCAGACAGGGACCCGTCAAAGCCCCGCCCATTCCGCCGCCCGAACCGATTCCGCCGTTTCCCCCGAAGCCTGCACCAATCCCGCGCCCGTCGCGCTTCCGTGCGTTGCACCGCCGCCTGTGCCGCCGTAGAAAAACAATCCAAGACCTCGAACCTGATAACCATTCGTGCCGTTCCCCGGCGGCGTTGTTGCGCTCGTCGTTGTCGCGCCCCCGAATGCGACGGATAAGGCGACGGCTGTAATGGTAGAGATGACAAACTACGCGCCGCTGCGCCGTTCGAGCCTGCTATTCCAAGCCGAAAGTTATTCATCTTCTTCCTCTACATTTTCTTGCTCTGCTTCTCTTTCTCCCTCTTCGCTCGAATCGATAATAAATATTGCCATTTTTAACCTCTGTGCCAAATAAAAAATGCCCGTCAAAAGCAATGTTTCAGCTTTGAACGGGCATCAAAAGGACACCTAAAATTGTTACTGCTATTTTACTTTAGTTTGGAGATTTAAATAAGGAAATTGTTCATTTATCGCAGTTGTTTTCAATGTTGTGGTGAAGCTTTATTGACAATTTACCGCTAAATAAGAATAATTTGCTTAAATTAAAAATTTAAGCATCGCTACCGATCAGTTTGAATAATGATTATTAGAGAAGAGCAGCAACAAGCTTTAGCCGAAAGTATGCAAAAGGATTTTGAAGACCGGATGGTGGTGCATTTAAGGTCGGGCTTTGCCGAAGAGGTGAAGGATCGGGACGAGCTGAATTTACGGGAATTTATTCAGCGCGGAATTGATAAGGCATTTTTTTACGGAATTACCATAGAAGCTGATGTTTCCAGATTTATCGAGTACATGATTTGTTATGGAGAAAGATTTGATACAAACAAGAATGTTGAATGGGTTCAGCCTCCGCTAAACTCGGAAAAATTAAACGGAACAGAAAAAATGGATGCAATTGACAGATTAAATTACATTGCACTTTACTATTAGAATCTTTAAAAGCGAATATGGATCCACCTCCCAAAATCGAGGGCGAAGCCACAAGAAATAACAACACCGTCACGATATGGGATGAGGCGGCAGGTAAGTCATATAGTATAAATTTGACAAAAATTGGCAATAAACAGTTTGTCGATGATGTCAATTATAAAGCCGCCAATCACAAAAAGGGACAGCAAATCGTTGCCGAATTTAAGGTCAGATTCTATTTAATCAATAAACAAATAGATCCGAGATCGCTGGAATTCGTTCCCCCTTCAACAGAATCCTTTGATGTTATATTAAAGAGCGTTGCAGAAATGCGGTTGACGCCTGTATTTTTTTCAACGACCACCGATCTGATGAAGGCATCTGAAGGGTGCGGCGGAGTAGCACCCTCCGCGCCATCCCCCGCAACTCCTACAGTTGAAATTCCGCCGGGCGCGAAGCCCATCACAATCGCGGATATTCTGCATCGAGCCAATGAAGGAATCACTGCCCGAATTGAGGAAATAAATAAGCTTAAAGGAGAGGTTTTTTGTGTTGCTTGCAAGAAATCCGAACATTCCGCTGCTGCGCCGATTAGTTTCAACACCTGGTATTATTTGAACGAATCCGACGAGAGCGGAGGGATTTCAATTCGTGCGAAACACAGGCTCAAAGAATTACAGGCGGTTTTAACGGCGAGACCCTATTGTGAGTGCGATTTGAAGGCAATACCGCGCAGTCCCAACAATGTTTTCCGGCGCATCAGTCCGGCGGAAAAAGAAAGAATTGATGCCGCATACGAAGGCACTTACGCAACCAAGTCAAGAGTTGCTTTTGATCAACAGTCGACGGATTTATCAAAGATGTCGGAAACCGAGTTTAGTGAAGCAAAAGTCAAAGGGTCGAAATACGGCTTTTATTTTCCGGTGCATCATAGCGTTAGCGATAAGCAGCGTGTCAATCATATTGTTCCACGCTCAGCCGGCGGGTGTCCGACACAAAGGTTAAATATCGCCGCTGAATTTAAGGAAAATAAAATTAATACTTCAAATCTGATTCCCATCTGGAATATGTGTACATTATGCCAGCTTCTTGATGAGCTGTTCACGAAATGGCAAAAAGAACAACAACATTCAACTATCGATGCCTTTACCAGAAATGTAATTAATAAAAAATCAAAGTAAAACTCTCACCACTAAACATCTTTTAACTCCTTCTCGATCTGCTCCATCGTCAATTTCACCTGTTGTTTCTTGCCCTGCCGCCTTACAGAAAAACACAAAACCTTCTCGCCGTCCGGCAAGCGTTCAAACCGGCAAGTACGGAAAACTACCTCTTACGGCTGTTTACGGGTGGGGCGGTTACAGAACTAAATAGTACGGAAATCTAAAACGAAAAAGAAGGCAAATGTGGCTATGATATTGTTAACTTTTTAAGGGAAGGTTTGCGAACAAAGGAAGATTTTATTGGTTTGAATTATCCGAAATAGAAAACCCGCCGAATATTAAAGTAAAGAAAAAGACCGTATTTTACGACGGTCTTTTTTAAGGGCATTTACTTTACTGACTTTTATAACTAAGGCACAAAAGCATTGGGAATCGGATGGTCGCCGCCGGTGCCGAATGTTGTGATCAGGATCCCGGCAGTCGAACGATTGACGAACCAATCTGCTGTTGCCGGTCGGAATACTGCCGGATCAAACTTGCCGTCACCGTCGTAATCACCAGGGCTTGGAAAATCACCGTTTGTTCCGAACGGAACCGAGTAGAAGGAATTATCTTCGCTTCTTTGGACGAACCATTCCCCGGTCGAAGGACGCCAGACGGCAATGTCTGCCTTGCCGTCGCCCGAATAATCGCCCTGCACGGGCTTATCCGTCGATTCGCCGAAGCGGTACACCTTAAACTGCGCGTTCGAGCTTTGCAAATACCACCAGCTCCCGTCACTCGGGCGATAAACCGCAATGTCGGTTTTGCCGTCGCCGTCGTAATCAGCCGGCACGGGTTTATCTTCGGAACTGCCGAACCCGACGATCGAAGTGCCGAAATCAGACGAGCGACGGATAAACCAGATTGAATCCGTAGGACGAAAGACAGCGGCATCCGTTTTGCCGTCGCCATCGTAATCAGACGGCGCGGGAATGTCGCCCGCCGTGCCGAACGGAAAACTAAAGAATGAACTGTCTTCCGAGCGCAAAATAAACCAAAATCCGTTCGACGGTCTGAAGAAAGCAATATCGGTTTTGCCGTCGCCCGTAAAATCGCCGGGTGTCAGTTTATCGGAAGAAGATCCGAACTGCGCCACACGATTTCCGCCGTCCGAAGAACGAAGATACCACCATTCGCCGACTGACGGGCGATAAATTGAAAGATCTGTTTTACTGTCTCCGTCAAAATCGAACGGCGCGTGTATTGCTTGAGATGTTGTCGAACGCGTGTTTTGTGAGCCGCTTGCGGCATTGGCTAATTGGTAAAGCGCATAATTTCCTGTATTAACATTCTTTTTATACTCATACAGGCGAAACTGATAGTTTGTATTGCTATTCAAATTGCCGACAGTCGTGTTATTCCCCGAACCGCTGTAAACGACATAGTTGCCGCCGCCTAAATCCGCACCCGCTGCGTATTCGGTTCCGTCCAGAGGAAATTTATTCGGTACGCCGCCCGCCCGCATAATCAGCACACGCCCGTCGCCGTTACCGTTTGTCCAGTTAACGGTCATTGAATTGCTCGTCATATTGGAGAAATTCATCGCCGACGCATTTTGGGTCGGAACGTCAAAAAGATCGTGCGTTGGAAATGTCGTTGTGCTATTTACGCAATTCCCAAAACCAAGATTACTCACAGCATTTGCAAAACCGGAAGCGTCCGAGCGTTTGTTTAAGATCACTGCCCAAGTCAACTGACTGCTAAACTGACTGTCAGTCCTGACCATCCAACTGGTTGTACCAGGAAGCCCGCCGCTGTGCCACCAGGTGCCTGCAGAATTTACCTGCCAGCCCTTGGCATAGCCGGCATTGGTCGCAGATGGCGTGGTCATGGTTTGGATTGTGGCGGCAGAAAGAATATCGGGACGGCTCGGAAAACCGTCGGCAGCCGTTAACAGCCTGACCAAGTCACGCGCTGTCGCAATCCAGCCGCCGTGGGCGTCCATTGCTTCAAGACTAAAACCGCCGTATTGCGAAGGAACAAATTGTCCCGTTCCATAAGCTGAAAGTGTCGTAAAAGGGTTAATGTATTCGCCTTCGCGTTCCTGCTTATCAGCAAGTAGGTTTTTGCCCAAACGAATATCGTAGATGCCAAGCGGTGCAAAGATGTTTTGTTTGACGTAATTCTCGTAAGTCATCCCGGTTTTCTGTTCGATCACTTCGCCGAGAACCAGATAACCGATATTTGAGTAGGTATAAGAGGTGCCCGGAGCAAAATCCAACCCTTTCTGAATTGAAAATTTGATCATGGCGCGTCGCGTCACCGGATTTGCCTCTCCCAAAGTTTGAGTAACGTAAAGCGGAAAATCAATCGGGTCGCTGTTTCCATAGCCCCAGGGATAAGGCGGCAAAGGATTCTGCGGCATCGGCAGATCCCGATTCCAACCGGCGGCGTGCTCGAGCAGATTTTGAATCGTTATGTTATAAACGCGCGGGTCAGTGATATTCGCATTGGCGAAATAAGGATCCGCATTAAGAATTCCGCCGGGACCGAAAGGTTTATCGCTCAAGCTCAATTGCCCGTTTTCGATCAATTTCATGATGGCAATAGAAGTAATCGGTTTGGAAATGCTGGCGATGCGAAACATATGATAGGGCTGTGTCAGCTCGGTTCCGGCTTGATTGGCAGTTCCAAAGGCACGCATGTAAACGAGCTTGCCGTTTTTGGCAATGGCGAATGTCGCGCCGGGAATCTGATAATTGGTTAGAAATGTTTGCATTTGAGTATCGCACTGGCTCATTGAACCAACTGGAATACCAGTTTGAGCAAATATCGGCAAAGCGAAAATTAAAATTAAAATTAGAGATTTCATAAATTGTTCTTGAGATTTCATCTTGATAAATTCTGTCTCTTTGATCGTTCTAAATCTGGTAATAAAATTTTAGATTTTAATTACAAAGGCTTCGGTCAACATACGTTTTACTACCCGAACTGTTTATGTAATAGCATCCGCCGCGCGGACCTCGAATATAACCTTTGGGAATAGACCTTGATTCCGTCGAGCCACCGCAAAAACTTCGATCAACATAAGTTTTAGAACCGGAATCCGATATATAGTAACAGCCGCCGCGTGATCCGGTTTGATAATCTCTTGACGGGAAAGAATCAATATCCGAGTCTTCATCAGGCTCCGACAGTTTTCGTTTCGACTCGGTTTTGCCGGAAGAGGTAACGACCGGTTCGTCTTCGACAATTTCAATCGCCGGAGACGGAGACGGAGATTTTTTAGGTGTCGCCTTTGTCAGTTGGGCATTCGTTTGTTTTGCAACAGGGGTAATCGCAGCATTCGCAACAATGCTGTTCACTTGTTTATTAGAACTTTCCGGTAAAAAAGCTTGTGGTTTTGGCTTGGTACCGAAAAAAACAAATAAAACGATTATCAAAAAAGCACAGGTCGTTCCCAAGGCTGTTATGACAATTGTGTACTGGTATTTGAAAAGAGCTGAATAAGTCGATTCGTCAAGCGGGTTTGAGCATTGTGAACAATACCTGGAATCGAGGGATTGAACGCTTTTGCAATAGGGGCATATTTTGCATTGGGGACTCTGCATTTAGATTTCCTCTCTTGAATTTTAATTCTGCCCTTTGTTCGTGATGTGTAGCCCTAACGACTTTGGATTGAGGCTGTTCGGTAATTTAAAATACTCTGAAGGTAAATTTAAAGCAAGAGTTTTTATATAAAACCAAATTATTGTGATTCTATTAGATAAAAAAATAGATGATGTTGTGTTTGATCTTTATAGGTTGTCGGGAAAAGAAAGAAGGTAGTTGAGAAAGGATAATAAAAGGCGCAGTACGGAAATTCCTATAATTGCTTTTTAAAGATGGGCTTTTATGCTAGATTGATTGTGTTATGGCAGTTAAAAAAGAAAAAGTCCGGTGACGGATATTAAAACCGCTAAATCTTTGACTGGGCATTCGGGAACGGAAATCTTTACTTACCTTCACACCAACAAACAAAAACAGCGCGAAGCCGTCCAAAGAAGAAAATCTCGAAAGAAAAGTTTGCCGAAATAATCAAAAATATGTTCGGATTTTAAGCCGAATGGGAAAAAAGTGGTAAATGTAATTTTAGGCAGTTTATAACTATGTTTATTTACAATTGTTTACGATGAGTATGTGTGTTAGCGTTCGTCCGCACCAATTTTGAACTAAATAAAAAAAGCGAGAGGTCAATTTTAACCTCTCGCTTTTCTCTGTTATCAGATTTTTCTAAGTATTTTTGGTAAATTCAAACTCGTGATACGCAATATGGTCAATTAACGTTCCGTCTTCGTAGTTCAAATCAATATCCAGTTTCAAATCCCAGGAGCCTTTCCGCAAAACGATCTCGTCATACGGCAAAAATATGTCCGCGTCCTCATACACGGTCGTCGCATAACCCGGCTTCATTGAAAACGCAATTTCCAATTCTCCGTTGTCATTTGAAAATGACGAATTACTTCTTAAAAAAGAATCGTCGTCGCGGCGCACGCGAACGGTCAGTTTTGAATCAACGCCTTTGAGTCCGCTAACTTCAAAATTAACGTGAATCAGCATTCCTCTTCTTCTGTTCTGGGTAATGTTATAGTCGATCCAAACTCGTTTGACTGTTGCACTTATCGCCGCTTTAGTCGGAGTGTCATTACCGCCGCCGCCTGAAGTAAATTCAAATTCTTTAAATGTCAGATGCTGGATCAGCTCGCCGTCTTCGTAGCTCAGGTCGATATCCAGTTTCAAATTCCAAACGCCTTTTCGCAGATTGATCTCGCTGTACGGCAGAAACATATCCGCATCTTCATACACGGTCGTCGGATAACCCGGCTTTATCGAATAAGATGTTTCCAATTCACCGTCACTATTTGAATATGACGAACTGCTCGGTAAATATTCGCCGTCGTCTTTCTGCACACGGGCAACCAGTTTTGAATCAACGCCTTTGAGTCCCGTGACTTCGACATTAACGTGAATTCTCATCCCCTTTCTGCTGCCCTCGGTTACGTTATAGTCAATCCAGCAACTTTTAAAAACAGCACTCGGGCTAAACGAATTGTTCGTTGAATTATCCAACGATAAATTATGGGTTTCATTGGTTAAAGCGAATGCCGATGTTAAAGTTAATAAACAAACCGCCAAGCCAAGCGCAAAGCGGTTTAGGTTTTGCATAATCAATTTTGATACGTTCATTGTAGAACCTCCATTATATTTACAATAAGTTGTGTTTTGGGGAAAACTAAGATTGTAACTGCCGTTATTATTCATTTATTTACAAAAAAATCAACTCTGATTTTAATCAAAAGAACGGTTGTCTGATTTTTTTTTGCAAATATTTCCGGAAAATTTTAAGAGACGCGAAAATGCCCGAAAAATTTATCGAAACGATCCATAATTCTCAATCCGAATTCGGTTTAAAGTTGGAAGAAAACCAGATCAAAAAATTAGCCGGCTATTATGATTTGGTGCAAAAAAATAATCCGCTGCTTCATCTCGTCGCGCCGTGTTCGGAAGAAGAATTCGCCGTGCGCCATATTCTCGAATCACTGACTTTGCTTGAATTTTTGCCGGAAAAAACAAAATTTGCCGATGTCGGAACCGGCGCGGGACTTCCTTCAATTCCCTGCCTGCTGGTGCGCGAAGATCTGCAAGGCATTTTAATTGAGTCTAAATTGAAAAAAGCCGTCTTTCTTCAGGAAGTTGTAAAAGAATGCGGATTGGAAAACCGCACAAGTATTATAAACAGACAATTTGAAGAAGTTTCCAAATCCGGCGCTTCGCATATCACCTGCCGCGCACTCGACAAATTCACGCAAAAACTGCCGAAACTTCTAAAATGGTCGAAAGGCTCAGATCTGCTCTTTTTCGGCGGAAACTCTCTGCGCGACGAATTGCAGAAAAATCGCGTAAAGTTCAAGGAAAAGTTGATGCCGAGGTCCGAACAGAGATATTTGTTCATCGCTAAAAGTTAGACCATTCAGGTTTGAAATAGCGTTTCACTTGCGATACAATGTATTATATGAAACGCGTAGTCAAGAAAACCACATTACTCGAAAATTCCGGCACAAAAACTCCGAAAACGGCTTCTGCCAAAATTTCAAAAACGGAAAAGCCCGCAGCTCTTCAGAAGAAAACCGTTGTTCCCGCGACTCTTCAAAAGAAACCGGTTGTTACTCCAGAAAAACCCGCCAAAAAGTTAAAACCAAACGCGTCTGCCGCGAAAATTGCGGTTCCCGCGCCCAAAGCTAAAAAAGCCGTTTCCATTCAAGCCGCCAAACAGGAAAGTCCGGTCCCTGTCAAAAAGAAATCGGCGGTCGCGGCAGAAAAAATTGCCGCGAAATCAAAATCTGTGACTGCCGCAAAAGTTTCCGTTTCGACACCAGAGAAACCGGTCGCCGCGAATCAACCGACCAGACAGAAAAAACAGAAAAAAGAGAAAATCGTTTCGCCGGTTCCGGTAAAAAACTCAAAAGCGGATAAGGAGAAAGTTTTACCCAAAACAATCAATCAAAAAGTCAAAGCTGCCGATAAAAAGGCTGAAATCGTCATTCCTGCGATAAAGGCGAAATCTGGAAACAAAGCAAAAGTTGCCAAACAAAAGGTTGAGAAAAAGATTGAAAAGAAGACTGAAAAGAAGATTGAAATCGTCATTCCGCCAATGAAGCCGAAACCTGTCAAGAAAAAGATCAAACCGATCGGCTCGGCGGTCGTGCGCGGAAAAAACGGACGTTATGATTTTGAAATTTTTCCGCTCGATGCCGAGATCAAAGACGGTTCGGCGATTTATGTCATTTCAAAAAGAATTACCGACAAAGGCGGGCGCGGACATCATAAATTCGTCTGCATCGGTCAAACCGAATCGCTCCTCGGCGAGATCAAAAAACACAAAAAAGATAAATGTATCAAACATTATAAAGCCAATGTCATCTGTCTTTTAAGAGAAGACAGCGAAACAAACCGGGTTAAGATCGAAACCGACCTGCGCGAGGCTCATACGATTTTCTGTAATCAAAAATAATCTCGGCGCGTGTTTCGGCAAAGAATGTTTTTTGTTAAAATGACTGCATTATGAATCGTCCGGAAAAAAGCGAATACGCCGAATATTACGAAAGATATATTTCGCTCGTCGGGGAAACCGACATCGTTGCGGTGTTGGAAAACCAGCAAAACGAACTGCTCGAATTTTTCAAAAAAATCACGGAAGAAAAATCGCTTTTCGCTTACGCCGAAGGTAAATGGACGATCAAAGAAGTGATCGGGCATCTGACCGACGGCGAACGCATTTTCGCTTACCGTGCTTTGCGGATTTCGCGCGCCGACCAAACGCCGATCGAAGGTTTTGAACAAGACGGCTATATCGAAAACAGCAATTTCAATCACACAAAACTATCCGAATTAACTGAAGAATTGACTTTAACCCGCAAGTCTAATCTTATATTTTTCAAGAATTTGACCGAAGAAGCCTGGCTTCGCACCGGCACGGCGAGCGAAAATCCCGTTTCGGTTCGCGCGCTTGCGTATATTATGGCTGGACATATTCGCCACCATTTAAACATCCTGAATGAGCGATATTTAGCTCAATGAAATTTGACGCAATTATCATCGGCGCAGGCGCAGCCGGGCTTTTTTGCGCACTCCAAGCCGGAAAACGCGGCAAGCGGATCTTAGTCATTGAACATAACGCGCAGATCGGGCGCAAAATTTTGATTTCGGGCGGCGGACGCTGTAATTTTACGAATATTCATACAAAGGCGGAAAATTTTATTTCCGCGAATCCGCATTTTTGTAAATCCGCCCTGGCGCGCTACACGCCGGACGATTTTATCGAACTCATCAAAAAGCATCGCATCGAATTTTACGAAAAAAAGCTCGGACAGCTTTTTTGCCGCGAAAGCTCGCGCCAAATTGTTGAGATGCTTTTGAAAGAATGTTCAAAGGCAAAGGTCGAAATCCGCACAAACTGCACGGTTAAAAGCGTTCGCAAAGATGATGTTTTTGAGGTTGAAACGAATCAAGGCGTCTTTACCGGCGAACAGCTGGTAATCGCGACGGGCGGACTTTCGTTTCCCAAAATCGGCGCGACGGGTTTCGGCTACAAAATCGCCCGGCAGTTCGGATTAAAAATCCTCGAAACCAGTCCTTCGCTGGTGCCGCTTGTTTTTTCAAAAAATACCGGTTTTAGCCGGCTTGCCGGGATTTCGATCGATTCTCTGGTTTCAAACGGCAAAAGTTCGTTTCGTGAAAATATATTGTTCACGCACCGCGGACTTTCCGGTCCGGCGATTTTGCAAATTTCAAATTACTGGCGGAAAGATAAACAAATTTCGATCAATTTGCTGCCCGATTTTAATGTTCTGGAATCTTTTGAAAAAAATCTTTCCAGCAAACAGAATCTCGATAATTTTCTGAGCAAATTTCTGCCCAATCGTTTTGCCGAAATTTTTACCGCCGAGAATTTTCCAAACAAACCGCTCAACCAATTAAGCCGCAAAGAAATCGAAAGAATTGCCGAAAAGCTCAATAACTGGCAAGTTTTGTTTAATGAAACCGAAGGCTATCACAAAGCGGAAGTAACGCTCGGCGGAATTGACACGAACGAACTCTCTTCGCAAACGATGGAGTCGAAAAAGATTGCAGGATTATTTTTTGTCGGCGAAGTTGTGGACGTGACGGGCTGGCTCGGCGGATATAACTTTCAATGGGCTTGGTCTTCCGCCTTTGTTGCCGGACAGGCGATTTAAAATTAAAGCGGGGAAACGTCTCCCACACCGCTTCCCCTTTATCCACGCCGACTACAGGGTGCAGCCAACGTGAAACTTGTATAATTTTTTTTAGCGGGGCAACGTCTCCCACACCGTTGCCCCTTTATCCACGCCGACTACAGGGTGCAGCCAACGTGAAACTTGTATAAATTTTAGCGGGGAAACGTCTCCCACACCGCTTCCCCTTTTTCCGCGCCGACTACAGGGTGCAGCCAAACGCGAAAAACTAATTTTATTTGCTTTTTTACGAATAAGTCAAATCCTTATTCAGTCCCAAAGAAAAAAGCTACAAAATAGTTATCAAAGTTAACAAAAATCAATGAAATCTTTTTTTTGTTCAATTTTTATTGCAATTAACTGAACAATTGTTTATTATTTTACACAGTCGTTAAGTTATGTCAAGCAAAAAAACATCAATTTTGAAAAATTTTTCTTTCGTTGAGCGATTTATTGAAGTCTGCGGCAGTTCGCAACCAAATAATGTTGCACAATTGTTGAATATTTCCTACCAAGCCGCCAAAAATTATCTGCAAGGCAGACTTCCCGACTCAAAAGTCTTGAAAACCATTTCAGAAAAAACCCCTTACTCGATCAACTGGCTGTTGACCGGACAGGGCGAAAAATTTGTCAAAGACTCAATAACTCGAGACACAGTAATCCTATCTGACCAAATGGAAACATTTGTCAGACAAATTTGCCTGGAAGTCATCGGCGAAGTGTTAAGCAATCGAAATGATTCCTCTCAACAAAAAGTCATCGTTTTGACTTCCGACAATATAAAAGAAGAAAAGATTTTAGACGAATCGCCGGTTTTTTCTGAAAATACCGATGAATAAGCCTTTAATATCTTTAGTTCTCAAAGTATTTGAGCATCGAATCCAAATACTCCCGAACGAAATCTAAAACAGAATCTGTTGATTCGGTTGGTGTTATCTCTTTCTCAGTCGGCTGAGTCGTGGTTAAGCAGGTACTGCCTGTCGGGCAGCTTTTTGTGCCATTGCCCATTTCGCCGTCGGCGAAAGCTACTGAACTAAAAAGACAAACGACCAAAACTAATTTAATTGTTGATTTCATTTTTTTCTCCAAGCGTCAATTTTGATTTGATACTTTGGGGTATCGCGTTTATAATACCAAAAATCTTGCTGATTTCGTTATGAAGACTTTCCACACAGATGTTACCGTTTCTACCGGAAACCTGTTTAAACTTGAGAGATGCGGCAAATATGAAGAAGCTCTCGCAGAACTCCGGCATATCTGGAAAGATACTAATGACTTTCCGGATATTGATGCATTTGTGCCTCGCGCCGCCGCTGAAATTATTCTCCGATGCGGCGCATTGATCGGTTTTCTCGGACAAAACAAACAAATTCCCAATTCACAGGAAAAATCAAAGAATCTTTTAACCGAAGCGCGTAATCGGTTTCTAGATATTTACGACGTTGAAAAGATTGCCGAATGCGAAAATTACCTCGCACTTGCCTACTTGCGCACGGGCGAACCCGTCGAAGCAGAAATTTGGGTTGAAGAGGTTTTTTCGCATTCTTTGAATGAAACAAGTGATACTTGGCTTTACGCTAATTTGACAAGAAGTTTGATTGATTTTTCTGCCGGAAATTATGGGGAGATCGTAAAAAACCTCAAACCTCTCGAAAAACATTTCAAAAAACTCGGAAATTATTTTCTGCTCGGCAGCTTATGCACCAACATGGCGTTGGCATTAAGAAATCTGGACAAAATTTCCGAAGCGTTAAATTATTACGAATCGGCGCGTTACTATCACCAAAAGTCCAGACATCGAATTTATCTCGGAACGATTGAAAATAATCTGGCTTACCTTTATAAATCGGAGTGCAGATTTAATGAAGCACATCAGGCTATCGATAATGGAATCGAGATTTTCAAAAAAGTAAAAGACCGCACCCGCGAAGGTTTTTCGCTCGATACAAAAGCACAGATATTCTGCGATGAAGGTAAATACGCCGAAGCCTTAAAAATCATCGAAAAAGCCGTCGTTATTTTAGGTAAAAGCGAAAATGCCGATTACCTGACGGAAACCTGTCTTTCCAAAGCGAAAATTTTGCTTCATCTCGAAGATTTTACCGCCGCATTTATGTGTTTGTCCGATGCCGTACAGCTTGCCAAAACAAAGATCAGCGAAGAAAAGGCAAAAAATCTGGTTAAAGAATTTGAAGCGGTTCTAAAAGAAAAGACCACGCCCAGCCTTAATAAAACGATTTGCGAAAAAGTGGCGGGCGGCGAAAAATTGGAACTGATCTTGCATCCGACAATTGCCCATTATCAGGAATTTCAGGGCATTTGGATAAAGAATTCAAATCTTGAAAATTTCGGTTTGCGGCAAGGCGCGCTCGCAGTTGTGACCAAAGCCGAGCTTAAACGGGGCGATCTGGTGGCGGTTAATGAAATTGCGACGGATTCGGTAATCTGCGGATTTTATGATTCGGATTTCGGACTCATCTGTCTGGAAAGAATCGGCGCGGAGCCGAAATTATATAATGAGGACGAAATCGAAATCCTCGGGAAAATCGTCGGGGTCGGCAAATCGGAAAAAAATTCCGGCGGGAAAATAGTTGTCGAACCGTTAAATTTATAATTCTTCGCGTATCTTACACTAAAATATAATCCTTAAAAAAATTCATTTACTAAGATTGTCTGATTTGATATAGTCAGTTTTATTAACGAAGTTTTCTAAATTTCAAGACAAGGTGGGTTTATGAAAAAATACTTCTTTTACGGCGCAGCCTTCTTTCTGCTTTTTACAAGTCAGGTTTTCGCGCAAAACTCCAATCAAAATACATCCCAAGAAACACAAACACAAGCAGACGAAAAAAATTCCGATCTAGTAATTACGGCGACCGTTCGGGCTAAAGAGTTGAAGTTTGAAATCGTCCCGACACCGACCGTAAAATTTACGGGAAATCCGCCGCGTCAAACCGTCTGGGAAGCCGACCGGACAAATCTGCCGCAAACGGTCGAACCCGGCGTGACCTATCGCGACATCGGAATTCGCCTGCGAATTTACAGCCGTTTCGCTGAAATTCAGCGCATCGTGATCGAAGCACTGGACGAACCGGAACAGTCAAATTCAACGCCGACGGCAACACCGCAAACAACAACAACTCAAACAAATCAACCGGTTAAGCCTTAGTTCAGATCGTAAGAACACACAACGGAGCGGAAATTATGAATCGTTTAACGGCTCAAAGATTGTGCTTTTTATTTTTATTTCTTCTGACGCTGACCTTTTCGGCAAACGGACAGCAGGAAAACAATCCGGTTCCCCGGAACACACCGGAGACTGCCGACGAATCATTTACTCTTAACATCACCGAAAGCCGGACGAGCGAAACAAACTACGAACGCTCGACACAGGTTGAAACCGGCGGCGTACAGAATGGTACGGCTGTCGAAGTACGTGTCGGCGCAGGAGTTCGCGCTCAAAATATTGTTATAACTTTACGCGGAATTACGGGCAATGTCCGTTTTCGCGCTACGCTCGAAAAAATTCGCCGACTACTGATTGAGTAGGCGTCTTAATTTTTTTGAAACACTGCTTCATCAATCATTGGTTGATGAATTTTTACAAGAAACACTGCAATTTACTGCAAAGAACAAGGAGGAACATGAAAAAAACATTTAACATCGGATTATTTTTAATAACTAATCTTTGTCTGTGTCTCGCACTTTACGCACAGGACACAACGATTACATCAACGACCACGACGCCCACGCCAACCCCTTCAACGCGCACGAACACCCGACCGACACCCGTGCCGACCGTCAAGCCGCTTTCGCCGGAAGATCTCAAACGGCAGCAGGAATCGAGCCAGCGGCGACAGCAGGAAGCCAATTCAGGTGATCCGGACGTTTTGCTCGATGTGCCGAACCTGTCGGTTGATGAAATTACTCTGGAGGTCGAAAATCTCCGCGCCAAAGTTTCGCTCGACGCGCGGCTCGCTAATCTTTTGCAGTTGTCAGCCGGAGCCGATGTCGGGATCGACAAGGTAAAATTAACGATCAAAGGCGTCAAAGCCGAAGTTTTGCTAAAGGTCAGGCTCGACAATGTCGCGAATATCATCGATCGTACGCTGACGACGATCGACCGTAATCCGCAGATTCTCGAACGGCTTTTGACTTCGGTTGACAACACGGTCAATACGGTCGGCAACACGGTCAACACGGCTCTGCAACCCGGCGGTGTTTTAAGCCAGACGGTCAACACACTCGGGCAGACCGTTCAGCGGACGCTCGACACGACAGGAAATATCGTTGAGAAAACCTTGGACTCGACCGGCAAGGTCTTGAATGAAAAAACTGTCGGCTCGGTTCTTAATACGGCGACATCGGGCTTGCGCGTCGTCGGCGAAACGACCAACAGCGCGGGTCAAACGGTTCGCAGGCTGCAGGACTCTTCGGGCGCGATTGTCGAAGTAGTACTTGATTCGGCGGGAAAAATCGTCAGCTCAAAAATAGTGAGCGGCGCAACCAATAAGTAGCAATATAAGAGGGCAGGAAGATCCTGCCCTCTTCGCTTATCTGGAAAGCGAAACGATAATCATTATAAACAAGATCAAAACAATAATGGCAAAAGCCAGACAGCCGATCTTCAGCCAGCTGTACGGGCGTTCGCCCTGGACTTCGCCCGTGCGACCGTTAACGACGATCTGGAAAACCTTACCGTTGAACCGATACGCGCCCGCGTAGATCGGCAGGAGCAGATGTTTGAACGTAATATTTGAATAATCGGTCGAAACGTTGTGAACGCGCTGTTCGTCGCCGCCGATGTCGTTTCGCGCATCGCCGTAAATCACGTTTTCGGCAATTTGTTTGAATTTTTCAAAGCCTTCATCGAGCGCGATTTGATAGGTTTGCGCCTTGTGTCCCGAAAGATAGGCGGGTTCGTAGGATTTCAGTTCCTGAAAATCCCAGGGCTCTAATCTTTCGATGTATTTTTCGGGCAGCGATTTGGTGGCGGGAATCGCGACGTCGTCGAATTGACGCGAAACTTCGCCCGCGACCGGATACCAGTGCGTTCTTTGCACCTGACGTTCTTTTTGCTCGCCGTTTTCATAATAGGTTTCGGTTTCATAATAATGCTCGCCGCGTTCGCCGTCGTATTGGCTGTGCGTATCGGCATCATAAGTCCAGTAAGGAATATAGATACTGCTCAGCTTATCCGCTTGCGCCATATCTTTTAACGCGCCCGGCGCAAACCAGAGCGACGAAAGCCAAGTTTTGTAATTCGAAACAGCCTGCGCCTGCGGAACTGAAAACGGCAAAACGCCTTCGGGCGCGACGAGCGGGTCGGCGGCTTTCGGCTGCGCGACGATCTTCGCGCCGCAAAAATCGCAGTTCCGCGCCGTTTCGGGCGGCGTGAAATTAACGATCGCGCCGCAGCTGTCGCAGCGAACCTGCATCGCATTTTGCGCCATCGGCTGCAGATTCTGCATTCCGCGCTGCAGGAATTCGTAATAATCGCGCTCGTCAACCGCGTTGTCCGCCTGAATTTCCTGCGAGTAAGCGCAGTACGGGCAAGTCAGTTTGCCTGATTTGGCGTCGAAAACCATATTCGCACCGCAATTGGCGCACAAAAAACGATTGATATTTTCTTTGTTTATTTCCGGGGCATTTTCCATAAATTTCGATTTCGGCACTTGTTTAAATTTGCCGGTATATTCTATTTTCAAGTGTATTTATTTTGAAAAAATTTCACCATTCCGCGATAAATTAATTTTCTTTCGGCTTTCTGATTCGATTGTAAAAAATCACTTTAAATTTATAAAAATTGTGCTATTATGATTTCTTGTAAGCCCGTATTTATCAAAAGTTTATAAAAAAATCCAGCTTTTTTTCGCGAATTGTTGTTTTCGTTTCAGTAAATTGTCGTTTTATCACATTCGAGAAGGATTTCTGTCGAAAAAATTGACCGTTAGCGGCTGCGTCGGAAATCGATGACTTTCGTTTCAGACAATTTAGTTTGTCGCTATTTAAAGAAAATGAGTGATGATTCCCAAACAAATAATCTGACAGATGTTTCGCGCCGGATTTTGGTGATCGAGGATAACTTTGATTCAGCCGAAGTTTTGCAGACATTTCTGGAAATTCACGGGCATGAAATAACCGTCAAACATAACGCGGCAGACGGACTGCAAGCGGTCAATCAAATTGTGCCCGATGTGGTTATCTGCGACATCAGTCTTTCCGACGAACTGGACGGCTACGACGTCGCCCGGGAAATCAAACAAAACGAACAACTCCGCTCAATCTTTCTGATCGCTTTGAGCGGCTACGGGCGGATCGAAGACAAGGAACAAGCAAAATCCGCCGGATTTGACGCACATCTCGTCAAACCGACGGATTTTAACGAGTTACTGAAATTAATCGCCCAATTTAACTACCGGTAATTAGCGAAACGCCGAAATATCCATTCCGAAACGTTCCTTGACGTATTCTTCCTGCGCTTCATTCAGATTTTTCAGGTTCGCCAGACGGCGTTCGCTCTTTTTGATATAGGTTTTCGTGCGCTCCG
>DATLOR010000234.1:0-2684 GCA_035536135.1 Pyrinomonadaceae bacterium | reverse complement strand
GAAAGTAAAAATACGGCAATAATTAAAACGAATATTCTTTTCATGACTTTTCTTGAAATTCTCAAATTAAATTTGGGGTTTTGGGCACAAAACTCCCAGTATCGGCACTCCCGCCAATCATCAATTTCCAATCTTAAATTGTTATGATTAACCTGTTTATTTTACCCGTTCGACGATGATCGAACCCATTTTCAGACCATCGTCAAACGGGGCTTCGGGGGTAAGAGTCTCACTTAAACTCTGCAAAAAAATCCCGGTTTTCGTTTTCAATCCGCTTCGCCGTTCCGCCCAATTCGTCGGCTTCCTTGATCAGTTTTTCAAAGCGGCTGTTGTTTTCGTCAAACTTATCGGTCATCTTTTGGGGCGAATCGAATTCGATAAAGACCTGCGCGTTTCCTTTACGGACATTAAAAGCTTCGGCGCGTTTAGCGAATTCTTCGGACTTCGTTGCGGCGTATTCCTTGAATATTTCCCGAACGTTCAACTTCGTCGCTTTTTCAAATTTTCCGGCAATTTCCGCCAACATTTCCGAGGCTTTCGCGTAATTTTCGACAATTTCTTGCGCCTCGCTTTTCATCTTTATTTTGTACGCCGCAAGCTCCTCGATCGTTTGCACATCCGCGTCAAAAAGCCTTTGATTTCGGGCTTCTGTTCTCTCGATCAGTTTATTTGTTTCGCCCAAAAGCCTGTTTGCTTCGCCGACCAGACGGTTAGCTTCCGATTGCTGATTATTTCCGCCGCAAGTCAATGCAGTACCGACCAAAATGGCGATCAAAATAAATTTGTAAGACCTGCATCTCATTTTCTAAAAATGTCGACAACTTTTATTCGGCGTTCGGTTTTTTCGTTATCTTGACGTTCGCAAAATAATTCCCAATGCAATTTTCCGTGTATTTGAATAAGCCATTTCTTCCAAACATCTTTTTGCCTTCAGATCAACGTATTTTTTGTATTTAGCGGGCAAACTCGATCTTTTCGCCTGTTCGAGCTCATTGACCGCTTCGCTGTAATTTTTAATGCTTTGCGCGTAGTGCCAGACGGCGATTTCGGCAAGTTTAAGATTCGGATTGTCGGAATCCTTATTGGTTTGAGCAAACGCGATGTCGGCGTATTTCATTTCTTTTTCAGCCAGCGCGATCGATTTTCTTGCGGTTTCGATAAGTTGTTTGGCGCGGCTGTCAAGACTGTTTTCGGCTAAAAACGGGAACAATGAATTTATAAAAATCGGCATAGCGTTTGTCATTTTAATTCTCCTTTCTTATCTCTCGTATTTTCTATCTGTTTAATTGCTTCGATTATCAAAACCGAATCTTTTTCATTTTCAGTTAAATCGGCTGTTTGAATTTGCAGAATCTCTTTCGCGCTTTCGCCGTTTTGCATTCTCAGGAAAACGGTTTCGGTTCTGATGACCGTAATTTTTGTTCGCTTTATTATTCTCAATTTCTGCCCCAACCTGTGTTTTCAAATCGTGTTCGGAAAAACTGTTGTTTATCTTTTGCCGCCGGTTACCTTTTCATCCGGCGTGTTTTCCTGTCAACGCTTCTAACTTTTACAAAATTCGTGGTGAAAGTCGTTCTCAAACGGTGAAATTTTTGGTAACCTTTAGTGAAAGATTCCGGTGAAAAACGGTGAAAAACGGTGAAGAGGGTTAAGTTCTTTATTTGCATTAAATATGGGGGCTGAAAATTTTCGCTATTACGAATTTGACGACTATAAAATTGATGCCCGCCGCCGAATTTTATTTAAAAACGGCGAACGGGTTCCGCTTTCGTCACGGATTTTCGATCTGCTTCTCGTTCTGATCCAAAACGAAGGACGAATTCTCGAACATGACGAGCTTCTCGATAGGGTTTGGGAAGGAATGTTCGTCGAACAATCGAACCTCAAAAAAAGCATTTCGGCACTGCGCCAGATTCTCGGCGAACGCCCCGATGAAAGTCTCTACATAAAAACCATTCCGCGCCGCGGCTACAGCTTTGTCGCCGATGTCCGTGCCATCCCGGATATTCAAAACGAACCCGTTTTTGTCAAAGAAACCCGCGAAGAGATCATCGTCGAAGAAGAAATTTTCGATGACGGCGCGAACGAAAAAATTATCGAAGTTCAGCCCGCCGCGAAAAATCTTTTGCCTGCCGAAGTACAAATCGCAAAAAAATCCATAGGCAAACGAAAAACGGCAGCGTTTGCGGTCTGCGCCGTTTTGTTTATCGGTTTGGTCGGTTTCGGTGTTTGGAAATTTACCCGCCGCAAAGTTTCGGCGGAAGATTTTAAGCTTGAAAATCTGAAAATTCAGAAACTGACAACGACGGGAAATGTTTTGCAGGCGACGATTTCGCCCGACGGCAAAACGGTTGTTTACGCAACCTACGACAGCGCGGGAAAACAGGCTCTGTGGTCAAAAAGGATCGGGCAGAAAAATGCTTTACAATTAATTCCGCCTGATGAAAACTTCTACAATGCGGTGGTCGTTTCGCCCGATAATAACTCGGTTTATTACTCTGCAACGGTCGGAAAATCGGAGGACGTTTTATACCGGATCTCAATTTCGGGCGGCACTCCGCGCAAGATCGCGGAAAATATTTCTTCGACCGCGACCTTTTCGCCCGACGGAAAACGCCTCGCTTTCGTCCGTGATACGCCCGACAAAATGCGGCGTTTGATTATTCTTAATGCCGATGACGGAA
>DATLOR010000233.1:0-11629 GCA_035536135.1 Pyrinomonadaceae bacterium | reverse complement strand
AGAAAACCGCGAAGTGATCGATCTCGGCAAAACGGCGTTCGTTCCCGATCTGGTTTTGATCTCGCCTGAAAAAAAGAAAATTTATCTTGATATTTTGGGTTTCTGGACGCCGAAAACCTTGCAGAAACGGCTCGAAGAATTTGCCTCGGCTAATTACACGAAATTCATCATCGCCGCTTCACAGGAACTGCGCGGAAGCCGCGAAGAACCGCTCTGGGAAAGCGAACACGTGATCTTTTACAAAACCAAGATCGAACCGCTTCTTTTGACGGAAACGGCGGAGAAATTGATTTCAAATTAAGAAAAGTTGTCATTCAAAATAACAAAACAAAGAGTCATAAAAAGAGTGTGAAAGATTGATAATAAAACTATCGAGTTAAGTAATTTTCCTTTTTCACTGCCCAAAGCGAAAACCAATCCGTAAAGAGGAAATTGAGCAATTGCTAGCAGAATAAATGGAACGGTAATCGATTGGAAGAAAAAAGTTGAAAGCATTGTGTAAGGAAACAGAATTTTCGCAAAAAAATAATTCCCGTGCCCTGCTCCGGCAGAATAAATTCCCAAAAGCAAGGCAAGCGGAGCTGCGATTATCGAAAAGACGATTGGCTTCCGGAATTTGGAGTTTTTCATACTCGTGTCTAATTTTATCAATCAAATAAATTTCGCTCTTTTCGCGTTTTTGCATCTTGAAACTGCCGCACGTCCGAGCGTTTTTGGGAAGTGTATTCTTCGGTCGTGTTGCGCGTCACGACCTCGTAAAGAATCGCCTGTTTGTCGCCTTTTTTCCGCAAAATTCTCCCCAAACGCTGAATATGTTCGCGCGATGAGCCAGAACCCGAAAGAATTATCGCAACCGAAGCGTCGGGAATATTGACGCCTTCGTTCAAGACTTTCGAGGTCGCGAGCGCGAGCACATCGCCGTTGTTGAAAGCGTCGAGCCAGAATTTCCGTTCTTTGACATTGGTTTCGTGCGTGATGGCGGGAATCAGGTAATCGTTCGAGATGCGGTAAACCATCTCGTTTTCGGCGGTGAAGATCAAAACTTTGTCGCGTTTGTGCCGAATCAGCAAATCTTCGAGAACGTGAATTTTCGATTCCGTGCCGAGCGCGATTTTTTTGTAATTACGGTAGGCTTTCATTGCACGGCGACCGTCTTCGCTGCGCGCACTTTGGATCAAAAACATTCGCCATCCTTCCTGCCCGTAAGGCAAATTTTTAGCCCGCCGGAATTCGGTGTAAATGGCGCGTTCTCTTTGATACGATTCGCGCTCCTCGTCCGAGAGATCGACCTCGATGCGTTCGACCGTATAATCCGCCAGAAATTCGCCCGCGAGCTCCTGCGCTTCGAGCCGGTAGACGAATTTGCCGATCAATTCTTCGAGAAAATCTTCGCCGCCGTCGGCGCGTTCGGGCGTCGCGGTAAGCCCGAGACGAAACGGCGCGATCGCGAATTCCGCCGCGTATTTGTAGCCTTCCGACGGTAAATGATGCGCTTCGTCAAAAATTATCAAGCCGAATTGATTGCCGAGTCGTTCCTGATGCCGGAAAGCCGAAGCGTAGGTTGTCACGGTGATCGCGCCGATCTCGTAAAAACCGCCGCCGATCAGACCGATCTCGGCGTTAAAGGTCGAAATCAGCAGGTCATACCATTGATTCATCAGATCAAGCGTCGGCACAACAACGAGTGTCTGCCGTTTGCAGATCTCGACGGCAAGCGTCGCCACGTGAGTTTTGCCCGCGCCGGTCGGCAGAACGATCACGCCGCACCGCTCGTTTGCCTTCCAAGCGTCGATCGAAGCAGTTTGATAATGCCTCGGCTCGATCACATATTTTTGTTTGAAATCAAATGCCGCGTAATTTTTCGCTTCGTCTTCGTAAAGCGTTTTCGTGCGGATAAATTCTTTAATTACGTCGCGGTAAAGATACGCCGGAGCGCGAAATTGTCTGGTTCGCGTGTCCCAGACAAAGGCTTTCGGAACGGATGCGTTTTCGTCCGCGCCTTCTAAGATTAGTGTGCCTGAATCGAATTTTAGCTTAAACATAATATTTTCACCGCCGAGACGCGGAGAAATTCTAAAGTTAAATTGAATGCAAAAAATCTACTGAGTTTTCTTAAAAATCTCTGGGTCTCCGCGTCTCCGCGGTTAATTATTTCCCAAATTTCCCGCGAATCTTCACGGCTCTCTCAAGCCCGTCGGCGTTTTCGAGAATTTTCAGCCGCAGATCTTTGTCGAGATTCGGATTATCCGCCAGAAATTTGTTGACGATCGCCAGTGCTTTTTCGCTTTTTTGTCCGCCGATGAACGCGCCGAGCCAGCCGTTGATGAAAAAGATCTTGCGGCTGCGTTTGAGATTCGGCAGTTCCGACAAAGCGGTTTCGAGATATTGCTGCGTTAGATCCGAATGTCTCGGCGAATTGAACGGCACAAAAGCGGCTTCGATCCAGCTTTCGCTCAGATCTTTATCGGTCAGAAAATCCTTGAAATATTTCGCTTTCGTGTCGGCTGAACCGACTCCGGCGCGGGCGGCGTAAGCGTAGCGTTTGGCTTCGTCCGAGGTTTCGGTTTTCTCTAACCCGGTGAGCAACGCAGGCGCGTCTTTGTCGCCCAGAATGAGCAGACGCGTGACGATGTCGAATTTATCTTTCGTTTTTAATTGAAAGACGGCGACCTTTGATTTGCCCGCGAGAATGTCCTTGAGATTTTTCGCCGCCGCCGCGCTCGACGCGAGATTTAAGTAGGCGCGGTAAAACGTGATGCGCTGTCCCTGCGTTTTAGCATTGGCGATCTTATCGACAAGCAGGGCTTCGACACGCGGCGCAAAGGCGTTGCGCTGTGCGTCGTTCAGGTAATAATTCATCGCGGTTGAAACGCGCCCTAAAAGCGTCTGGATCGTGCTTTCGTCCGATTCGACCGCGAGATTTTTGATCACGAGTTCGACGTAATCGGCGGGCGCAAGCTCCGCTTCCCTGACCGAATCCCACAAACTTCCCCACATCATCGTGCGCAGAAAATCGTCCTTTTCCGTCTGGATATTTTCGAGAACGTAAGCGCGGCTTTTCTCGTCAAGCAGAAAAATGCCGTAGCCGTAATCCTGATAGTTTGTGAAAATGAATTTCGGCGGTTGTAAATCTTGTTTTGCTTCCCTGGATTCTTCGCCGTTCAAATTTACTCCCCAAACCTCTTCAATTTCTCGATCATTTTTTTCGAGCGTAATTGTTTCAATTCGCTTCTTGCCGTTTTCGTAAATGTAGAAAAACTGTAGTTTCTGCGACCAAATTGTATCTCCATTCAAAACATTTGATTGTGAAAATACAAGTTTTATTTTTGTTGGAGTTCCGGTTAATTTCCCGAAATTTTTAGGATTTTCAATTTTCATCCTGAAAGTAGCTAATCCGCCTTTTTTAACCCAAATATTCGCCCAATCTTTAAGATTCTTTCCGCTTGTCGTTTCAAATTCATTAACCAAATCCGTCCATTCGGCGTTGGCAAATTCGTGTTTCTTTAAAAATGCGCGGACTGCCGTTTGAAATTCTTTTTCGCCGAGATAAAACTCGGCTTGTTTGAGAAACGACGGGGCTTTGCGATAGACGATGTTGCCGTAGGCGGATTTTGCCGCGCTTAAGTTTGCAATTTCCTGATAGATCGGCGTTGTGCCGCGCGTCGAATCGGTTAAATAAGCGGCTTGTTTGTTGCGCTCGTAGAAGATTTTCCACGCGTTGTATTCGGGCATCACTTTTTCGAGCGTTTTATACGCCATAAACTCGGCGAAGCCTTCCTTGAGCCAGAGATCGTCGAACCAACGCATCGTCACCGTGTCGCCGAACCATTGATGCGCGGCTTCGTGAAAAATGACGTTGGCGCGCGAAACGTAATCGTTTTTCGTCGGCTCGGACGGAAAAATCACGCTCGCTTCGCGCAAGAATGTGCAGCCTGCGTGTTCCATTCCGCCGAACGGAAATTCGGGAATCAGCACGAGATCGTATTTCGGAAACGGGAATTTGTAATTGAAATAACTTTCCAGGAATTTTACGCCTTCGCGGTTCAATCGAAAGACTTCCTTTTCGTGAGCTTTGAATTTCTCGGCTTGCGATTTGCGGACGTAGATTTTAGGAAGCGAAGAATCCATTAATTCTCCATCTCCACCAGGCAAAATTGTCATTCTTGCAAAAGGTGAATTTTCTAAATCTTCAAATACTTTAAAATCGCCCGCCGCAAACGCGAAAACGTAGGTGCTGATCGGTTTGGTTTCGGCAAAATTAACAAGGTTAAGAGTTCTGATCTTTCGTCCGCCGAATTCCGTCGGGCGTGTATTGAGCAGCGAACTTGTATTTGAAACCGCCTTCCAGCCTTCCGGCATCGTCAGGCTTAAACTGAATTTTGCCTTCAGATCCGGCTGGTCAAACACGGGAAACGCGGTGCTCGCGTCCGACGGGACGAACAAAGAATAGACGTATTCCGCGCCGTCTTCCTTGTCAACGTAGCGCGTAATTGCTGCGCCCGACGCCTTTATCGGTGAAGCAAACTTGATTTTGATTACATTTTCGCCTTGCTTTAAAAACGTGCTCGAAATGATTATATGCTCGTTCATAAAAAGCCAAGGCAAGTCGCTTGAACCCTGAATAATTGATTTGCCGTTCACTTCAAAAACTTCGGCATCCGGTTTGTCTTTATCGTTCTGAAACTGCGTCGTGCGCCAGTCTAAAATCAAATCGTTTTTCGCGCCTTCTTCCGTTAAATTTACGCGAATCTCGATTTCGCCCTTCATCAGCGGCGCAGCTTTTTCGAGCGTGATATTGAGTTTATAGCGCACGTCCGAGTAATTCGCCGCGCGCCATTTGGCAAGAGATTGCGAAACGCCCGCTTCGAGCGGCGGCGGTGTCTGGGCACAAGTCATTTCCATTATCATAAGCATCAAAAAAAACGTGAACGCGAGTGTCTTCATATTTATTTAGATTATAACGGAAACTCTCACAATCGGCAGTAATTCAGGCAAAAGGGATTTCCAATGCATCAATTGAAAACCCCTTTTTCATTTGAATTTGCAAAAAATAATCAATGCCCGTTGAATAACGCCTGACGCTAAAAGATCGAAAAAGTGTACTCGATCGTTTTGGTTACCGAAATGGCGGCGCCGTTCGATCTTGCCGGCTCGAACTTGATCGCGCGGGCGGCGGCAATCGCTTGTTCGGTCAAACCGCCCGGCAAACCCGACACGACCGCAATCGTCCCGATCCCGCCGCTCGCCAGAAACGTCACCCTCAGTACAACTTTTCCCTGAACCAGGTTTTCGCGTGCCTGATCGGTGTAGTTGGCACGCGGCTTGGAAATGATGTTGACAGCGTTAGTCACGCCGCCGGTCCTGACCTTTAATTCTTTTTCTATTTTGTCGGGATCGCCGCCGTCCGGTCCGTCGCCATCATTACCGGAACCGCCGTTTTTGCCGGGTCCCAAACCGTCTCCCGGGTCATTGCCCTGCCCGCGACCAAGCCGGCTGTTGCCCTGTCCGCCACAGCAACCTTCGCCGTCCGAAGGAATCAATCCGCCGGTTGATAGCCCGTACGGTTCGGGGCTCACCGGCACTTGTTTTGTGCCCTTCGTAGCGGCACGAATCTTGATTTCGGGATTGGTCAACTGAACGTAATCTTTTGAAGGTGAAAACAGAGGATTATCGGTCTGTGTGGCTTCTTTGCCTTTTTGCACCGGAATTTTGTCTTTGCGCCCGCCGCCGCCGCCGCCGTCTTTCTTCTTACTCATTTTGACCTCGTCAGCCGGATCGAGCGAGACGGGATCGATTTCGTCGATAAAGGCAAACAAGTTGTTTGTTTCGACCGCCTCAAGATCTAAAGTCTTGTTAAATATCGAATAAATAACACCTCCGACAGCGAGGCACATAAGCAGTATCGCCGCCCCGAAAATCAGCCAATTGCGCTGTTTCACGTTTTTCTCAGCGACGATCGTGATTCGGTAACCGGACCCGGTTTGTTTTTTTTCATCCGTAACTTCTGAAAACCGGGTTGTTTCAGATAAAATTTTTACTCCGCAGTTTGGGCAGAAACTGAAATTTTGGGCACAAAACTCCTGACAGGAGGCACAGTAATTTACTTCCTTTTTCATGATTTACCTCTCGAATTTAAAGTTCTATCGCACTCGTTCACCGCGAACGAGTTTGTAACCGTTAGAAAGTGATTTTGAAGCAGTGAAAGTTTGTGGAAAGAAACTCACTTCCAACTATTTTGGATATGTGTACTAGCGAATAGATGCATCAACTTTGGATTCTGATGCTTCGGCGACGGAAAAAACTTTAAATTCGTTTGTGTAAGCAATTGTTGTTCGGAAAGAAAAAACTTCGGGCGGATGTTTTAGTAAAAACATCCGCCCGAAGTTTTGAAAAATTGTGCGCTGCGTAAGTTTATAAATTAAAGTTAAAGCTTAAAAAGCCGGTCGCTTTGACGGGCTGACCGTCGCGCAGGAAGGGTTTGAATTTCCATTTTTTGACCGCATCTTTTGCCGCGCCTTGAAGCAGAGCAGGTCCCGTCAGGTTTTGCACCGTCGAAACTTTGCCTTCTTCATCTACGACGACTTCGAGACGGACCACGCCTGTTTGGCGTAAAGTCCGCGCAGTCGGCGGATAGACCGGATTCGTTCTCTGCACCGCATATTCAAGCAGTGAACCGACGCTCAGCGGCGAGTTTGCATCCGCCGTTTCGGTCTTTATGGTGGTGTCTTTGTTTTCGTCCGGCTTAACGATACGCCGTTCGCGTTTCGGTTGGTTCAGACTTTCGGTCGGAACGATATTGTTCGGCGTTTCGTCGGTTTTCTTCGGCTCTTCCTTTTTCGGAGTTTCCTTGACCGGTTCGTTAACGACCGGTTTTTCGATCTTCGCCGTCAGATCCGCGTTGGGTTTCGTTTCTTTAACGGGCTGAAAAGTCGGAACGGTTTCTTCCGTTTTGGTCGTTGCGGGTGTCACGCCGGGAACGGGCAAAGTGTTGGTCGGAGTGTTTGAAGCGATCAACGTCTGCGAGACATTCGACGTTTCGGGCATCGCTTCGTTGGTCGCATTTAACACGGTACTGCGCGAATTGGCGAGCATTTCACGCGAATCGGCAACTTCGTTTTTCCAACGCTGGGCATCGTAATCGTCGCGCGCCAGAAGCGAGCGGGCGTTGGAAGTTTCCTCTAAAAGCACCGAGGCGTTCGAGGTTTGTTTCGTGTCTTTACCTAAAACCTTCGACTGCTCGACGACCTTTTCGAGCGTTTCGCGCATTTTTTCGAGATCCGTCGCGGCTTCGGGCGGCAAGTTGCGGTCGGAAACCATCAAGCCTAAGGCTTTATAGCGATCTGATTGATTGCGCGCGCCTTTGATGACCTGTCCGGCGGCGGCGTAATAATTCGCCGCGGCGTTCGGTTTGTTTGCCTTGATGTCGTTGAAAAGCGTGCCGAGAAAATCCTGTGCGCGTTTGTAATCTCCCTGTTCGAGATAACAATTCATTAAAAGCACATTCAAAACTCCGTGAACGGTCTGGTCGTTCGTTTCACGGCGAATGTTTTCCATCTCGTAAATCGCGGCGTTATAATTTTTGACCGCGATCAGGGCTTTTGCCTTCGAGATTCTCCCGCGCATGATCTCGCCCGATGTCGGGGCGGTCGTGGTTTGCGCGTTGATGATAAAAAAGCTTAATACTACTAAAAACAATGAAGCGAACAACCTTCTGACGTTTAGCGGCATTTTCAGTCCTCCTATTTTTGACTTAAAATTTTCCGTAAAGGTCAAGCGAACTACATACCTATGAAGGCTCACTTGAGCGACCCGTTTAACTTTCAAAACAAACTCCAAAAAATCAAAATTCAAGCTGATTTACAACTCGGGTTAATTGCCTGAAAGACTATTGATGATTTTTTGACGGTAGAGGTTTGCGTCTTTCTTTATAACATTTTCATCAAGTGTGAGCAAACGCTTATCGCGCATTACGATCTTGCCGTTGATGATCACGGTGCGCACATCTTCGGCTTTGGTCGCATAAACGAGTGTTGAATAAACGCTGTAGGAAGGCGTTTGATTAAGGCTTTCGAACTCGGCAATCACGATGTCGGCGCGTTTGCCCGTTTCGAGAGAACCGATTAAATTTTCTAAATGAAGCGCGCGCGCGCCGCCGATCGTGCCCATCATAAAGGCTTCTTCGGCGGAAACGACCTTCGGGTCTTTCGAGAAAACCTTATGCAGTTTTGCCGCCGTGTCCATTTCCTCCCAGAGGCTCAGATCGTTGTTCGAAGCCGCGCCGTCCGTGCCCAAACCGAGCCGCATATTTTTCTTGAGCATCATCGGCACGGGCGCCACGCCTGCCGCGAGTTTCATATTCGACTGCGGATTATGCGCAATGCCGACGCCGCGCATTTTCAAAATATCGAGTTCCGCTTCGTTCGCCTGAATGACGTGCGCGGCGATTACCTTATCGCTCAAGAAACCGATCTTTTCGACGTATTCGATCGGGCGCATTCCCTTCTGATTTTTTTTGATAAACTCGGTTTCGGATTCGGCTTCCGCCAGATGAATCACGAGCGGCGCGTTCAATTTATCGGACAAGGCGCGTGTTTTCAAGAGATGTTCCTGTGAAACGGTGTAGGGCGCGTGCGGCGCGATCGCCGGAATGATCAGCGAATTTCCCTGCCATTTTTTGACGTATTTTTCGGTATAAATTAAGGCTTCGTCAAAAGTTTTGTTGTCCGGCGCGGGAAAATCGATCAGCGTTTCGCCCAAAACGCCGCGGACGCCGGCTTTCGAGGTTTCGTCGGCGATCACGTCTTCAAAATAATACATATCGCAAAACGTCGTCGTCCCGCCGCGAATAAATTCCGCGAGTCCGAGACGCGTTCCGGCGCGGACAAATGCTTCGTTCACATTCTTTGCTTCCGCCGGGAAAATGTATTTCGTGAGCCATTCCTGCAAATCGAGATCGTCGGCAATCCCGCGGTAAAGACTCATCGGAACGTGCGTGTGCGTGTTGATCAAACCCGGAATGACGACTTTGCCCTTGGCATTGATCGTTTCTTTGGCGCGGTATAATTTTGTCAGGTCGGAGGTTTTTCCGACCGCGAGGATCTCACCGTTCTTGACGGCGACCGCACCGTCTTCGATCACGTCGCGGTTCGCGTTCATCGTCACGACCGTGCCGCCGACGATTAACAGATCCGCTGTTTGATTCGATTTAGACAAAGTTTTGTTTGTTTGAGCAAAAAGTGTTTGCGGGAAGATTAAAAGAAATGAAATAAAAACGACTAAATAAATTTTCAACTTTTCCATAGCTGAATTTACTACAAAATTGTATGGAATAGCAATGGACGCCGTATTCAAATCATTTCAAAAACTTCGTATCGAACGCTCGCGGCAGAAGTTCGCTCATTTGAACGATCTCCGAATCGCCTTTTAAGTTGGCGAAAATTACGGGAATATCGTGGCAGAATTCCCAGATTATCTGGCGGCAAACTCCGCACGGCGGCGTCAGCTCGTGCGTGTCGGCGACGACGGCGATTTCCATAAATTCCTTTTCGCCTTCCGAAACCGCTTTCCAGATCGCAACGCGCTCGGCGCAAACCGTCAGACCGTAGCTTGCCGATTCGACGTTGCAGCCCGTGTAAATTTTCCCGCCTTTTGTCCGAATCGCCGCCCCGACTTTGAAATTCGAGTAAGGCGCATATGCTTTCTCGCGCACTTCGCGGGCAGCTTCAATCAATTCCTTTTCAATATTTTCCATTAAAAACTCTAAACAAAAATTTCTTCTTCAACTTTGCCGCTGATTTCCTCGCGGATCTTACTGCAAATAAATTCGATGCCGATGTCGGTGTTCGCGCCTTCGGGAATAATGATGTCGGCGTGGCGTTTCGACGGTTCGACAAATTCCTGGTGCATCGGGCGCACGGTCGCGAAATATTGGGCGATGACCGAATCGACGGTGCGCCCGCGCTCGACAATATCGCGCTGCAGACGGCGAATAAACCGGATATCGTCGGGCGTATCCACAAAAACACGCACGTCGAGCAAATCCAAAACAAGCGCTTCGGAAAAAATCAAAATTCCTTCGACGACGATCACGGGTTTCGGTTCAAGATGAATCGTTTCCTCGCTTCGAACGTGATTTTTATAATCGTAAACCGGCATTTCGATCGATTGCCCCTGCTTTAGACGCTTGAGATGATTGACGAGCATTCCGTTATCAAACGCATCGACATGATCGAAATTCGCCTGATGTCGTTCATCAAGCGGCATATCCGCAAGATTTCGATAATACGAATCCTGCTCGACAAGAATCACATTCTCGCGCCCGACGGATTCGATGATCCTCCGTGCAATCGTTGTTTTTCCCGAACCTGTTCCACCGCAAAGTCCTATTATCATTTGATTTTAGAGATAATTCTTCTCAAAAGCTCCTTAAAAATTCCCGCGACGCGTGCGCCCGTCTCCATTACTTCCGCGTGATTGATCGGCTCGTCGCTCATTCCCGCCGCGAGATTCGTGATGCACGAAATTCCCAAAACCTTCATTCCCTGATGCCGCGCCGCGATCGCTTCGGGGACGGTTGACATTCCGACCGCGCCCGCGCCTAAAAGCCTGAACATCCGAATTTCGGCGGGCGTTTCATACGTCGGACCCGACAGGGCGCAGTAAACCCCGCGCCACATAAACGACGTAAATTCTTTTTCCGCGCCGCTTTCAAAGCGTTCCCGCGCCATCGCTTTGGATTCGTCGTAGGCGATCTCCTGCAAAGTTTTGTCGTAAACTTCGGTCATATCCGGAAATCGCGGACCGAAACGCTCGTCGTTCGTGCCGCGCAGAGGATTGACCCCCATTAAATTGATATGATCGCGGATCAGCATCAGATTTCCGGGTTTGAAACCCGTCCGCACACTTCCCGCCGCGTTGGTCAAAATGACGCTTTTTATTCCCAAAAGCCCGAAAACACGCATCGGAAAAATGACCTGTTCCATCTCGTAGCCTTCGTAGAAATGAAAACGCCCTTGCTGAACCGCGACCGGAACGCCGCCGACTTCGCCGAGAACTAATTGTCCGGCGTGACCTTCGACGGTCGAACGCGCAAAATGCGGAATTTCCTCGTAAGGAATCCGCACCGGATTCTCCAAATCTTCGGCAAACGCGCCCAACCCGCTGCCCAAAACGAGCGCGATCTTTATCTCTTTATCATATTTCGAGCGGATAAATTCCGCCGCTTCCAATGCTTTTTCGTAACTCATAATCTTACAAAGGAATTATTTTTTATCACAAAAGATAGACGTTAAGGAAATGAACTTTAAAAAGATTTACAAAGTGATACTTAATGTAGTATCATTCCCATAAATAAAAATATCAAACGAAGCGAAGCGTAAAAAGTGAGGAACAATTAAATATGGGCAGAAATGAATTGCTTGAAAAAGCAATTGAAGATATGTCGTTTGATAAACAAGTTAGATTTTCACAGCTTTTGAAAATTTGCGAACAATTTTTTGGAAACTATCGCGTGAGCGGCAGTCATCATATATTTAAAACTCCCTGGCAGGGCGATCCGCGAATCAACTTGCAGAAAGGGAAAGATAAAAAGGCGAAACCTTATCAAGTGCAGCAGGTTCTTAACGCTTTG
>DATLOR010000232.1:0-10941 GCA_035536135.1 Pyrinomonadaceae bacterium | reverse complement strand
AAGGTTTATGAAAATTACACCGATCTTGAAAAACTTCCCGAAGGCATTATTGATCGCCTTCAGCATTATTTTTTGACCTACAAACAATTGCCGAGCGAAAAAGCCAAATGCGAAATCGCTTTTTCATACGGGCGCGAGGAAGCTTACGAAGTCATCAAAGCCGCAATGCAGGATTATCAGGATTTACTGGCAATGCTCAAATAATATTTGCGACAGAGTTGACCGAGGTTGTTGATGATTAAATATCTCAACAATCTTTTAACTCTTTGGGTTTTCAAAAGAAAATCACCCAGCTTACAAAATCGTCCGAGATATTTTCAAAGTGATGTTTTACGCCCGCCGCGACAAAGATCGCGTCGCCGGTTCGGCAATTAATCGTTTCGTTTTCTTTGATTAAATCGGCAGTTCCGCTGACGATGATGTAAAATTCGTCCTTTTCGTGCGGCGTTTGATAATCTTGCCCGCGCGGCGCGAAGAATTCGAGCTCGAAATCACCCTTTGTAAAAGCATTCGTGAACCAAATGCCGTCCTTCCATTTTTCGTCGGCAGGCAGGGGAAGTTTGGCGCGAAATTCTTCAATTCCAAATTTCATAAGCTTAGAAGTCCCAAGACCCAGGTCTCAAGTCCCAAGTTATTTGCTTTCAACTTAGGACTTGAGACCTGGGTCTTGGGACTATGAATTAAGCGTTAGCTGTTTTTTTTTCCGAAACGTAGGTCAGCCACGGTGCATCGTTCGGTGCGGGACGTTCGCCGCGAATCACTTCGAAGAAACGGTCTTGCAGCACCTTTGTAACTTCGCCGCGTTTGCCTTCGCCGATCGTAATGCGGTCAACCGAACGGATCGGTGTGATCTCGGCGGCGGTTCCGGTAAAGAAAAGCTCGTCCGCCAGATAGAGCGCGGCGCGCTGGACGGTGGTTTCCTGCACGGGAATGCCGAGCTCGCGGGCGATCTGGACGACCGAATCGCGCGTGATTCCGGGCAGGATCGAAGCACCGAGCGGCGGCGTGATCAATGTTCCGTTATTGACCAGAAACAAATTTTCGCCCGAGCCCTCGGAAACAAAACCGCGATCATCGAGCGCAATCCCTTCTGAAAATCCGCCCAAAAGAGCTTCCATTTTGATGAGCTGCGAATTCATATAATTGGCGCCCGCTTTGGCAACCGCCGGAAGCGAATTGGTCGTAATGCGCGTCCAGCTCGAAACACAAACGTCAACACCGGCTTCCAGAGCTTCTTCACCGAGATATTTGCCCCAATCCCAAGCCGCGATGTAGGCATCGACCGGATTCGGAAACGGATTGACGCCGAACGCGGGTTTTTCTTCGTTCAATCCGCGAAAAATCACGGGGCGCAGATAACAGGCTTCCAAACCGCTGTCGCCGACCAGGTCAACCGCCGCCTGGCAAAAATCCTGGCGGGTAAACTTATGATCCATCCGGTAAATTTTTGCCGAATTCATAAGTCTTTGCATATGTTCGGTCAGCCGAAAGATCGCCGTTCCGTTGACGGTTTCGTAGGCGCGGATGCCTTCAAAAACACTCGAACCGTAATGTATCGCGTGCGTCATTACGTGAACCCGCGCATCGTCCCAATTAATCAGCTCGCCGTTTCGCCAGACCTTCGGCGCAATCCGCAAAGTGTTAACATCTTTTGACATAATATTTTATAAAGACTCCTTAAAAGGTATGAATTAGAAGATACTAAAAGATAAAATAGCTAAACAAACTAATATTCAGAAAAAAACGATTGTCTGTATCTATAGCATACATTTTAGGATAGTATAAGGCGGAAAGTTTCGCAAGAAAGGGTAAAAGTTCGGTTAATCAGAGAATAACCAAATCTTTTACCCTTTCAATTTATTTACGGCAATTTATAGGATGAACAACCGCGGCGCGGTATCGTTCAGACGGCTTTGATAAACAACCCCGCTAGAAATTGCCGAAAAGATAATCGGCTGATCGCCCACACCGGCAAGCTCGGCGGGCAGTGTAAAGTCAACCGTATAAACGCCCGGTTCTGCCAAGATCGAACTTGTTAAAACCAGTGCGCCGGAAATCTCGCGGTTTCCAATGGTGATCGCAAAACTGAGATTTCCACGACTATTATCAATTCCCGTCACATAAACTCTCAGAACCGTTGGAACAAGCCGGCTTCCGCGCAGTTTGAAGGTTCTGATCGGGAACGGCTCACGAGTCAGCACGCGGTTCGTGGCATTAAAGATTCTCGCTCGTCCGCCGGGTCCGGGTGTTGGTAAATCCGTAAAAACATCGGGTCTTGCGGGGACGACCGTGACATTTCCCTTGAAGACGACTCCGTTGTTATTGATCACGACCGGATAAACCGTTCCGGCGGTCGAACCCGTAAGTCCGGGCGGAACGACGAACACGATCTGGCGTTGTCCGACGGTTTTGAGACCGCAAGCCGCGCCGTTAATGGTCATTGTCACGCCGCTTAATTCGATCGGAAGCGTAAATCTTCGTTCGATCGAACCGACGGCGGTACGGGCAACGACCGGCTGATTGGTTCCCGAATTATAGTCGAGAATTGCCAGCAAACCGGGTGAAACGCCCTGAACGGCAGCCGGCTGCTGCGGCGTCGGGGTTGGCGTCGCGGTTGGTGTTCCGGTCGGCGTCGGCGTCGGTGTCGGCGTCGCGGTCGGCGAAGGTGTCGGAACAGGCGACGGAGAGATTGCGATACGGCTTGCGCCGGTCGCGAAACTCAAACTGACGGGTGAAAGTGTTTCAACCGTCGGCAGAAGAAAATAATAAACTTCACCGGCTAAATCGACATTTCCGGTTCCGACTTCGGTTTGCGCCAAATTAAACGCCATTCGCTGGCGTGTATTTCCCGTCAAAGGCTGGGTCGAAGCCAAAAAGAAGCTCGGGGTCGGCAGTTTTGTCAGTCTTGTAAAAATTGCCGACGCGGCGGGAACATTGAGCGGGAATGAATAAACCTGTGTTGGACGCGCCGCATTGTCATTGAGCCCTTCGCTCGAAGTGGTCGGAATCGTGCCGTCGGGCTTGATATTCATCCGCGTTTGCAAAACGATTGTCTGCGGAGTGCGATTGGCATCGTAATCGGTAAAACCCGGATAACGCTGCAGGTCGCCCCCGGCGGCGGCGGTGTCGGCATTGCTTCGTGCCAAAATTCGGCGAAAAGGATTAGTTGCCAGCGTCGTATCGTAAATATAAGTTGCGAATCCGGCTTGATTCGTTCCGCCGTTTTCGCTGGCTAGATCGGCATATGAATCGAATGCAATATATCGACCGTCGCGGCTCATTCGTCTGCCGCCGTAGTTCAGGATATTGACGACGTCGCCCGGATTTGTGCGGGTAGTGGTCGTAACCTGTTTCTTAGTCGTGCCGAGTGCTCCGGCGGAATCTAAGTCAACGTAAAAAACTTCTTCGTTGTTATCGGCATTGCTTCCGGTCATTCCGACCACGGGATTATTGGCGTTGCCCATAAAAGCCACGCGCCAGCCGCCCGCCGTGAGATTTGCAATTGTCGAATTAAGATTATAAATCGGACTGCCGATCGTTCCGCGCGGCGTTGCGGTAATTTGCGTCAGAGTGCTTGTTGCGCGGACAAACGAAAAAATTTCGTCGTTATCGAAACCGGGAAAAAAGTTTCCGCAGCTTGCGGTCGGTGTGGTCGGGCAGGGAAGTAAATCGCGATTTGAGGTAAAACTAATTGCGCTTCCTGTATCGTCAATGCTCGAATCGTGATTATCGTCGGCAACAACCGGAAAGCTCGAAGTCGTTCCGGCAACCGGAAGACGGCTCGGTCTGGAATTTGTGACACGCGTAAATGTTCCGCCCGATAAATTCGTCACCGGAATTTCATCACCGGCAGATAGATCGGCAACCGGCGCAACTGCCGGAACCTGATAAAGCCACATTTCAGTATTGCCGTCGTTGACCAGATTGTTGATTTGATTAGGACTCGTCCCGGTAATACATTCCGGAGCCGCGTTGGCATCAAAACTTCCCGGATTGGTCGTGCTCACGATCGGCGGAATCTGCGGAGTTGTCGTCGGGTTTCCCGGATATGCGCAGGTTGCGTTCGAACTGAAGGAAATCCACTTTCCGTCGTTGCTGATCGCCGGTCGAATATTGACCATAATAACTTTGACATTGTCGAAAGTCGGGTCTTTGGTCGGGTCGGTCAATAAACTTTTAGTGTCGGTGATTTGAAAAATACGGCGCTGGGCATAGTCGAAAAGAAAGATTTCGCGGTTGCCGTCCGTGTTGCGCGGATTGTCTGTTGCCAGATTGCCGGTCGATTCAAAAACGACAAAACGACCGTCGCCGGACATTCCGCCTGCAAAGGCTTCGCTGGTTGAAGAGGTAACCTGTCCGATCACCGAATCAACCTGCGCTGAGGCGGTAAACACATTGGTGAATAAAATGATAGCTGTAAATAAAACGAAAATGTGAAATTTCACAAAATCCTCCGAATTTTAAATTTTTACGAGGGCGTAAAAAAGACTTAGAAACAATAAATTACACTTAGCACAAAACATTGCATTTTAAAGGTAAAAAATGCGTTCTGCAAGGCAAGTATCGAATTAAAATTGCAAATACGTTTGAAAAACATCTGCTTTGATGCAGTTAAACTTGAAAATGGTTGTCGTTTTACATTTAACATTCAACATTTATCATTTATCATTTGGCGAACGGAACCAGAATGCAAATAGGTTGATCGCGTTGGTTAGAAAAATTTGGTTTTAAGTCCGAGTTTTCGATAAATGATAAATGGTAAATGATAAATACAAAATAATGATCGTCGCGGGCGAGCCGTCGGGCGACGGGCACGCGGCGAAACTCGTCAAGGCGTTACGCGAGCTCGCGCCTGCCGCGAACTTTGAATTTTTCGGCGCGGCGAGCCATAAATTGCGCGAAGCAGGCGTGGAAGAAATTGTCAATGCCGATGATTTTTCGATCGTCGGTTTGCCCGAAATTGCCAAAGCCCTGCCGATGTTCTGGAAAGATTTTCAAAAATTAAAACAAGCGGCAATTGAAAGAAGACCCGACGCCGTAATTTTGGTGGATTTTCCCGATTTTAATTTAAAGCTCGCCAAATCGCTCAAAAAACAAGGCTTGAAAATTATCTATTACATCTCGCCGCAGCTTTGGGCGTGGCGCAAATACCGGGCTTCGACCGTCAGTAAATATGTCGATCTGATGCTGACGATCCTGCCGTTTGAAAAGGATTGGTATGCAAAGCAGGGAATTTCGCACGTTGAGTTTGTCGGCAACCCGACGGTGCGCGAAGTTCATTCAAATCTGACAAAAGAACAGTTTTGCGCGAAACACAACCTTGACGCTTCGAAACCGGTAATTTCGCTTCTGGCGGGAAGCCGTCATAAAGAGATCGTGCGGATTTTGCCCGCATTGCTCGAAACATCGGCGCGGATGGCACAGCAGAACGCCGATTTGCAGTTTGTCATCGCGCTGGCTGCGACGCGAAAAAAAGCGGAGTTCGAAACGGCGATCGAAGACGCGAAGCGGAAACAGCTCAAACTACCGCTGGTTTTGATCGCCGTTCAAAATGAAACGCATGAAGCCTTGAACGCTTCGGACGCGGCGGCAGTCACAAGCGGCACGGCGACGCTCGAAACCGCGATCATCGGAACGCCGATGGCGATCGTCTATAAAACTTCGCCGCTGAATTATAAATTACTGCGACCTTTAATTTCGGTCGAACATTTCGGCTTGATAAATCTGATCGCCGAAGAGCGTCTGGCAAAGGAATTGATTCAGGACGACTTCACGGCGGAAACTTTGTCGGAGGAGCTTTTCCGGCTTCTCGAACCGGAAACCAACCGGAAAATGCGCGAAAGGTTAAAACAAGTGACCGATAAATTAGGTCACGGCGGCGCGTCGAAACGGGCGGCGGAATTTATTTTGAACGTATTAAAATAGTGCGAAACTCAAACCCGCAAAATAACCTTTTGATATTTTTTGATGCTCAAAGCTTTCATTAAAAGTTTTAATAAAATTACTAAAGCACAATAAACATCGCGATTTCAGCCGTGGAACGTCTTTTGCTATTCCGAACCTCAGAAGTGCAAGGGATTAAAAAATTATGTCAACGGCAATCGCAAGCTTCGGCAAAACATTTAACGGTCAGCGCGTCAAACCCAAAAAATCGGCGCGGGTAGTTCACTTTGTTAAAGAAGAATCCAAAAAAACGCGAATCCTCAGAATTGCGAAAAAAACCTTTTTTTACGGACTATTTTTATCATTAATCGTTGGCGTGGTCGGAATTGCCGGTTTCGTTTATTACTACAATCATTATGCGGCAATCGTTGAGCGGCGCATCAATTCGGGGTTCTGGCATTCACGCGCCGGGGTTTATTCCGCGCCGTTTGTGCTGAAAAAAGACCAGAAAACGAATTTGACGAATGTCGTCGAACTTCTGCGCCGTTCGGGCTATGTCGAAGGCAATTCGGCGGAGGATATCTGGAACGGAAATTTTGTCGTAAAAGGCGAGACGGTTGAGATCAGCACCAAAAATTTTTCTTCGGGACAGGTCGAAACTGCCAGCATTCAATTAAAAAACAACCGAATCACAGCGATTACCGACGGAAACAAATCCCTTGACGAATACGCGATCGAATCCGAGCTTTTAACCGGGCGCTCGGAAACAAAACGCGGAAAAAATCACGCTCTGAAATACGAAGATATTCCCGAAAATCTGCGGAACGCGATTCTGACGGCGGAAGACCGGCGGTTTTTCGAGCATCGGGGCATTGATCCGCAGGGGATTTTCCGCGCAATACTTGCAAATTATCAAAAAGGCTCGATTCGCCAGGGCGGTTCGACCATTACGCAGCAGCTTGTCAAAAACACATTTCTTTCACCCGAAAGATCGTTCAGCCGCAAATTTTCCGAAGCCTTTCTTTCACTCGCACTGGAAAGAAAAATGTCGAAACAAGAGATTTTTACGCTTTACTGCAATGAAATCTATCTCGGGCAATACGGTTTGACGGGCATTCACGGCGTTGAGCAAGCGGCGCGCGCTTATTTTGACAAAGAGCTCAAGGATTTGAATTTGCAGGAAGCGGCGGCGATCGCGGCAATGATCAAAAATCCGAATCGTTTCGCGCCGCACAAAAATACGGAAGAAGCGAATATCCGCCGGAGCTGGGTGCTCGGCAAAATGGCGGAGCTCAATCTGGCATCGGCAGAGGACGCGGAAATCGCCAGAAATACCGGACTTAAACTCGCCAAACCGAAAAATAATAACCAATCGGTCGCGCCGTATTTTGTCGATTCGGCGACCAAAGAGCTGAACGAAAAATTCAAAACGGAATATTTGAACACGAATTTTAATAACCGGATTTATACGACGATCGACACGCATTTGCAGAGTTTAGCCGAACAATCGGTTGCCAAACAGCTTGCGTCGCTGGATAAAATTTATGCCAAAAAGGGCAAAAAACTTCAGGCGACGCTCGTTGCAGTCGACCCGCAGACCGGACATATTCTGGCAATGGTCGGCGGCAGAGATTATAAAGAATCGCAGTTTAACAGGGCGACCGAGGCTCTGCGTCAGCCGGGTTCGACCTTCAAACCTTTTATTTACGCCGCCGCGCTCGAACGCGGAATGACGCCCGCAACCGTTTCAAGCGATGCGCCGACGGAGTTTCAATTTTATAATCAAAAAGCTTATAAACCCGCAAATTACGGCGATTCATATGCGATGAAAAATATTTCGCTGAAAACCGCGCTCGCAAAATCTTCAAATGTCATCGCGGTCAAAACCTCGATCGATGTCGGTTTGCAGACAGTCGCCCGGAAAGCGCAGGATTTCGGGTTTGAAAATGTCCAGGCATATCCGTCGATGGCGCTCGGCACGAACGAAGTGACACCCTTGCAGCTTGCCGCCGCGTATTGTGTTTTCGCGAACGGCGGACGGCGGGTTGCGCCGACCTTTATCGACAAGATCGTTTCGGTCGAAGATGAAACGCTTTACAGTTCGATCCAGGATAATCCGCAGATCATCAACCCGCGCACCGCTTTTATGATCACCGATATGCTCGAAGCCGTGGTCGAACGCGGAACGGCGCGAAAAGCCTTCGGCGCGCTCGGCAAGGATGTTGTTTTCGCCGGTAAAACGGGCAGTTCGAAAGACGGCTGGTTTGTCGGCTACACGCCGAATCTGGTGACGGTCGCGTGGATCGGTCTGGACGAAAACGACGATATCGGCGCGACCGGCGGCGAGGTCGCCCTGCCTTTGTGGGTTGATTTTATGCAGGCGGTCGTGCAGACGCGTCCCGAATTCGGCGGTGAAAATTTCCCGATGCCGAAAGGTTTGTCGGAAGTTACGGTTGATCCCGAAACCGGAATGATGGCGGATGTTTATTGTCCGTCGAGCGAAAAGATGGTCGTGCCGAGCGGTTCGGTTTCGGGAATGAAATGTTTCAAACATCAGCCTTTGCCCGAATCCTACGTGGCTTCGAATGAAGATCCGCAAGTTAATCAACCAACAAACAATACGGAAATTACTCCGGCGGTCTATGAAAATACCGAAAATCAACAAAATAACGAAGCCGATTTTAAGGAAGTGAACGGAGTGCCGTCAGAGAAAAGCCGGAAAATTGAGCAAGATTCCGCCAAACCTGAACTAAACCGGACTTATATTGAAGATTTTGACAGTCAGGATCCGAAACCGGCGCAGGAAAAAACGAATAAAACTAACCGTTTACCGTAACCCCCAGCCATTTGAGAGCCTTTTCTTTATCCGTAAAAAATTCGACATTTATTCCGCGGTTGGCAGAAACTGTTTTGAAAAATTCGGACATATCGTCGGGCTGATAATTATAAAAAAGACAGGCATGGCGCAAACCGGGAACTTCGCTTGCCTGCGAACCTGAGCTGTAAGCATCCCAAGCCTTTAATTTTCGTGAATGAATATTTCCTTCGCTGAGAACTTTATTGCATTGATATGTCCGGCAGGCTTCGATCGTCGCAATCCACATTTTTTCGACTCCCATGGGCGTGATCTCGTAATTTTCCGCGAGCAGAATATGAACATAACTGCCGCGAAATGTTATTTCAAAATCAGTGCTTAAATTTAATTGTCGCATACATTTTCAGGAGAGGAATGGTTTATTTTCGAGTCCAATTATCAACCTAAATAGGCTAAAGGTCAAGAATCTTGCGGCAAAATGTCAGTAACCGTAATGTTCTTCGGTTAGTTCGTCATCAACGAACACGCGGTAAATATGCGGACGCAAACCGGCAAGCAGTTTGGGTCTTTCTCTTTCGATACGGACGCGGTGTTTTTCGTAAATTCCGACCTCGAAAGTCCACTTTTCGACCAGTTGAATCTCAAACCCGCCGAGCTTTAGTTTTTCGTGTTCCGAAACATCGAGCGGCGCGGTCAGATTTGTCGGCGAAAAAAGCGTCATACTTTTTTCTTCGATGATCCTGTTATCGACTTTGATTTGCAGAGTTCCGAACATTTGACCCCAGTAAAACTCCACTCTGTGCGGTTCGCCTTGCCCGACTTCGAATGAGAATTGCATAAATTATTCGGATTTTTCCCTGATTTGTTTTTTCAATTCCTTAACATCTTCTTTCAAACGACCTAAGCCTTTAACGTGCGCATTCTGGCGTTTGTATTCGTCAAGCGGCTGAACGGGCGTGCCCCACCAAACGCCTTCGCGAACGATCTTCCCCGGCAATACTCCGGCTTGCGAGCCGATGATCGCGCCCGATTTAACCGTCGCATGGTCGCCGAAACCGACTTGCCCGCCGATCACGCAATCGTCTTCGATGACGGTCGAGCCGGAAATTCCGGTCTGCGAAGCGATCACGACGCGCTCGCCGATCTGGACGTTGTGCGCGATTTGGACAAGATTGTCGATTTTCGTGCCGTTGCCGATGCACGTTTCGCCGAGCGCACCGCGATCAACGCAGGTATTTGCGCCGATTTCGACATCGTCGCCGATTGAGACAGTTCCGATCTGCGGAAATTTGACATAGCCTTTTGCGCCGTCGCGCACATAACCGAAACCGTCCGCGCCGATCACGACGCCGCAGTGCAAAATCGTATTATTGCCGATGCGGCAGTTGTCCTCGATCAAAACATTCGGATGGAGAACGCAATTAGCACCGATTTTAACATTGTCGCCGATCTTTGTACCGGCGCGGATTTGCGTACCGTCGCCGATTTCCGAGTTGTCGCCGATCGTCACAAACGCGCCGATAAACAGATCTTTTCCGAGCGCGGCTGAGACGGAAATGACGGCTGATTTATGTGTGATGATTTCGCGCGCTTTCGGCGGATGAAGAACGGCGGCGATCTTGGCAAAGGCAAGCTTCGGGTTCTTTACTTTGATCAGCGGAAGTTCGAAAATTTCAACGAAATTTTAGGGAACTATCAGACAGGAAGCATTGGTTTTACCCAAAGTTTCGGCTTTTTCGAGAAACGTAATCTCGTTTTCGCGAGCTGCTTCAAAACCGGCGACGCGAAAAATTTCCGCATTGCCCGAACCGTCTAAATTTCCTTGCAAAAATTCGGCGATTTCCGTCAGTTTCATTCGTCAATTATGATTTTTTTCGGCATCGTTGACACTTGTTTGGAGAAAAAATTCGATGCCTTCGATCTCAAAGCCGTGTTCGCGTTCGATGCGTTTCAGGATCGGCGCGCTGTCAGAATCGAGAAAATCGAGGTCGGCGAGGTCGAGCGTGATATTTCTGCCGCGCTGTGCGCGCAGATCGAGCGCGATTTTCTCGATCAGGATCGCATCTTCGTGCATCAGCGAACCTTCGATGCGTAAAACTATCTTTCCGCGTTCTTCGTCTTCGAGTTCAGTAATATTTGTCGGCATTAACCTATATTGTATTAAATTTTTATTCGGTAAATGTCAATACGTGGAGGCACAGAAAAAGGTTATCAAAATTTGAAAATAAAAAGCGCGGTTTTCT
>DATLOR010000231.1:0-4004 GCA_035536135.1 Pyrinomonadaceae bacterium | reverse complement strand
CCGTTCTGCAGGATATGCAGGGCTTTCAATTGATTATGAATTTTTTGGTGATGCCGATCTTCTTTTTGTCGGGAGCCTTGTTTCCGCTCGAAGGTTTACCGAAAATTCTCAGTGTCGTGACGCGGATCGATCCGCTGACCTACGGCATTGACGGGCTGCGCGGCGCATTGATCGGCGCGAGCCAGTTTGGTGCTTTATTGAATATCTCGGTGCTCGGTGCGGTCGCCGTCTTGTTTATGCTGTTAGGAGCTTATTTGTTTTCGAAAATTCAGATTTAGCGGCTCCTAACGCTCAAACGTCTTTATTTTTTGCGCCGCCGGCGTTAGAAAAATAAAGTTTTTAGTCCTTCTTCGAGACCGGTTTCGGGTTTCCAATCGAGTTCCTGCGTCACGAGCAGTAGATCCGAAACATAATTCATCGGAATTGGCGCAGGCAGCGGATTTTCTTCGTCAATGACGGCTTGCAAGCCCGAAACTTCTTCGAGTTTTTTGACCAAATCGCGCAAACTCAGAGCGTTTTTCGCGCCTCCGCCGAGATTGTAGGTTCCGTGCCGGAGCGCGGAATCCGCGAACGCTTCGCACGCTTTGGCAAAATCCTTGACGTGCAAAAGGTCGCGGCGCGGCGCGCCGTTTGCGGGAAGCCGCAGAGTTTCGCCGAAGTTGATCGCGTCGGCGTAGTGCGAAACGAAATTCGGCGTGTTGCCTTCGGAATTACGCGCGTAAACGGTTGAAAGGCGAAAGATGCACGAACGGAAATCGTTTTGATAAGCGTAATATTCGCAGTACTTTTCGGCGATATATTTCGACCATTCGAGCGGCGCTTGTCCCGAATAAACGATCGGGCAGGTTTCCGGACATTCCGCGTAATTATCGGCGAAACGCCCGTAAACGTCCTTGGTCGAAGCAAAAATAAAGACCGAATTTTCGCGCATCGAGCGCAGAAGATTGATCGTGCCTTCGACGTTCGTCAGAAAAACGCTTTCCGAGTTTTCGGGTGATTTGTCGAGCTCGGCGGCGAGATGAATGACGACATCATAATCCTGCACAACGGCAGCGTCCTGCAAATTCAAAACATCACGCCCGGATTTGCGCGAAAAATCATCGGCGCCGAAATATTCGCGGACGTGCGTTCCGAGGAACCCGCTGCCGCCTGTTACGAGAACTTTCATAAATATAATTGTTAATGGTTAACGGTTAATTGTAAATGGCAGAGAGAAACAAAAATTAACAATTAACCATTAACAATTAACCATTACATTCATTTATTGGTTTCGATGAGTTTTTGTACGGAATCGGCTTTCCCGACGACGATCAGCATATCGCCTTCTTCGATCACGGATTCGCCGGTCGGGTGAAAATAAAGCTCGCCCGATTTGCGGCGGATGGCGATCACGATCAGGCTCAGTTCCTTGCTGAAGTTCGTTTCGCGCAGTTTTTTGCCGATATATCTTGAGCGCGAATCGATCGCGATCTCCTCGAAAACCAGATCGAGCGTTTCGGCGACGATCGAATCCATAAAATCGGCGATCGCGGGTTTCAGAAGCGCGCGCGCCATCGATTGACTGCCGATGATCGTCGGCGCGACGACGCGGTTGGCTCCGGCGCGGAGCAGTTTCGGTTCGGCTTGTTCCTCGACGGCGCGGGCGACGATGTGCATATTTTCGTTCAAGCCCCGCGCCGTGAGCACGACGTAAACATTCGCCGCGTCGTCGGGCAGACAGCTTGCTAGTCCTTTGGCGCGTTTGACGCCCGCCTGAATCAGATTTTCTTCGAGCGTTGCGTCAACGAGCAGGATCGGCAGATTTTCTTCCTCAAATTCGGCGAGCCTTCGTTCGTCGCGTTCGATGACGACAAACGGAAGTTTTTCCTTTTGCAAATGGCGGATAATCCGCCGACCGACGCGACCTGCGCCGCAAACGATGTAATGATCTTTCAGTTTGTCCATTTCCTTTGCCTTGCGCCGGAAATCCAGCGCCTCGATAATTTCCGATTGTATAACGGATTGAATGAGCGTCGTGATCGCAAAAAGCACCGTGCCGCCGCCGAGCAGCATAAAAAAGATGGCGAAAATGCGTCCGCCGGCGGTTTTCGGCGGAAAATCGCCGTACCCGACCGTCGTCACGGTTTCGGTCGACATATAAATGCTTTCAAGCCACGTCCAGCCTTCGAGAAAACGAAAGCAAATCGTCCCGAAAATAATCATTCCGAAGATCGTCAAAGTCGCATTGATTAATCTCCGGCGCGTGATTTTGGAAAGCGATAAGAAAAGATTCATTGTAAAAAACTAGACATTCGGGACTAAAAACTTATAATATTTAGACGGGCAACCGCCGCCGACGTTTTTCTCACTAATTCTTATACAACTTGCCGAAAATGCCAAATCAGATTAAAGGTAAAAGCCGAAAGCCGATTAAGCCGCCGAAATATTGGCGGTCGAAACATCCGGTAAAATCGTTTCAGGCTCCGAAACCGCCGCTTTATAAACGGGTTTGGCGGATGATCTTTAACGGCTATACGATTTCGGTGTTTCTGCTCGTCGTTTTGGTAACGTTTTTGACGGCGACTTACTTCTGGTTCGAATACTCGGATATTATCGACCGTAAGCTCCTCAGCGGCGAAGTTTACACGCAGAACTCGGGAATTTATTCCGCGCCGAAAATCCTGAAAAGCGGCGAAGAACTGACGCCCGACGAGTTGGTCGCGTATCTCAAATCGGCGGGCTATATCGAAAAAAATAATCAGGCGGACGCTTCGCGTTCGCGTTATCAGGCAAGCGCGAATCAGGTCGAGATCGAACCCGGCACGACCGGCACGATTGACGGCGCGCGCGTCTTTCCCTCGCTTGTCGTCAAATTCCGCAAAGACGGCAAGGCGGTCGATACGATCACCGACAAAAACGCCGAAAAGCCGGTCGAGCAAACAAAGCTCGAACCGAAAATCCTCAGCTCGATCGCCGAAGAAGGCAACGGACGGCGCAAGGTCATCACTTTCAACGATTTGCCGAAACATCTCGTCAAGGCGATCACCGTGACCGAAGACCGCGCTTTTTTCGAGCATTACGGCGTCAATTTTCGCGGGATTGCGCGCGCCCTTTGGCGGCGATACGAAAAGGAAGACGACAATTCGCCGATCGCCAAGCAGGGCGGTTCTTCGATCACGCAGCAGCTCGTTAAAAATCTGCTGCTTTCAAACGAGCAAACCTTGACGCGAAAAGCGACCGAAGCGTTTATGTCGATCATCCTGGAAACGCGTCTGTCGAAGGAAGAGATTTTCACGCTTTACGCCAACCAGATTTATCTCGGACAGCAAAACGGCATCTCGATCTACGGTGTCGGCGAGGCATCGAACGTTTATTTCGGCAAGGACGTTTCGCAGTTGAATTTATCCGAAGCCGCGTTTTTGGCGGGAATTATCCGCAGTCCGAATCGCTATAATCCATACAAAAATCTCGAACGAGTTGCCGAACGGCGGAATCAGGTTTTGGATTCGATGCTCGAAGCGGGCGAAATTTCGCAGCAGCAAAACTCCGAAGCGAGACAGGCAAACCTCGAATTAAAACAAATCTCGGCGACCAAGGATTTACAGGGAATGCCGTATTTTTCGCAGTTTGCGATCGAGGAACTGCCGAAGATCGTGACCGATCCCGAAGCCGCTCAGCATTTGCGCGTGTACACGACGATCGATCCCGATCTGCAGAAAAAGGCGTATGAAATTGTTGCCGCGCGGCTCGAAAAACTCGATAAATATTTTCCGAAAAAGCCGAAAGGGAATTTGAACGCCGCGCTCGTTGCGATCCGTCCCCGCACGGGCGAGATCGTTGCGATGGTCGGCGGGCGCAACTATCTCGAAAACCAGTTCAACCGCGCGACGAACGCCCAGCGTCAGCCGGGCTCGGTCTTTAAGCCGTTTGTTTACGCGACGGCGATCAATACGGCATACGATTCGGCTTCCCGCATTTTAACGCCCGCTTCGATCTTCAAGGACGAGAAAAAGGTTTTCAATTTC
>DATLOR010000230.1:0-3244 GCA_035536135.1 Pyrinomonadaceae bacterium | reverse complement strand
GATTAAGCTCGATGGCTTTTTCGTATTCGTGCCGGCAGGTTTCCCAATCCCATTCCAATTCCGCGAGTTTTGCCCGCAGATTGTGCGCTTCGGGCGATTGGGCATCGATTTCGAAAACCTTTGCCGCCATCGCTTGTGCATTTTTGGTCGCTTCGGCGGGCGGAAAATCGGCGTACCAGATGCCGGTTGAATAATAACTGGCAATTCCGGCGTAAGCGAGCGCGTAATCCGGGTCAAGCGCGATCGCCTTTTCAAAAAACCGCCGTGCCGTTTCCAGATCTTCGGGAGTTTTCTTCTTCCAGAAATAACGCCCTTTCACATAGTTTTGATAAGCTTCGATATTGCTCGTCTGCCTTTTAACAATCTGCTGCTCTTCGGCGGAGCTTAATTTTAACCTAAGTTTGGTCGTCACGCTTCGCGCAATTTCGTCCTGGATTGCAAAAACATCGCCGAGCGATTTTTCATAATTATCGTCCCACAAAATTTCCCCGTCCTCGGCATTGACGAGCCTCACATCGACGCGGATCTTATCGCCGCTTTCCCGGTAATTCCCTTCCAGATAAGTTGTCACGCCAAGTCGTTCGGCAATTTCGTGCGGCGGCGCCGCCTTATCTTTGAACGCAGCGGACGAATTGCGCGAAATAACCTTTAATCCCTTGATTTTTGAAAACGAGCTGATCAGACTTTCCGTCATTCCGTCGACAAAAATATCGCGGTCGGCAATTCCCGACAAATTTTTCAGCGGTAAAACGGCGATCGAATTAAATGATGCGGGCTTTGTTTGAAGCGCCGACGCCGGCGGGCGAATCAGCGTGTAAAACAGAAGAATCAGCGCGAGAATGCCGCAAACCGCCGCCACCGTGCGCCCGCGCGTGAAAAAGCGCGCTCTCGCGGTTTGTAATTTCAAATTCGAAACCTTTAAATTGTTCCGGCTCACGGCTTGCGGAAAATCATCTGTCGCAGCCGGTTCCGAATCTTCCTCGATCACCAATCGGACCTTGCGCGTTCTTTCGATTTCGAGATAGACGGGCTGCTCCTCGACGTTTCCGATAAAGCGATAGCCTTCTGCCCAGCGCGTTTCGATAAAGCGCGGGTTTTCCGGCGGTTCGTTGAGGGCTTTGCGAACCGCCCCGACGGCTTTTGTTAAAGCCGTATCGTAAACCTCGCGCCCGTCCCAGAATTTTTCCAGCAGCTCTTCGCGCCCGACGAAACGTTCGCGGTTTTCAAGCAGATAAAGCAGAACCTGAAAAGGACGGTTCGACAAACGGATCTGTTCGTCCGAACCGTTTACGCGATGCAGCGCACGCTTGTCGGGTTCTAACCGGAACTCTTCAAAAACATAGATTTTTTCCGCTTTGGAAACCATCAATTGAAATTTTTCGCAATTTTTTCGCAAAAATTGCAGGATTTTTGTTTTCCAAAAATTTATAACTTTCTCTTAAAAGACGCAAGTTTTTTAAACGCGATGCGAAAAAGAATCGAAATTACAACCGTCGAGCACGAGAGGATCGTCCGTATCTACAGGCAGATTCCCTGCCCGAAGTGCAAGGAAAAAAAGACGAAAGAATTTCGAAAGCTGCTTAAGAATGCGGTCACGTTTTTAAAAATCATTTTCTTAAATCACAAGGAGAAAAAACAGTGAAAAATTTCGGGTATCTAATATTTATCGTTTTGTTCGTTTCAATCTCAAATTCAAATTTAGTCGCGCAAACCGCATGCACGCCGCCGCCGCCGGGCATGATCGGCTGGTATGCGGCAGACGGCAACGGGCGCGATTACAGTTCGACCATGAATAACGCGACCGGCTATTTAGTGGATGTCGGTTCCGGACCGGCGAAATACGCGCCCGGCAAAGTTCAGCGCGCCTTTCTTCTGGAAGGCAACAATTATGTGCAGACCGAGCCGACCAATGTCCAGGATCCGTCCAGCGCCGCGACGATCGATGCGTGGGTCTTATTCAATCAAAAACCGTCGGTTGCGGGCAGAATCATGGAAATATTCTCGCGCGGCGATTTCGGGCGTGATCTTGACCTTGGGGCTTTAACGGACGACAAAGTTTATCTGTATATCGCCAACGGGCAAAACGTCGGGACGACGTTTACAATTGAAACCGGCGTCTGGTATCACTTTGCCGGAACGTGGGACTCAACCGGACTCAGAATATACGTCAACGGCGTTTTGAATAATACAAATCCGGTTCCGAACGTGACGCGCAACCCGGCGCCCGGCGTCCGTACGCGAATCGGCGAGGGCGCGCTTTTTGCAGAACGGCGGTTCGTCGGACTGATTGATGAAGTCGAGCTTTTCGACCGCGCGCTTTCACCGTCCGAAATTCAGGCGATTTATAACGCGGGCAGTTTCGGCAAATGCAAATCGGTTAATAACTTATCAAAATATCTCGATGTGGACGGCGACGGACGCTCGGACATCTCGCTGTTCCGACCCGATCCGGACGAAAATAATAATTACTGGTATATTTTGCGAAGCTCGACAGGCACGATCGCAACCTTTGAATGGGGCGTTCAAACCGACAAAATCGCGCCTGCCGATTATGATGGCGACGGCACGATGGATTTCGCCATCTGGCGCGAAGATGCGCTCGGCAATATGGCTGTTTTCTATATCTACAATAGTTCGAACGCCACGATTCGCATCGAGCAGTTCGGTTTGACGGGCGATAAATTAACGGTCGGTGATTGGGACGGCGATGGCAAAGCGGATTTATCCGTCTACCGCAACGGCGCGCAAAGCACGTTTTTCTATCGCGGCTCCCTGAATAATCCTGCGGGAAATGTAACCTACATTCCGTGGGGAATAACGGGCGACAAACCCGTTTACGGCGATTACGACGCCGACGGCAAGCTGGACGCGGCGGTCTTTCGTCCGTCAAACGGTATCTGGTATATCCGGAACAGCTCGAACACGGCGGTTCAGTACGCGCGGTTCGGTTTAGCGACCGACTTACCAGTTCAGGCTGATTACGACGCCGACGGCATCACGGATGTCGCCGTTTATCGCCCGTCGGAAGGCAGCTGGTATATCCAGCGCAGCCAGCTCGGATTTTATGTTTCACGCTTCGGCAATGCGACCGACACGCTCGTGCCGGCAGATTACGACGGTGACGGAAAAATCGACATCGCCGTTTTCCGCAATGGCACCTGGTATCAGCAGCAAACAACCGCCGGAATAAGCACCGTTCAATTCGGTCTGGCAGGGGATAAACCGATTCCCGCCGCTTATTTGC
>DATLOR010000229.1:0-4385 GCA_035536135.1 Pyrinomonadaceae bacterium | reverse complement strand
ACACGGATTCTTTCGAGATTATGGTCGAAAACCGTGAGCTTCGGCGTTTCTTTCCTCATTTTCTCTTTTTCCTTGTCGGGCAGCATTACATAATCGTAGATGTCATAGCCGGGTTCGCGGAAAGGTCGCGCAATGCCTTTGATCACTCCGTAAAATGTTCCGTCCGATTCCGATGCGCCGGTATTTTCGTTAACTCTGCCGCCGGTCGGGGCAACCACCGTCATTTCGGCGACCGTGACGCGCATTCCTTCGTATTTTTCGAGCAGGTCGATCTGGTCGATCGAGGTTGGTTTGAAATCATTTGCCGCCAATTTAACCGGTTTCGGCAGAGCTGCTCCTTTTGCGTCAACGGTGATCGTATCCTTGTCCTTAGACATCGAAATTTCCGTCACCGACAAACTCTGCGGATCGGCTTTCGGCTTGAATTCCGTCACCGTTCCCGTGATCGTCACGGCATTTCCGATCGTTGCTTCAGCGCCCGGTTCGGTTTTTGTGAAAACAAAGATTCCCTCCGAGGTGTTCGGATTGGAATCAACTTTGTCGTCGGGCGTTTGGAAATAAAATCCGGTGCGCGTCCGCGCCGTGACAACGCCCGAAACGCGCACGATTTCGCCCTCGTGAGGCGAAATGTTCTTATCGCCCTGAATCTCGCTGATCAGACGGGCTTTTTGCGCCGAAGCACCTGATGCAAAAACAAAAAGGCTCAGAATTAAAACGGAATAAATTTTTTTCATAACAAATGTTTTATTTTTAAGCAGACAAAATAGTACCGCCAGCTTTAGATGCCGAGAAAACGCGCCTGCTGCACAGATAACACGAAAGAACAGAAAAATGTTCGCGGCGTTTTTGTCTAATGAGCTTTATTAAAATTCCCCAACTGTGGCAAGTAAATTGAAGGCGAACTGATTTTTTATCATATTCAGACAAAATAACATATCCGAAATTGCGCAAAACGCAAATTTTTCACAAAACTTTAGGGGACGAAAATCGTCGGCAGAGCCGCTTCGCTAAAAAGAATAAACAGTTGTGAAACGAAATTTCCGTCCGAAGACCGCAAATAATACCACATCGCTTCGTTTTGACGAAAAACGGCGATGTCGCGTTTGCCGTCGCCGTCAAAATCGGCTTGCATCGGTTTATCGTTACTCAAACCGAAATTGACGATGCTCAAACCCTGCGTTGTTCTCAGCAGATACCAATTTCTGTCCGACGGGCGAAAAACGACAAAATCGGCGCGCCCGTCGCCGTCGAAATCGCCTGCCACGGGTTTGTCGCCGCTCAATCCGAAATGCACGACATTTGCCTGATTATCCGAACTGCGGAAAATATACCAATTTCCATCCGACGGGCGAAAAACGGCGATGTCAATTTTGCGGTCGCCGTCGAAATCAGCTTGGACGGGCAAGTCTTCCGCTAAACCGAATTGCTGAATCCGAACTTGCAGGTTCGAGCTTTGCAGAATATACCAAACGCCGCTTGACGGGCGAAAAACCGCGATGTCTGCCTTTGCGTCGCCGTCAAAATCGGCAGGCGTCAGTTTATCGTCCGCCAGTCCGAAATTAACGATCGCGATCGAATTATTCGAGCTTTGCAAAATATACCAGACGCCGCTCGACGGGCGAAAAACCGCGAAATCCGTTTTGCCGTCGCCGTCGTAATCCGTTGTTACGGGAAGGTCTCCGACGCTTCCCCACGAAGCGTTGTTCGGTGCATTATTCGAACTGTTTCGGGTAACAAAATCAGACCGAACCGGATCATCGCTCGGACTAAACACGCTCAGATCCGTTTTGCCGTCGCCGTCAAAATCGAACGGCGCGCGAACGGTTGGCGAGCTTTGACAACTGCAAACGTAACCGTCCGAAACGGCTAAATTATCAATAAATTGTCCGGTGCGGAAAGTTCCGACATCCGTCCCGACGCGCCAGCGAAGCTGAACATTTTGCCCCGCCGAGGCGGCGGGAAGCTTGGCTCTTGACGTGATAAATTCCGACGTTTGATTGATGCCGCTTCTGCCCGACCAGCCGCGTCTGCCCATCAGAGGATTCTGGCAGCAGCTGTCGATCACGCCGTCATAACCGCCCGACAGAAATGCGCCGCCCGCCGTTTCGATGTCCTGCCAGGCGCCAGCGCCGATCTTGATTTCGAGAACCGAGCCGTCATAAAGCCGGTTTCGCAAAAACGTCGTTTCGAGCTCATACCAGTTGCGGAATTCGAGCTCGGCGTTCGGCGAAGCTACCAGAAAAACGGGCGAAACGAGCTCGTTGACGCCGACCTGATTCGGGTCGGGCGAAAACACGGAATTCGGCGCGGTTTGAAATTGCGCAATGCTCGTTGTCCAGTTTTGCTGGGCGCCCGTCGCGCTCGTTGTCCAGCCGCTCGGCAGATTCGGCGCGGTCACCGAATCGAAGTTTTCCTGAAAAGCGATGCGTTTTGTGCCCGTGGTCAGATTTATCTGCACGGTGCCGAGATTTTCCGCGCCGTCCTGCAGCTGCAAAGTCAAAGTCAGCGTGCCGCCGCAATTCAGATCCGGCGAAGCGGTGAACGTAAACGGGCGCGCAATGCTTGCGCCGCCCGCCGTTAACGCGCCGTAATTCTGCGCCGAAGAAGGATTCAGAACGCCGCCGGTCGAAAGTAGAGTGGCGGTTAAATTCGTCGTGTTGACGGCACCCGTGTTGCGCAGCGCAATGTTCATCGTGACGGTTTCGTTCGGTTCGATGGAATTATTGACCGCACAACTTTCCGCCGTCAGATTTGTTCCCGCGCTTTCCAAAACCGCCGTCGGCTGAAGCGCGAAATTCTGCGTCAGCGTCTGCCCGTTTGAAACCGTAAGGGTTATAGTTTGCGGGCGAAAACCTTTTGCCGAAGCCGTCACCGTATAAGTGTCCGGCAAAACCAGCAAATTGCCGTAATTGCCGGATGCATTCGTGCTTCGGGAATAAACCGCGTTTGCCGTCACGACCGCATTCGGGATCGGCTGCCCGTTCGAGGCGTTTGAAACAACGCCTGTGATCGTACTGCGCGGCGCATTTGTGCATTCGGCGAATCTGAATTTGCCGATGCGCGTCAGCCAGCTGAACGGGCTTTCGGCTTGGCTTTCGGCGGTGTAATACTGGTTCGTCATCCAAAACGTGCAGTCGTCAACCGGATCGACGGTCATTCCCGTGAAATTTCCCCAGCGAAAGCCGAAAGCCGTCTGCACGCCGGTGCCTTTCGCGAGAGTTTCTTCCGCGCGGAATGCGCCAACCGGTTCACTTGCGAGTCTCCCCGCATATAAGATCGAAGGCTTGTCCGCCTCGCTTCCTGCGCTGTATTCAAAGGCGATATTTCCCTGATGATCCTGCGCGGCGGCTGCCATCCAGCGCGAAGTCGCGTTGTCGCCGAGCGTCGTCGCATCGTAAACCGCAAAAGGCGAAAACGGCGGAACGGAGAGCAAGTTGCGGCGCAGCTCGTAAACGCGAACGCCGGCGCGGTAAGTTTCACCGATCGGCGAACTGCGGACGGTTTGATTAAAAACCAAAGATTCGTGCGTGCCGAAATTTCGATACGCGACGCGGTACATCAAGCGGTCGCTCTGCGAATCGAGAAAATCGCCGGGCGCGGGTTGTGCAATATCGGCGCGGTCGGGATTGGAAGTCGGATCGAACGGCGCGACGGAGAGCGGACTTTCAGCGTGTTCGGTAAAGGTCGAATTGTTTGGATTCTGAAAATCGGCGTGAAAATCGAACAAACGAAGCGCGTCCTGCGCGTCGCCGTATTCGGTTGCCATGTAGCCCGCAAAAATATTCGGCGCACCGGCGGGCGGCGGTTTCAAACCGTCCAGATCGGCAGGCAGCAATCCGCCGAAGCGGAGCGCGGAGCTTGAAGGAATGTTGAAATAAATATAACTTGCGGTCGGGTCGCCTTTGAGGACCTTGGCGCGGTCAAACGCAAAAAGTCCGGTTCCCGCGTAATCACTGCCGACAAATTCGTCGTCCGACATATAATAGCCGTCCGTCCAAACGCCGAATTTCGCGTAATCGTTAAGTCTGGTGTTCGGCATCACAAATTCGTAAATGTAGTATGCGCCCAGCGGGTCGCCGGTCTGCGAAACGGCAATCATCTGGCGAAACGGCGGAAAAGCGTTGCAGTACTGGCTCAAAAGCCAGCGGTCGGCAAGCGGGTCGTATAAGACGATCGCTTCGCCGTCGTTGCGTGCAGCACACGGTGTGCCGAGCGGCGCAAAAATATCGCTCATCTTAAACGGGGGCGTCAGCGGAGCTCCGTTTTTATTGTAAATTCTGACCAGCGTATTGACCGTCTGCACGTAATGATTCAAGCCCGTATCGCCGTTCGTGTCCGACGGCAGATAATAAAAACCGAAAGTTTCGCCGTTCGTGCGGTTGATC
>DATLOR010000228.1:0-14151 GCA_035536135.1 Pyrinomonadaceae bacterium | reverse complement strand
GAAACGCGTCGTTGCGGCAAATTCTTCATCCAGATGAATCGGGTTGTAATCGCCCGAAACGTCGGCGAATTTGCGGATCAGCTCGTCGGTAACTTCTTTGCTAATGGTAAAAGTATCGCCAATTTTTAATGTCATATCCTTTGACTTTCGCACGAAAAACGCATCTTTTCAAATCGTCTGATTGCCGAGTTTGCATCGCACGACTTATAATTTTTTATTCGCTGGTTGTTCGTCGTTGGTTGTTCGTTGCAAATGACTTTTTAAGGCAACGAACAACTAACGACGAACAATGAACAAACAAATTATGTCTATCGCAAACACAGAATCGCAAACCATTTTTGAAGCCGGAATTATCGAACCGAACGACCAGACCGAAGCGCGTGTCGAACATCTCAAAGCCCTGGAAACATTAGTCGGAAACAGTTATCCGAACAAGTTCGAGCGTTCCCGCATTACGGGCACGGAAGACACGATCTCAAAGATTTCGGATTTTGAACCGATCAAAGAAATCGTCAGGGAGCTCAAACACAACACGCCCGAAGGCGAAAAGCCGAATCCGGAGTTAAAAGAATTTTTGAACGGGAAACTCAAAGATTTCGGGAATGTCCGCGTTTCGGGTCGCCTTGCGGTTCCGCCGCGGGTGATGGGCAAAGCGGCGTTTGTTCACCTGAGCGACGGCATCAACCGCTTGCAGATCTATGTTCGCAAGCAGGATGCAAAGGTTATCAGCAACGATACTTTACAGCCGATCGAAGGCGAAGAAGCGGCGTGGGACGTTTTCAAACTGCTCGACCACGGCGATTTTGTCGGCGCGGAAGGCTATCTTTTTATCACGAACACGGGCGAACTCTCGGTTCACGTCGAGACGTTTCAGTTTCTCTCGAAAGCATTGATGCCGATGCCCGACAAGATGCACGGCATTGCCGACCCCGAATTGCGCCGACGCTACCGTTACGCCGATCTGATCGCGTCGAGCCTGCAGGTCGAACACGCGGAAGGCGAATTGACGACGCGCGAGGTTTTCGAGCGCCGCGCGAAATTGATCAGCGGAATGCGCCGTTTTCTCGACGAAGCGGGCTACATCGAAGTCGAAACGCCGATGCTCACGCCGAAAGCGACAGGCGCGGCGGCAACGCCTTTTGAAACGCATCACAACGCGCTCGACATCCCGCTTTACGCCCGAATCGCGCCCGAGCTTTATCTAAAACGCTTAACGGTCGGCGGTTTTGAAAAGGTTTACGAGCTCAACCGCAATTTCCGCAACGAAGGGCTTTCGATGAAGCACAACCCCGAATTCACGATGCTCGAATTCTACTGCGCCTAGATGGACGTCAACGGGATGATGGATTTCGCCGAAGCGATGCTCAAAGAATCGGTCGAGAAAGCGACGGGCGGAAGTTTGCAGGTAAAATACGGCGAGAATGAGATCGATTTTTCAAACTTTGAAAGAATCTCGATGAAAGAAGCCGTTCACCGAACTTTATCCAGAGTTGAATACGGCTATTCGATCAACAATTTTTTGGGCGAAGAATATGATATTTCATGGCTCGACGATGCCGAAAGATTACGTGCGCTGGTTATTTCCGCGGAAAAAAACAAAGCAGAACTAGCCAGGCAGAAAGACGGAAAGTGGCAGTTGGTCGGGATGACGGAAGAAGAGAGCAAAGCGCGCCGCGAGCACCAATTTGACCGCACGAAACAGCTTTGGCAGGAAGCGGTCGCGGAAGCGCGCCAAGCCCTCGGCGATTCAAAAAGCTCTGCTGAGCAAGCTGCCCGCGATCTGGTTACTATTTTTGAAGAAGCGGTTGAAGAAAAGTTAATTCAGCCGACCTTCATCATTGATTACCCGAAATCGATTTCGCCGCTCTCGAAAGCATCGCCCGAAAATCCGCAGATCGCCGAGCGGTTTGAACTATTCATCAACGGGATGGAAGTCGCGAACGGTTTTTCGGAGCTCAACGACCCGCAGGAACAGTTCGAGCGTTTCATCCAACAGATGAAAGAACGCGAAACCGGCGACCACGAAGCGATGGTGTTGGACGAAGATTATATCCGCGCGCTCGCCTACGGAATGCCGCCGGCGGCAGGAATCGGGATCGGGATCGACCGTCTGGTGATGCTTCTGACGAACAAGCATTCGATCCGCGACGTGATTCTCTTCCCGCATATGCGACCCGAAAAGAAAGAAGGGGAGAAAGGCAGAGAGGGAGAAGGGGAGACCGAAACATCACCCGTTAATCCGGGTTAAATTCTTGTCATAAAAAATCTTTCAGCGGTGTTTTGAGAGTGTTCCGCATTTATAAAAATTCAAAGCGGAACACTTCTTAAAACATTATGAAAAAAGCACTGATAATCTTCGTATTTTTATATTCTGTAGTCGCCGTTCAGGCGAAAGAACCAATTGAAATAAAGCTCGACCACGCTTTGCTCGGCAAAACGCCGACGGTCGAAGTGATGGTCGGCGGCAAGCCGCGGCTATTTTATTTTGACAGCGGCGGCGGAGTTTCATTGATTTCGCCCGCGCTCGCCAAGGAGATCGGCTGTACGCCGCTCGGCGATATGACGGGTTACAATGCCGGCGGCGTAAAAATATCGGGACCGCGCTGTGAAGATGTTGACTTTTCGATAAACGGTTTCAAAGCCACGCGTGATATGGGCGTTCTTGACCCGAATCAGTTTTTTCCGAACTCCGACGGCAAGCTCGACGGCAGTATCGCGCTCGACGCTTTCGACGGTCAGACGCTGACGATTGATTTGGCGGGCAACCGCATCATCGTCGAAACGGAAAAGAGCTTAAAGACGCGCACCAAACAGTTGAAGCCCTTAACGGCGCGCGTGAGCCGCGAAATGGGCGGCGCGTCGCTCGACATTTTCATCGCCGCGCAAACGCCGAACGGCAGAATCTGGATGCTCGCCGATACAGGCAATACCAACAAAATGCTGTTCACGCCGTCGGCACAAAAACAACTCGGGATAAATTTCGACGATGCGGTCGGCGAGAAACGCGTCAAGCCGGTCAAAATAAATCTGATAAATCTGGGCGAAGTCGAGATGGAGTCACGCGAGCGCGTGATGATTTACGACGGAATGCTGAACTATGACCTGCTCGCCAAGATGATTTTGACGGCGGACTTCAGAACCGGAAAAATCTGGGGAAAACTAAATTAAACTTTGCTTTCAGCCGAAAGATCGGTTTGTTGATAAAATGGAGAGGCGGTTTTAAAACCGCCTCTCCATTTTTTGCGCAAAGGTAAAAATTGGTTATTCAAGAGGCAAATTATTATCCGCAGAGATACAATTAATGAAATTGTTATTATAAAAAACAGGTTAATTTTTCAAATAAACGAAATTTTTAACGGAATTGAGAAAAAAATTATGGAATTTAAAGACGCAGAATCACAATTGGAAAGTATTAACGAAATTTTTGATAAAGCACGAACCGAGGACAAATGGAACACCGAAGGCGAAATGCTTTACAGTTTTTATTTCGTGGACACGGACGTTGATAAACTCGAAAAACTCGGCTTGAAGCTCGAAGCCGACGGCTACGATTTTATCGACATTTTCGAACTCGGCGACGAGGAAACCGACGAATCGACGGGCGAATATCTCCTTCATATTGATAAGGTGGAAATCCACACGCCCGAATCTTTGGCGCAGAGAAACGTCGAATTTCAAACGCTCGCCAACGAATACGAAATCGCGTCCTACGACGGCTGGGAATTCGGCGAGGTCGGCGATTACGACGAGGACGAAGAAGAATAATTACGAATTACGAATTACGAATTACGAATGAAAGAAATTAACCAAACACTTCGTAATTCGTAATTTGAAATTCGTAATTGATTTCACTCCGTGCAATCGGCGTAATCTTTTCCTTCGCAGACGAAAAGCTGCGGCGCGACTTCCTTGGTCTGCTTGCGGACGTTGCGCCAGATGACCGAATTGCCGTAATTTTCCTTTGTCCAGCCTAATTGTTTGCGGTTCTTCCAGACAAATTCATACGCCTCTTTTTCGTCCGCGCCCTTCAGGTGCTGGGCTTCGTGCAGAAGAATCGCGGCGCGTTCGGTTTCATCCGCCGGGTACATAAAAAAATCCGGATAGACCGTCATGATCTCGAACGGAAAATTCGTCGCCGCATAAGCATTTTCTTCACGCGTCGAAGCGTTCAGCCAGTTATCCGTGCCGCGGTACGCCGTGAGATACCGAAGCAGAAAGACTTCTTTGCCGAAACCCTTATCTTCGAGGATCAGGATCGCCTGCTCGATCGACTTTTTTTGGTCGTATTCAAGCCGTTTTGCCGAGACGATGAGCGAAACGTAAAAACCGAAAACCGTGAAAAGAACCGCAAAGAGCAAAACGCCGGCGCGTTTCAGAATCGTTGCTCTCAAAGATTTTTTCCGCTTTGGCGGCGTTTCGAAAGACGAAACTTCGAGCAGTTTGCGCCCGCACCGCAGACAGTTTTCGGCGGTTGCGTAATTGACGAGTTGACAGTTTGAACATTTCTTTTTCATTTGATCTGAGAGAGTTAAGCGCGATCCGTCTCTTTATTTAAAAAACTGCCAATCGTGAGGCTTTCCATATTTTTTTTCATCAAAAATAAACGCGGACGCAGTTTTTTGCATCAAACCCGCCAGTTGCATAAATCACATAATAAACATAAGATTTCCGAATGAGTTTTTTTTCAAGGAGTAAACGAATGAAACATATCAACTCCGCAATTTTTCTAATTGCATTTTTATTTTTAACAAGTATTTCCGCTTTCGCCCAGGAAAGCGAGTTAAAAGTCGTTGACGAAGTGGTCGCGCAGGTTAATGACGGCGTGATTACGCTCTCACGCGTCAGACGCGAAATGAATACGGTCATCGACGCAATGGTCGCCGAGGGCAAAACCCGCGAAGAGGCAACCGCCACAGTCCAAGCCAAACAAGGCGAGCTGATTGCCAATATCATCAACGAAGAATTACTTTTGCAGAAAGGCAAAGAACTCGGCGTTGAAGCCGATGCCGATTCGGCGGTCAACCAGCGGTTGGTCGAAATTATGCGTCAGCAAAATTACAAATCGCTCGACGTGCTTTACGACGCGATGACGAAACAGGGCGTCGACCCGCAGCAAATCCGTGATACCTGGCGCCGGCAATTCATCAAAGATATTGTGATGCAGCGCGAAGTTGACGGCAAAACTTACTGGAGCTGGTCGAGCAAAGAAATCAAAGCCTATTACGAAAAACACAAGGAAAAATTCACCAAACCCGAAACGCTTTCGCTTTCGGAAATTTTTCTGAGTTTTGCCGGACGCGACGAAAATGCCATCCGCGATAAAGCCAAGATCCTCGTCACACAGCTGCGCGGCGGCGCGGATTTTGCAAAAACCGCGATCGAAAATTCCGACCGTCAAGACGTCAAAGATACAAAAGGAAGCGTCGGCGTGATCAGCGTTCCGCAGCTCAAAGAATTAAACGAAAAATTTGTGACGGCAGTCGCGGCAACCAAAGTCGGCGGCGTTTCCGAGCCGGTCGAAACGGTCGAAGGCATCGAAATTTTCCGTGTTGACGAACGCAAGGAAGCGAGCAAAGACGCGTTTTTTGACGAAGCCGAAGTCCGCAAGGCAATGACCTATGAAGTGATTCCCGCCGAGCGCAAAAAATATCTCGTCAGCTTGCGCGGCGAATCTTATATCAAAGTCAACGACACTTATCGCCCGCTCGTTTCGCCGATCCTCTCCGCCGAAGCCAAGCCGGAAGAAAAGAAACCAACCAAATAAAGGTTAAAAGTGAAAAAGTGGAAAGGTGAAAAAGTTCGATTGTTTGTCTAAAACAAAACTTTTTCACTTTTTCACTTTTTCACACTTTCACTTTATGAGACTCGATTTATTCCTGAAAACCAGCCGTCTGATCCCGCGCCGCAGCTTGGCGCAGGAATTTTGCGATGCCGGTTTGATAAAGATCAACGGTGCAGCTGCCAAATCTTCAAAGGAAGTCAAAACGGGCGACGAGATCGAGATCAAACGGCGCAATCGTCTGACGCTTTTGAAAGTTCTCGAAATTCCCGCCAAAAAACAGGTTTCCAAAGAATCGGCGGCGGGTCTGTTTGAAATTTTGGGCGAAGAAACGCTCGAAGATGATATTCTATCGGCGTGAAAAAACTGCTCGAAATTGCCGATTCCGACTTTCTCGTGGCTCTCCAAAAAGCTGCCCGCCGAAAATCCTACTCCGAAAATCAAATAATCTTTTCCGAAGGCGATCGATCCGACTTTTTGCCGGTCGTCGAGCGCGGCAAGGTCAAGATGGTGCGCTTTCCCGATATTGACAAGGAAGTCATCATCGGAATTTTCGAAGCGGGCGAAATGTTTGCCGTGCCGCCGGTTTTCGACGGCGGAAATTACCCTTCGACCGCCGTCGCGATGGAAGAAACGACCCTGCTTCTGCTTTACCGTCAGGATTTTTTGCGCCTGCTGCGTGAATCGAGTGAGTTTTCGTTCGCCGTGATCGGCTGGATGTGCGAGATGCTGCGGGAAAAAACCGCGACGATCAAAAATCTCGCGACGGCTTCGCCCGAACAGCGCGTCGGCAATGTTTTGCTTCGTCTGGCGGAAAAAGACGGCGTGCAAACGCCGGTTAAAATCGCGCTTCGCCGTCAGGACATCGCGGAGATCGCGGGCTTAACGACCGAAACGACGATTCGTGTGATTCGAAAATTAGCTGAAAAAGATCTGGTCAAGATCCTGCGCGGCAAGATCATCCTCGAACAACCGGAACGCCTGCGCTCGTTTTTGAGCTGAATTTCAAACGCATCGTCTCGGCGATTGAAACCGCGCGTATCTTTGCCAGATCTGCCGTGTCGCCCGCAAAGCGCGCGTCAACCGTTTCGCAGAAAAGTTTGACCCAACGCCCGAAATGCTCCGCGCGCAAAGGTGTTTTTTCGCTCAGGACTTGATGAACCTGCATCGGACTGCGCCCGTATTTCATCTGAAAATTGACCGTCCCGAAAAGCAGCATTTCCCAAAAATCCGTGATGATCGGCAGATGATGTTCCAGATCGATTTTGGCGACATCGGTAAAAATATAGCCGATCAGATTATCGCTCAGCGCCTTGTGATAAAAATCCGTCATCAATTCTTCGATGTCTTTTCGTGTTTCGATGTCTTGCATAACTATTCGAATTTGATGCTCTTTCGCAGCAAACTAACGCCTAAAATAAAAAGCAGTAAAACTTTGATCGAATCCGAAATAATATAAACGATGTGGAGGCTCGAAAACGGCGGCGCGTTTCCGCTGATGACCTGAACGGCGCGCTCGTCGAGCATCGGAAACAGCACGAAAGTTTGAATTATCAAAACAAGCGCGATCAGCGCAAATGCGCCGAACTGAAATTTCCATTTCGGGCGGGCCGCGAAAAACGACAGGGCAAGCAGAACGCACAGGACGATCTCGATCTTGTTGAGCGTGTGAAAAATTATCATTCCGATGCCGAGTCCGAGCGGGATCGTGATATTCGGCGCGGTAAATTTGAGCGGCGCTTCCATAAAAGAAATCGCACAGACCGCGCCGAACCAAATAAAAGGAATCGCAATTTGTAAGATTCTGAAAATCATATTTCTTAAAGTAAAAAGTAAAAAGTAAAAAGGCAAAAGCGGCAGTATTATTTTGCCTTTTTACTTTTGCCTTTTTACCCGTCGAAACTATGCTTCGACCAATTCGCCCGCCGGAATTTCTTCGGGTTTCTTTTTCGCCAGGATCAAACCGATCGCAAACCAGACGAATGCAATTGCGCCGATCGCGAAAATCGTGTCGCCGAACAGCCGCATCCAGCGCAGCGACTGCATCAGTTCGGTCTGCATAAATTCGGGCGAGCGCGCCGACCAGTAGCCGACCGAAACCGATTGATAAGTCTGCATCAAGCCGATCGGCAGAAGGCTGAACAGAATTTCCAGCATCATCCCGATATTGATCGCCCAGAAGGCAAACGAAATGAGCTTGTTGTTCCATTTCAGCTCCGGCTTCATCGCCCGCATACAAAACAGCAGGAGTCCGAGCCCGAGCGTGCCGTAAACGCCGTAGAGTGCGCCGTGGGCGTGCACGGCGGTCGTGTTCAAGCCCTGCATATAGTAAAGCGCGATCGGCGGATTGATCATAAACCCGAAAACTCCCGCGCCGACCAGATTCCAGAACGCGACCGCGACGAAAAAGTAGATCACCCATTTGTATTGCGCAAGCCACGGTCGCGCTTTCGAATGGCGGATATTTTCGATCGCCTCGTAGCCGATAAAAACGAGCGGCACGATTTCGAGTGCGCTGAAGACCGAACCGAATGCGAGCGCGACGGTCGGCGTTCCCGCAAAATAGAGATGATGCAGAGTTCCGATAATGCCGCCCGAGAGATAAATTCCGGCTGACAGCAAGGACGCATACGCCGCGTGTTCGGGATTGATCACGCGCAGACGGGCGAACAAAAACGCGATCACGACCGTTGCGAAAACTTCAAAAAAACCTTCGACCCAGAGATGCACGACCCACCAGCGCCAGTATTCGACGACCGTGATATGCGAGCGCATTCCCCAGAAAAGTCCGGGCGCGTAAAAAAGCGCGATGCCGGCGGTCGAAAGCAGGTAGATCATGATCAGCGATTTGCTGTTGCCGTTGTTTTTCTTTAATGCCGGAATTGCCGTTCGCGCAATCAAAAACAGCCACAAAAGCAGACCGACAAAGAGCGCCGCTTGCCAGACTCTGCCGAGATCGACGTATTCGTAACCCTGATGACCGAACCAGAACCACAGATCGCCGCTGCCGAGCTGGTGCATCACGCTCATCCATTGCCCGCCCATCGAACCGAGCACGACGACGAGCAGCGCGCCGAATAACACGTCAACGCCGAGCTTCTGCAATTTCGGCTCGTAGCCGCAGATATACGGCGCGATAAAAAGTCCGGCGGCAAGCCATGCCGTCGCGATCCAGAAAATTCCGAGCTGCGTGTGCCACGTTCGCGACACGACATACGGCAGATAATCCTGCAGAGGAATGCCGTAAAATCCGCCGCCCTCGACGCCGTAATGCGCCGTGATAATGCCCATCACGATTTGCAGCAGGAACAAAAGCGAAACGACGAGGAAATATTTGACCGTCGCTTTTTGCGAAGGCGTTAAGGTTTCGCCGATCAGCGGGTCTTCGTCGGGCGTCTCGGGCGAGGTCGTGTGTTTGTGCCAACCCGCGTAAAACCAGACCATCGCGCCGATTCCGGCGATCAGCATAATCACGCTGACGCCCGTCCAGACGATCGCCGAACTCGTCGGAACATTACCGACGAGCGGCTCGGACGGAAAATTACTCGTGTAGGAAATCGTATTGCCGGGGCGATTCGCGGCGGAAGCCCACGCCGTCCAGAAGAAAAATGAATTCAAGTTCCGCAGTTTCTTCGGGTCCGATTGAGCATTCTTTTGAATCGCGTAGTCCTTGTTGCCGTTCGTGAAAATCTCCGAATAATGCTTTAGATTTTCTTCGAACGCACGGGCGCGAATCGGGTCGAGCGTGATCTTATTCGCCGCCGCATCGTAAGTATTCGTCCGCATCAAATTTTGCAGACGCTGGCGCAAGGCGGCTTGCTGTTCCGAATCGAGCGCGTTGTAATCTTTTGAAAAACCGCTCTGCGACCATTCATTTAAGATAAACAGCGATTCGCGGTGCAGGTAATCCGCCGTCCAATCGGGCGCGACATAACTGCCGTGTCCCCAGATCGAACCGACCTGCATTCCGCCCATCGCCTGCCAGACGTTCTGCCCGTCCAAAACTTCGCCGTCGCCGATCAAAACCTTGCCGTCAGCCGTAACGACCTGCGCCGGAATCGGCGGTGCCTGACGAAAGATTTCCGTCCCGACCCAACCTAAAATTGCGAACGAAAACAGAAATACCCCGATCAATATTATCCAAAGCTTTTTCATTGCTTTTCTCCTAACTTTTTTCTAAATGTCCTTAAATTTTGTGACCAATAAATGTATTTCCGGCGCGGCTCTGACTTCGTGTTCGATGCCGCCTTCGAGCGTCAAAAAAACTCCGGCGGATAGATCCAAACTGTCTTCGAGGTTGGCGCCCGCCGTAAAAACTCCGGTGCCCGAAAGACATAAAACACTGATCGGTTCCGCCGCTTTATGCCGCGTCAAGACCGCGTTTTCGCGCAGTTTGACTTCGACCATTCGCCGCCGCGCACCGTTGTAAATTTCGCGAACTTCTTTCTCTTTCACCGAAGTTACCTGCCCGCCGAGTTCAAATTTTTCGAGTAATTCAATTGTTTTCATAACATTCTCCGATTGCAGAGTAGCTCTTCGTTGAAAGAGAAAATATGATTTCAGTCATAAACGAAAGATATTTATTGGCGATTTACAAATCTGTGGTCGGCGATTTACCGAAAATCGTGTTGGTAAATACAATTATCGTTCCGCTCTCTTTTTTTAATTTTTAATATTAGAAACAAAGAGTTTACAGGCGCTGCTCGATGTTTCCTGTTTGGTCGGGAATTTTGAAAACGGAGAAACCGCGCAGATTTACCGGCAGGTTGCGAACTTTTCCGCATCTGTCTTCTAAAGATAAATAGCGATCGTTGACCGGCAGAATTTAACGTTTTGATCCGGTAGAATTGGGAAGCAGAAAAAGCCCGAGCAGATAAAACGCGACCGTGAAAAATTGAATATAGCCCGTTCCGGCGGAAAAGCGCGGCAAATCAAAAAGCCACGTAAATGCTTCTTTCGTCGGGTTTTGGAATATTCCCTGGAGCCAGCTTTCCGAGGCGGGCGCGGCGAGATTTGCGAGAAGCAGATATTTCACGACAAATGCCAGACCGAACAGTGCTCCCAAACTTCGAAGCAGTTTTTTCACGTCGAAATCGGCGAAAAGATTGTTCCAGAGCGTCCAGAAAAAGCAGAACGCGAAAACCCAGAACGGCAAGCCTTGTTCGGGCAAAAGCGCGTTGAAGATCTGCGCCGAAGCCGCGAAAAGCGTGACCATCACCGCGCCGTTCGCCACGTTTTGAAGCGTCGGAAAATCTTCCGAAAACCAGCCGTCAACAGAGATCAAGCGCGCACGAAAAAACAAAACCATCAGGATCGCCGCCGAGATCAAACAAAAAAGCGCGGGTCGCCAGAAGATAAACGCGTTGGCGGGCGATGAAAGCCGCAAACCGCCGAGCAATGTGACAGTCAGAAAAACAAACGGTAAAAGCAGATAAGTCTTTTGATTTTGGATTTTGGATTTTGGATTCTGGATTTGCTTTTCGGGCTTCGGGCTTCGGGCTTTAGTTTCGGCTATTTTATTTTTCGCGGAAACGACCGTTTGCTGCTCGTCATCCGATAAATCAATCCCGGCGGGCGAAGTTTCAACCAATTCGCCGTCGATCACGGACAAAAAATCAATCTCCTCTTCTCCTTTTCTTCCTTTCTCCTCTTCTGTTTTCATTTCCGCTCCCGCGTCAGCTTAAAAGGATTAAAATCTTCCGCCGTTACTTTAAGACCTTCTTCAAATTCGTTTTTGAGTTCGGCGGGCGTTTTCATCTTCAGATCCGCGTCGTCCGATTTGAAATTTTTATCGAGCGCGATCACGCGATTCGTCTGTTCCAAACCTTTTTTGAAAAGCTCGTCGTCATTATAAAGTTTGCCGAAACCTTGCCTGTAAAAACTGTAAGCGATATAAAACTGCGTTTTCGCGTCGCGCCGTTCAGGATCGGCGTTTTCAAAAAACTGCCGCGCGGCGACAAAATTATCTGAGCGAAAAGCCTTCAAACCGTCGCCGAATTTCGCCGCGTCAACTTCGTAAGTGCCGATGATGATTTGTCCTTGCGTGGTCGTATTTTCGATGGTTTCCTTCGCCTTGGTCGAAAATTCTTCGAGATTTTTCGGCTCAGCCCAATACAACCAAAGAATAAAAAAGCCGTAGATGACGGTTAAAAAGATGCCTAAAATCTGGATATACTTTTCCTTCATTGTTATAATTGCGCCGAATAGAAGTTTGAAAGAGAGGACATCAGATGTCAAACAAGTTCGCCGCGCTTTGCTTAGTTTCGCTTTTCTGGCTCGCAGGTTGCACCAAAGCGCAAACGCCCGAAACGACGCCGACGCCGAAGATTTCGGAAATCAGTGAAGTTGCGAAAATCCAAAATCCGGGAAAGGTCGTTCACGTGCTCGTCGCGCTCTGCGATAACGAAAATCAGGGAATCGTGCCGGTTCCCGCATTCTTAGGCAACGGCGAAGACCCGCAGAAAAATCTCTACTGGGGCGCGGCTTTCGGCGTGAAAACTTTTTTCTCGAAATCCGCCAGCTGGCAAAAAATTGCCGAAATTGATAATCCGAAGGAAAACATTTTGCAGAGAATCGTTTTCAAACATAAAACTGAGAATGTTTATCTGGTCGCCGACGCCTATCGCGGAAGCAAAATGCGCGAAACGGTTGACGATTTTTTCGCGGCAGCGGCGGGCGCAAAGCGCGAAAATGTCGCGCTTCAAAACGTAACTTTGCAAGTTTTGGGGAGCGCAAATCTCGTCGCCTTTGTCGGGCATAACGGCTTGATGGATTTTAAGCTCGAAAATCAGCCCGCGAAACGAGACGACGACGCGCGCGATGCGGTAATTCTGGCGTGCGCGAGCCGCAATTATTTTTCCGCGCCGCTCAAAAACACCTCCGCCAAACCGCTTCTCTGGACATCAAATCTGATGGCTCCCGAAGCCTACATTCTGCACGACGCGCTCGAAGGTTGGGTTAAAAACGAAACTAGTGAACAAATTCGTGATCGGGCGGCTTCGGCTTACAGTAAATATCAAAAAATCAGCATCAAATCTTCTCGAAATCTTTTAGTGACGGGTTGGTAAAATTATGAAATGTTTAAGCAAAATCTTTATTTTTTCTGTTTTTATACTGCTTTTGAGTTTAACGGCAACCGCGCAGAAGGAATGGCTCGGCACGTATGTTTTCGAAGAGGACGGCGGCAAAACCGCCGGCGGAACGGCGATTTTTATTGAGCACCGGATTGATATTAATGAGTCGGACGACGGGCTTCTCGCGGCGATCGAGAGCGACGGTTATCAAACGGCGCGGGAATTAGTCGGCACGACCAGGATCGAAGGCGGCAAATTGCTTATTTTCTTCAACAGCTACGGCGAAAATAATATTTTAGAGCCTTATAAAAAAGGCGATTTACTGCTCACACTTGAACGCAGAACCGAACAGGGCAAAACTGAAATTCTAACCTATTGGGGCAAATTTCAGCCGGTTGTTCCGAAAAACGAAAAAACCGGAAAGGTTTATTTTCAAAAATCCGCCGAAGAATAAATTTTATGAACAAAAAAATCTACTATTTTGTTTTGAGCCTCAGCATATTTTTTTCAGCTCAAATTTCGGTCTTTTCACAAGAAGCAAAAAATACCAGCGGTCAAAAAAACGATTGGGTCAGAATTGAGAGCGACAACGGTGAATTCTCAATCGAACTTCCCAATAACGGCGCGTATTTCTACGACAAAGATGGTTTTTATCTAAACAACGTGATGGGCAATGTTTACAACTTCAAAGAAATGCAAATGCTCAATGCTTCGCTCGATAAAACCTATATGAGTGTGGAGATCTACCGGATGCCGAATCCGAAAGATTATCTTAACGTCATCAGCGAAAGAAGAAATATGGCGTTTTCAAAAATAAAACCCGATTTGAAGGATTTTCTCGTCCGCAAAGCCGAGTTTGACCGCAGTTATGAGCAAATCAGAAAAAGGATCGAAAATGTAAATTTTGAAATCAGATACATTGCTTCGAAAACTCATCTCTATATCGTAACGGTCTGGAACAGGGGAAAAAGCACGCCGGTTTCCGAAAGACTTCTTGCTTCGATCCGGCTTGGTGCGGAAAATGCTTCGAACGAGAAAAGCATCAAAATTTCCGCGATGAAACCCGTCACGATCGAACAAATCGGCGGGCAATTATCCAAAAAAGAAATCGAATCTCTGCCGGACAACCCGAAAATCGAAAACGGCACGCCCGGCGGGATTTTTGTTTTGCAAGTCCCGCAATCGGGATTTAATTTTGCCGACGTTAACAGCCGCGCAAAAGGCGTTATCCGCCTTTATGTTACTTATTCGAGGGAAGGCAGAATTGATAAAATTTCTCTCGTCTCCGGTTTGCCCGGC
>DATLOR010000227.1:0-5965 GCA_035536135.1 Pyrinomonadaceae bacterium | reverse complement strand
TTATCAAAAGAACATTTATCATTTATCAAAAAAGTTTGTGAAAACCAATAAAAGGGAGTTACGAAGAACGGATGAATGTTAAATGTTGAATGCTAAATGTTGAATGTTGAATGAAAATATGCATATTGAAACATTAAAAGTATTTTGCGATCTGGTCGATTTACAAAGTTTTTCGCTTGCCGCAGAGCGCAATTTTATTACGCAATCGGCGGTCAGCCAGCAGATTCGCACGTTGGAAGAGAAATTCAAACGCCGCTTGCTCGAACGCGTGCGCGGACGGCGCGAGGTTCGCCTGACTCCGGCGGGCGAGGTTTTTTACCGGGAATCGAAAAATGTTCTGGATTGCTATGACGCGCTTAACGAAAGTATGCGCGGACTGGTCGGAAAGATCGGCGGAACCGTCAAGGTAGCGACGATCTACAGTATCGGTCTGCACGAATTTCCGCCAAAAGTCCGGGAATTTATGTCGAAATTTCCGTCCGTCAAGATCGATCTCGAGTATTCGCGCACGACGCGTGTCGTCCGCGATGTTCTGAACGGCTTGGTCGAGCTCGGCGTCGTCGCTTTTCCCGAACCGCGCCGCGGTCTGACGATCACGCCGATGCAGAGCGACCGCCTTGTCCTGATCTGCCCGCTCAGTCACGAATTTGCCAAGAAAAAGGAAGTTAAAGCCAAAGACTTGAAAGGGCGCGATTTCGTGCTTTTCGAGCGCGATATTCCGACGCGCAAGGCGATTGACAAGATCCTGAAGACAAACGGCGTCGAAGTTCACAAGGTCGCCGAATTCGACAACATCGAAACCATCAAACGCGCCGTCGAGGTCGGTTTCGGGCTCGCGATCGTGCCCTATCCGTCGGTCGAAGACGAAGAACGAAACGCGCAGCTCGCGGTCGTCCAATTAGCCGAAAAAGAATGGGTTCGCCCGGTCGGCGTAATTTTCCGCAGTGACCGGAATTTGTCGCTCGCGGCAAAGAAATTCGTGCAATTACTGGAAAATAATTCCTAGCGATTTTCGATTTGGGATTGCGGATTTGGGATTTCGGATTTGCTGACGCATAGCTGAAGTCGAATTTTGCTCGAGAGGTAACTCGGAAACAAACAAATCCGCAATCCCAAATCCCGAATCCCAAATCTTTTTTGATGGACAGCAAACTTTACAAATTCGATTCGTTTTGTCTCGACCCGAAACAACGAAAACTGCTTTCCGAGAATAAAGTCGTGCAGCTTAGTTCGCGGGCTTTCGAAATGCTCCTTCTGCTGGTTCAAAAGCAGGGCGAAGTTGTCGAAAAGTCCGAAATTCTCGATAAGGTCTGGTCTGACAGTTTCGTCGAAGAAAGCAATCTGGTCGTGCATATTTCGGCTCTGCGCCGCGTTTTGGGCGAAACGCGCGGCGAGCGGAAATTCATCGAAACGGTTTCGGGTCGCGGCTACAGTTTTGTTTTTCCGATCGAAGAAGCCGAATCGAACCGAAAACCGGCGAAGCTCAAAACGGATGAAACGTTCACTTCAAATGTTGAAAAAACCGCTCCCGGCAATTCGGATTCGCTCGCGGTTTTGCCGCTTGTCAACAAAAGCGGGAATACGGATTTTGAATATCTCGCGGACGGCATTACGCAAAGTTTGATCGCCAATCTTTCGCAGATCCCGTCGCTCAAAGTAATGGCTTACAACGCCGTCGAGCCTTATAAAAATTCGGCTCAGGATTATTCGGAGATCGGGTTTCTGCTCGGCGTCGAAAACATCTTGCTCGGTTCGATTACGGAATTTAAGAATTATTTTGAGATCAGCGTCGAGCTGGTCAAAGCGCAAAATAAACAGCTCATTTGGGGCACGCACTACAATTGCGAATTTACCGATATTTTCAAGGTCAGAAAAGAAATCTCGCTGATCATCGCTGAAAAACTGCAGATTCGCCTGAATAATCTCGACAAATCAAATCTCGCGCGCCAGCAAACATCCGATTCGGACGCCTATAGGTTCTACACGAAGGGAATGTATCTGCTGGGAAGCAATTCGACGAGCAAATTCCGCGAAGAAAGTCTGCATTCCGCGCTTAAATGTTTTCGTCAGGCATTAAAGAAAGACCCGAATTACGCGCTTGCCTACACGGGCATCGGTTATGCTTATTACCGGCTTTTAAATATCAATGCCGTCAGCCGAGGCAAAGCTTACCAGGAATGCAAAACCGCGCTTCAGCTCGCCTTGAATTTCGACGCGCAGCTGTCGGACGCGTTGATCTTAGACGGAATTATCAAGCATTTTTTTGAACGAAACCCGCGCGATGCCGAACGATCGTTTGACCGTGCGATCGAATCAAATCCCAACAATCCAATCGCTTTTCATTACAAAAGTCTGCTGCTCTGCTGTTTTGAAAAACACCGCGAATCGCTTTTTTATCAAAACAAGGCGATTCAGCTTGACCCGATCTCGATTTTTCTGCACAACGGTTTATCGCGCCGTTTTTTTCTCGGCGGCGATTATAACAAAGCGATCATTCAAGCCGAAGAAACGCTCGAACTCGACAACGAACTCGTCGCGCCTTATTTTATTCTCGCGCTTTCCTACGCCCAACTCGGATTGTTTGACGAGGCGCTCGAAAACATCGAAAAAACCCTGAAAATTCAGCCGACCGAAGAAATGTTTCTGGCGCAGAGTTATATTTACGCGCTCGCCGGTGAAACCGCTCAAGCAACCGCAATTTTACGGACGGTTTTAGACAAATCGAGCAAAGAACAGATCGATTTTACCGACGCGGCGATCGTTTATGCGGCGCTCCGGGAAAACGATAAAGCCTTTGAATATCTGGACAAAGCGTTCAAAAAAGGCGACACTAATATCTTACTTTTAAGAACCGATCCGCGTTTTGAAGATCTTCACAGCGATTCAAGATTTGTTCCGCTTTTGCGGAAGCTGAATCTTGAATAATCAATTGATTTTTGCCGCTCTCACAAACTTTTAGATTTTTTTTGAAAAATTTAGGATTTTTCCGAAAATTCATTGTAAATTTTTAATCACAATTTTTGTGATAAGGAGAAAAATGATGCATCCCCAGAAAGTTTTATTGAGAAAAATATATTCGATCTTTGCTCTTTTCGGTTTAACTATCGTCTTTTTGTGCTGGCAATTTTCCGCCGAAGCCGAATTGACCGAAGTCACGGAAAAACCAAGCGAAATAAGCAATTACGACATTCGCACCGATAAAAGCGAAGCGGCAAGAAAGGCGATTGAAAACTTTATCGATCAATCCGCCGAAAACCTTTCGACGATCGGGCAGCACAGAAAACGAATAATTTCCGCCGAATCCGAGCTCCGCTTAAAAAATCCGGCTCTCAGGATCGAAGACAACGAAGATTTGCGGATTCCCGAATCGATCGCGCCCGATTTTGCGCGGAACGCGGATTTTTTAACCGCACCGTCGAGCGGAAAACGCGCCGACATTCTCAAAAATTTTCTTAAACAAAACGCCGCTTTGATCGGCTTGGACGATCTGCAGATCGACGCATTGAAAACGACCGCCGATTACACAAATCCCGACGGAAATCTTTCATTCGTTCATTTCGAGCAGAAAATAAACGATGTTCCCGTTTTTCGCGGCGAGATCAAAGCCGGATTTACAAAACGCGGAGAAATCATCCGGTTGATCAACAATCTTGCGCCGGATCTCGATTATGAAAGTCTTTCCAATGATTTCGGAAGCGCCGAGCTTGCCGTTTCGAACGCAGCAAAAAACATCGGTTTGCAAACGAGTGAAACGGACACGAAACGAATCGCGGCAACTACAAATGATTTGAAAATTACTTTCGAGCGCGGACAATTTACCGATCACACGACGGCTGAAAAGATCTATTTCCCGGTCGAACCCGGCATCGCCCGAACCGCCTGGCGCGTTCTTTTATGGACACGCGCCGAAGCTTTTTACGTGATCGTTGACGCCCGCGACGGAACGCTTTTGTGGCGCAAAAATCTGACGGAAAGCCAAACTCAAGCCTCGACCTATAATGTTTACGGCAATCTGACGAGTATGATGAAAACCGCCGACAGCCCGTCGCCGTTTACCCCCGGTTGTCTTTCGCCGCTGAATTGCCCGCAGCCGCCGATCACCAACCGCACGAATTTTACGCTGATCGGCAACGAACCGCCATACACTTTTAACAGTCTCGGCTGGATCTACGACGGTGAAAACCGCACCATCGGCAACAATGCCGAAGCCGGGATCGACCGCGACGGCACACAGGGCATCGACCCGAACGGCTGGGCTTTCGGCAATCCGAACCGCAATTTTGTCTATATATACAATCCCGCGCCGGGCAATCCGCCGCCGGGCGAAGAACCCGTTCCGACAACGCAAACTTATCCGCCTTCGGCTTTTCAGCAAGGCTCGGTGACCAATGCTTTTTACGCCGCTAATCGCTGGCACGATGAAACATATCTGCTCGGCTTTACCGAACCGGCGCGAAATTATCAGACCGACAATTTCGGGCGCGGCGGACTCGGAAACGATTCGATTTCGGTCGAAGTTCAGGATTCTTCGGGAACCAATAACGCAAATTTTACGACTGTGGCAGATGGGGGCGGCCGACCGAAATTACAGCTATATATCTGGGCAGGACCGACGCCCGACCGCGACGGCGCGCTCGACAGCCAGGTAACCGTTCACGAACTGACGCACGGACTTTCGAATCGTCTGCACGGCAACGCTTCGGGGCTTTCAACCAATATGGCACGCGGAATGGGTGAAGGCTGGGGCGATTTTTACCAGTTGGCGCTTTTATCCGAACCGACCGACGACGCTTTAGGAACTTATACTACGGGCGGTTATGCCACTTATCAGCTGGGCGGTATGGAAAGTAATTACTACTACGGCATCCGCCGTTTTCCAACCGCCATTAAAGCCGCTGTCGGACCGAACGGTTTGCCGCATAATCCGCTGACATTCAAACATGCAAACGGCAATTGCGATACGACGCTCGGAACGACGACAACGGCGGTAAGCAGTGCTTTCCCGCGCAACCCAGTTATTTCAACATCATCGGGCGTCCAAGCCTGCGATCAGGTTCACAATTTAGGCGAGATCTGGAGCGTAACGCTCTGGGAAGTGCGAAATCAGCTGATCGTGCAGCACGGCGCGACCGAAGGAAACCGCCGCGCTCTGCAATATATCACGGACGGAATGAAGCTCGCGCCGATCGGTCCGACGTTTTTGCAGGAACGCGATGCAATTATTGCGGCAACATTCGCTTCCGATCCGAATGACGTATTAGCCGTCAGACGCGGCTTTGCGATTCGCGGAATGGGCTATTATGCAAGTATCCAAAATGCCGGAACAGGCTCAAACAACACTGCCGTCACCGAATCTTTCGAGGTCGCGGGAAATGTTATCATTGCGCCGGGTTTCTCGGTCAGCGACGCGCCGGGTAACAACAACGGCTATCCCGAACCCAGTGAACCGGTCATTTTAACAATCCCGTTATTGAACAATACGGGAGCGACGATTACGGGCGTCACCCTACAGGCGGTCGGCGGCGGCTCGGCTTTTTACGGCGATATTGCCAACGGTCAAACCGTTTCGCAAAACATCAACTTTACCATTCCGTTTTTCATTCCGTGCGGAACGGTCAATTACACTTTTACTTTCAACATTAACAGCAGTACCGGTATGCGAACCGAAACCCGCACGATTCGGATCGGTATCCCGGTCGGCGGCGCACCTGTGACCTTTACCGGTGCGGCGATTGCCAATCCGGGAACCGGCACGACCGGTGTCGCGGCTCCGTATCCGGGAACGATCAATGTTTCGGGTTTGACCGGAAACAAGAAAATCGTAGTCGAATTGACCAATCTGAACACGACCTATCCGGGCGATATGGACTGGTTATTAGTTGGTCCGGGCGGACAGAAATTTATCTTTATGTCCGATGTGATCAGCGCATTTACCACGCAAACCAATGCGGTTGTCACTATTAAG
>DATLOR010000226.1:0-4029 GCA_035536135.1 Pyrinomonadaceae bacterium | reverse complement strand
TCAAATAGATATTGATCGCTTTCCAGAATACTCTATCGCCGACGGTTTCGCGCAGAGTATGCACGACCGCACTGCCTTTTTGATAAGTGACGGCATCGAAGATCGAATCATCGGGACGCGCCAATTTATTTAAAAGTCCGTGTTTGCGGTTCATTTTGGCTTCTCCGTCAAAATATTCCCGAACATCGTCCTGAATTTTACGCAGGTAATCGCTGCGTCCGTACATTTTTTCGCGGTAAGCGGCTTCCATAAAGGTCGCAAAGCCTTCGTTGAGCCATAATTCCGCCCAATTCCGGCAGGTTACGAGATTGCCGAACCACGAATGCGCCAGCTCGTGCGAAACAATATCTTCAACGACGAATTTGTTCTGTTCCGAAAAGAAAATATCACGGTCGGAAAAAGTCGTTGCCGTGATGTTTTCCATTCCGCCGAGATCGAAATCAGCAACGATCGTTTGATCGTATTTATTAAAAGGAAACGCGATTCCGGTTAATTCTTCATAGATCCGCATCATCTCCTTAGTATTTCCGAAAACCTGTTTGTAAAGGTACTCTCTGCCCGGATAGAGATAAACCGAGAGCGGAATGTTTTTGTATGAATCGTCAAATTTTATATATTTGCCGACCACGAAAGATGTCAGATAGACGGAATGCGGAATATTCATTTTAAAGTGAAAGGTTTTCGTGCCGTCGGCATTTTCCAGCGTTTCGATCAATTCGCCGTTTGAGATCACGTTTTCGCCCGCTTCGACCGTCAGAAATTGTTCGGTCGTGGCTTTATCATCGGGAAAATCGTAGGACGGGAACCAGCAGCGGGATTCTTCGGGTTCGCCCTGTGTCAGAATCTGGGCGTCGTGAAGCACTGTTGCGCCGTTGCGCAGGGCATTGACAAAATACACGCCTTTTTTCGGTTTTGCCGAATATTTCAAACGGATTTTTATCAAATCCTGCGGAGCGTAATCCTTGTCGAGCGTAATAATAACTTTTTCGTCATTGGTTTGAAATTGCAGATCTTTTCCGTCCGGAGCGAGTTTAACGGATTCAAATTTCAAGTTTTCGGCATCGAGTTCGACCACATTAAAACCGTTTTTCAAGGGCTTTAACGAAACGGTCGTATCGCCGAAAATAGTTCTATTCTGGCGGTCAAAACTCGTCCGGATCAGATAATGCTGAACATCGAAAGTCCGTATTCGGTTAAAATCCTGTTTGGCGGATTGAGCATTCGAAAGTTGAATAAAGCCGGTCAGGAAAAAAATCAAGAGGAGAAATTTAAGGCGGAAATTACGATTCATTATCAAAAAATACTAATTTTCCCGACCATTTTACAAACTTAAAAAAACGTTTGATAGCAGGTTTGAAAGTTATTTAAAAGTAAAAAGGCAAAGTTATCAAAACTTTGCCTTTTAGGTTTATTGCTTTTTTCTCGTTAATTATTGGGCGACGGCGACGGTGACGGATCCGAACGCTTTTTGAGCTGCGGACGTTCTTTTTGATCGTCGGTCGGTGTGTTGCTTGCCGGATCGTTGGTCGTGTTTTCGGAATCGGGCTGACGGCGTTTGAGCGTCGGTTTGCTCGATTCGGTATCGTCAACATCGCTCGTGACCCCGGCTTTGGCATTTGACAGACGCATCAAATGCGCTTTGACGCGCTGAAATTCCGAGGTACTGATAACGTATTCTTCTTTTTCAGGAAAGCGTGCAACGAGCGCGAGACTTGCATCGCGGCGGTCGAGCGATTGCGGATGTGACGAGAAAAGTTTGGCAATCGTGCCCGGTTTCTTTTTATTCTGCGACGCGAGTTTTTCAAACATCGTCGCCATTCCGGTCGGGTCGTAACCCGAAGCATAAAGATACTGAACGCCGAGGCGGTCGGCTTCTTCTTCCGCACCGCGCGTGAATTTGAGCATTCCGAGGGCGCCTAAAATTCCGCCGCCGTTTTGCAGCACGGTGCTGATAATTCCGCCGCCGAAGATGATTCCAGCAAGCATCCCGTAATTCATCGCCGTTGCCTTGCCTTGATTTTCCATTGCGTGGCGCGCCGCGACGTGTGCGATTTCGTGCGCCATGACGCCGGCGAGTTCCGATTCGTTATCGGCAGCAAGAATCAAGCCTTTGTTGACAAAAAAGAATCCACCCGGCAGTGCGAAAGCATTAACTTCATCGGTATCGATAACTTTGATCGTAAAGGGAACTTTTGCGTCTGAATGAAGGACAATGTTTTGACCGACCCGATTGACGTATTCCGTAACAACTTCGTCGTCAACCAGTTTCGCCTGTTGTTCGACTTCGAGCGCGAGCTGGCGACCGACCTGCATTTCTTTTTCCTTTGAACCGCCGAGCCAACTCCAGATCTTGTCGGCGCCGCTATTGATATTGCGCTTGCCGATCATATTCGGGTCTTCGTTGACGGCAAGGGTTTTATTTCCGACGGTTTGGGTGGTCGACGCCGTTTTTTCTTGCTTCTGCTTATCTTTTTTATCTTTCTTTTCGTCTTTTTTGCTTTTATCGTCGGTCGTTTGCGCCGCGATACTGAGGGGCGCAATCGCCGTTGCGCTCAACAAAAAGGCAAACATCAGAAAAAACGCACTAAATTTCTGAATAAATCCTTTACGCATATCTTAAAATTCTCCTAAAATTCTTATCAGCCGATTTTGAAAGTGTAACTCTTTTCGGATTGTAAAATCAACGTCTGTATGATGCGCGCGCCCCGCATAAAGTTGTTAATTCGGGCGGCAAATTCAAAAAAAATAAAAAAAAACACAAAAATCTTGTTAAAACTGTTTTTTTTACCGCGAAAACTTGGTAAAGTATAAATTGCCGAAGGATTTTTCGGCGTTCCGACCGCGTAGCAAAACTCTCTTTCCGGCGCTAGTTCAAAATCCGCTTATTTAACAATGAAACGCATAAACGAAAAAGTTAAGGATTTAGTCGAAGTTCGTTTGTATAAAAGTCTGCACGATTTTTTCTCAGACCCGACCGAAACGCTCTCCGCCTATCATTTTACCGACGCGACATCGGATATGATGTCGAAATGGCTCGACCGAATCTCGGAAGTCGAACATGAAAACGGGCAGGCGATGGCGTTAGCCGGTTATCGCGGTGTCGGCAAAAGCCATTTTCTGGCAACGCTCGGCGCAATTGTTGCCCAGCCCGAACTGCGTTCGCGAATTTCCGACCAGCACGTTTCGGTCAGCACGCAAAGATTAAAACGCCGCCGTTATCCCGTCGCTTTCGTCCGGCGCGGAACTCACCCGACGCTTCTCGGAGAGCTCAAAGACGCGATTGCCAAAGCTTTTTCGATTGATGAGTCGAGCCTCAGCGATTCGATGCCCGAACTGCTCACTGCGGCGGCTGAAAAATCGGGTGATATGCCGTTTATCCTGATCGTTGATACGGCTTTTGAAAGAACTTCGCGCGTGGCGCGTGACGACGGCGTGATGCTCGGTGAAATTGCCGAATTTGCCAAAGGTTTGAATATGTTTGTCGGCGTCGCGCTCGATGACGATATTGCCGGTGCGGACGGCGTCAACGCCGCGATCGCGCGCGCCTTTTCGATCGATTATCTCGATCAGGAACATCTCTATAAGATCGTTGATTCGCACGTTTTTCCGAAACATCGCCAGACGCAGGCTCTGCTTCACGATATTTATTCATATTTCAGGGAAGTTTTGCCGCATTTTCGGTGGAGCGAACAGCGTTTCAGCTCGCTTTATCCGCTGCATCCCGTGATTTTGGAAAACGCGCCGTTCGTCAGGCTTTACGCACCGGAATTTGCGCTTCTCGGGTTTGCTTCCGAAGCCGGAAACAAGATTTTAGGTCGTCCGGCAAATTCGCTGATCGCGCTCGACGAGGTTTTCGACTGCACTGAAAATATTCTGCGAAAGGTTGACGATCTGCAGGAAGCTTTTAGTGCTTACGACCGTTTGAATACCGAGGTTGTCGGCAATATTCCGGTGATGCAGAGGCTGCAAGCCAAGCTGATTCTCAAAGGCTTATTGCTTTTATCGCTCGACGGCGACGGCACAACGGCG
>DATLOR010000225.1:0-4313 GCA_035536135.1 Pyrinomonadaceae bacterium | reverse complement strand
TTCGGGCTACGCAAACTTTTTCTGGATCGGGCTTTTCGCCGTTTTGACGGTCGTCGTCGTTCACAATATCGTCAAATCCGATTCGGGACGCGCGCTGATTTCGATTCGCGAAGACGAGCTCGCGGCGGAAGCGATGGGCGTCAACGTGACGCGTTATAAAGTGACATCGTTCGTGATCGGTTCGGCTTTTGCGGGAACGGCGGGCGTTCTTTTCGCGCATTACAATAAATTTCTGCATCCGAACGATTTTCAATTTATCAAATCATTCGAAATTATCATTATGATCGTGATCGGCGGAATGGGCTCGATGACGGGCGCGATTTTAGGCGCGATCATCGTCACGCTGCTTCCTGAACTGCTGCGAAATCTGCCGCCGATCCAGGTTGGCGACAGCACATTTCAATTCGCGGATCTGCGCCTCGTTATTTTCGCTTTGATCCTGATTCTGACGATGATCCTGCGCCCGCAGGGAATTTTGGGAACAAACGAATTCGGTCTGAGCTGGCTCCGGCGCACGCGCACCGCGCCCGAAGGCACGGAAGCGAAAGGCGGCACGGAAGGCGTCCCGATTTCCAACGACCACGCGGCAAAGAAAATGAAGGACGGCGAAGAAGGATAAACGATTCGGGATTTAGGATTGCGGATTTGGGATTTAAATATTTCAATCCGAAATCCAAAATCACCAATCCGAAATTAAAATGAGTAACGGAAATTACATTTTGCAAACCGATAAAGCGGTCATCAAGTTCGGCGGTTTAACAGCTGTTAAGGAACTCGATATGCAGGTCGGTCAGGGCGAAATTTACGGCTTGATCGGACCGAACGGCGCGGGCAAAACGACGGTTTTTAATCTTTTGACAGGCGTTTACGAACCGACTTCGGGCGACATCAACATCGCCGGAAAACGCATCAACGGCTTGCGTCCGTATCAGATCTCGCGGCTCGGCGTTTCGCGCACATTTCAAAACATTCGTCTGTTTCCCTCGATGAGCGTTCTGGAAAACGTCGTCACGGCTTGCCATCGCCACGCCAAACAATCGCTTCTCGACGGGGTTTTCCGTCTGCCGCGTTATTATAAGGACGAAGCCGAACACCGCAAATTCGCGATGGAGCTTCTCGAAATTTTCGGTCTGGCGAAATACAAGGACGAAGGCGGGACTTCTCTGCCGTACGGAAACCAGCGCCGTCTGGAAATCGTCCGCGCGCTCGCAACCCGTCCGCAGCTTCTGCTTTTGGACGAACCGGCGGCGGGAATGAATCCGTCCGAGCAGGAAGATCTAACGGCTTTGATCAAGGAAATCCGCGACAAATTCAATCTGACGATCGTTTTGGTCGAACATAATATGCGCGTCGTGATGGGCGTTTGCGACCGCATTCAGGTCATCGATTACGGCAAATCGATCGCGCTCGGACTTCCCCAGGACATTAAGAACGACCCGAAGGTTATTGAGGCTTATTTAGGTGATTAGTTTTCAGTGGTCAGTGGTCGGTGGTTAGATAAAACACCGATTCACTGACCACTGAAAACTAATCACTGACCACTTTTATGTTGACTTTAGAAAACGTATCAGTCAGTTACGGCGCGATCGAAGCTTTAACGGGCATCACTTTGCAGGTAAATCAAGGCGAGGTCGTCACGCTGATCGGCGCGAACGGCGCGGGCAAGACGACGACTTTGCGGACGATCACGGGTTTGCTCGAACCGTCGGAAGGGCAAATTACCTACGAAGGCAAACGGATCGACGGAATGGCGGCGCACAAGCTCGTTTCGATGGGGATGGCGATGTCGCCCGAAGGTCGCGGCGTGTTTGCAAACCTTTCGGTGCGCGAAAATCTCGAAATGGGCGCGTATATCCGCAACGATAAGAAAGGCATTGCCGACGATATGGAAAAAGGCTTTGCGATGTTTCCGCGTCTCAAGGAACGCGAACAGCAAAAAGCCGGAACGCTCTCGGGCGGCGAACAGCAGATGCTCGCGATGGCGCGCGCGCTGATGTCGCGTCCGCGTCTTTTGCTTTTGGACGAACCTTCGCTCGGCTTAGCGCCGATCGTCGTGCACACGATCTTTGAAGCGATCGACAATATCCGCGCCGAAGGCACGACGATTCTGCTCGTCGAACAGAACGCCAACGCCGCACTGCATCATTCCGACCGCGCCTACGTGCTTGAAACGGGCAGAATCGTGATGGAAGGCGACTCACGCACGCTTGCCGCCGATCCGCGCGTCAAAGAAGCATATTTGGGCGAATAGTCTTTCGCAAAAGCAAAGAATTTCAGACGCGGAGAGTTTTACAAACTTTCCGCGTTTTTTGTAAATCTGAATATTTATCGAGTTTTTCCGGTAAAAGATGACTTTGCGCCAACGAAATATATCTTTGTTACAGCTGTAACAAGGTCATCTACCGCGAGAGAAAAGACATCTTTCGTTGGAGAAAAGACTTATTTGATAGTGATAATCGTGTAATTTTGCGCTTAAACTTAGAATCAATTTCAATTAGGTGAATATCAAAAGATTCGGAACAGATGAAAGATGAAAGATGATAAATAGGCGGACATATTTAGAATGCTCTGATTTTAATTCGGAATAACTGATAACTGATAACTGAGAGCTGATAACCGGTTATTCGCTTTCAGTTATCAGTTATTCCGAATTTATATACTTTTAATCTTGTCTACCTACTTAACTGATAGATTTCATCTTTCAACTATTATCTCGTATCTATCAGCTATTTCGAATTTTTAATTTTTTACAAATAGAATTCGTCTTGATCTTTTCCCGCTGAACTTTCTGTTATGAAGAGCGAACTCAAGAAAACGTGGTGGCGATGGCTGATTGTTGCGGCGTCGGCTTTGGTCGTCGTGTTGATTCCCGTTCCCGAAGGAATTACGCGCCAGTCTTGGACGCTGCTTGCCATTTTTACCGCGACGATCGTCGGTTCGATCGTCCAGCCGATGACGGGCAGTGCGATGGTTTTGCTCGGTGTGATCGCGACCGCGTTGTTCGGTGCGCTCAAAATCGAAACTGCGCTCGGCGGTTACGCAGACAAATACGTATGGCTCGTGCTCGCCGCGTTCTTTCTTTCACGCGCGATGATCAAAACTGGTTTAGGTCACCGGATCGCGCTCGTTTTCGTGCGGCTGATCGGCAAAAAAACGCTCGGCATCGGTTACGCGCTCGTGATCACGGATTTTCTGCTGGCAAGCTCGATTCCCTCGACGGGCGCGCGTTCGGGCGGCATCATCCTGCCGATCGCGCGGAGCATTGCCGAAACCTACGAATCGCGTCCCGACGACGGAACTGCCGCGAAGCTCGGCACTTTTCTGATGAATCTGCTTTATCAATGCGAAGTCATTATCTGCGCCACCTTTCTGACGGGACAAGCTTCGAACGTGATCATTCGCGGCTTTGTCCAAAAGGAAACCGGCATCGATCTGAATTATTCGCTCTGGTTCGCGAGCGCGATCGTCCCTTCGATCGTCTCGCTCATCGTCATTCCGCTGATGATCTACCGCTTTTACCCGCCCGAGATCAAGGAAACGCCGAACGCCGTTAAATTCGCTACCGAAGAACTGAAAAAATTAGGCGCGACCAAGCCGAGTGAAATGATTCTTCTCGCGGTTTTTATCCTGATTCTCGTATTGTGGGCGACTTCGCAGCTTCATAACATCGACGCAACCGTGATCGCCTTGTTCGGCATCGCCGTCTTGCTTTTGACAAAGGTTTTGGATTGGCACGATCTGACGGACGAAAAGCCCGCCTGAGAAGTTTTTATCTGGTATGGCGGACTCATACAGATGGCGCGTTCTCTGGGCGACACGGGCATTACGAAAATCTTCGCGGAATCCGTCGCGGGCTACACAACCGGCTGGAACTGGATGATCGCGCTTGCCTTTCTTCTGCTCATCTACTTTTACGCTGGTTACGCTTTTGCTTCGATCACGGCGCACGTGACGGCGATGCTCATTCCGTTTCTGGCGGTCACGTTGGCAGTCGGTGCGCCTGCCGGGATCACCGTGCTGCTGCTCGCGTATCTTTCAAATCTCAGTGCCGGTCTGACGCATTACGGCACGACACCCGCGCCGATCTATTTCGGCACAGGCTACGTCAAACAAAAAAACTGGTGGACGATCGGCTTTATCGCGTCCGTCCTGAATATACTGATCTGGACATTCGTCGGGTTGCTCTGGTGGAAGGTTTTGGGTTGGTGGTAGAAAATCAATTACGAATTACAAATTACGAATTACGGATTAAAAGTTAAAACGTTAAAACAAAAAGAGAGCGTCTTTGTAGTTATAAAGACGCTCTCTTTTCG
>DATLOR010000224.1:0-22012 GCA_035536135.1 Pyrinomonadaceae bacterium | reverse complement strand
CGGGCAGTATCAAATGACGCGGAACTTCCCACGCAAACCAATCGCGGTCGAACCATTTACTGTCCAAGGATTCGGGATTCGGGTAGATCATCACCAATTTACCCTGACTCGCGAGCAATTCATAAAATCTTTTCAATGCGCCGAGGGGATCGTTGAAATGCTCGAAAACGTGGCTCAAAAAGATCAGGTGATATTTATTTTCGGGTAGATCGATCTCTCTGAAATCGCCCGCCCAAACTTTTGCGCCCGTTCGCTCGGCGGCAACTTCGGCGGCGGTTTTGTCCCATTCGATTCCCTCGACCTGCCAGCCGACCTGTTTCAGACGCTTAAGCATCCAACCCGCGCCGCAGCCGACATCCAAAGCAAAATATTTCCCGCGTTCGCGCGGAATGCATTCATCGAGAACGATCCCGTAAAAAGCTCTCTCGCGGGCAGCGCGGCTTTTGGATAAAACTTTTCCCGCCAATCCGGCAACGCCCGGGAGCGGTTCGTGCCAGACTTCTTTGACGATTGCCTGCCGGAGCATATTGCGCGAATTAACCAAAAATCCGTGATTGCCGTTGGCTTCAAAACTGACTTCGGGCATTTCCGGGTCGTAATTGTAAGGCGTGTATTCGGACGGATAGCAGAGATGCAGATCTTCCTGAATAACCATCGGATTCTGAAAGACCGTTTTGCATTTGCCGCAAAGATGATAGCCGAACTCGCCCGCCACACCGTGCAAACGGTCGGGCGAAGTGAAATAAAGTTTTGTGTTCTTACTTTCGCAAACCGGACATTTTTCCAGAACTTCGGTTCGCGGTGAATTTTTTTCTACCGTCATTTTTTTAATTTTAGCAGATTTTGAATTTTTGCCTTAATCCATTTTTTTTCGTCGCTTTCAAAAAACGTTTTCCAGACCAGAAAAACATAGAGCAAAGCGCAAATTCCCGTAAGCGGAATCAGCCAGAGAGAAAAGTTGTCGTAAAACGCGGCAAAGAGGATCGGGGGCAGCATCAACGCGCCGCCGACCGCCAGACTGAAAAAATGGTTAAAGAATTTGAATGAGACGCCGACGATTCTTTTCGCCAGCCAAATAATGAGAAAAGCATCGATAATGATGCGGAAGCTCCACGCGATCGCCGCGCCGACAATTTGATAAGTATTGACCAGCCAAACCGCCGCCGAAACATACAAAATAAGCTCGAACCAGTAAAGTTTGGCAAAAACATCGGTTTTGCCTGAAGCCGTGATCGTGCTGTGCGGAATATAGGCGAGAATATTGAAGAACAAGCCGAGCAGCAGAATATAAAACGGCACGGAGCTTTCCCTGCCGAAAGCCGCGCCCGCCCAGAGCGTGAAAAACGGCTTGGCGATGACGAACATAAACATCATCATCGGCAAAAGCCAGATCAGATTAAAGCGAATCGTGCGCGAAAAAAGCGCGTCGAATTCCGACCGTTTTTCCGGCGTGATGAGCTGTGAAAACGCCGGCACGAGCGATTGCGTCATCGACATCGAAAACATCGTCGCCATATTCGCAAACGTAAACGCGACCGAATAAAAGCCGAGCGATTCGACGGAAACATAGCGCGCGAGCAAAAGCTTTTCGACATTCGACAAAAGGATCGCCGCGATCATCGCGATCAGCCAGCCGCCGCCGAATTTCAGCAAGGGACGAAAAAGATTTTTGTTGATCGTCGGCTGGTAAAGCTCGGGCAAAAGCCTGCCGGAAGTAAAAACGGTTCCCGTAAAAATCAAGACAGCCGCCGCAAACGCGACCAAAACGGCTCCGATCACATTCCCGCCGAGATACAAGACAAGCGGCGTGACAACTCCCATCAGAACTTTCGGCACGGCATTGACCAATGTGTTCAGATCCATCCGCAAACGCGAAAGCTGCGGCGTATTGAAAATCGATGAAAGAATCGTCAGAACAAAAGCAACCGTCGTAATTTTTAACGCCACGCTTGCGATCGGCTGGTAATTTTCGGAAACTTTGAACCACCGGCTAATGATCTGATGCGAAAAAATAAAAAGCGGAACCGCGAAGACGAGCGAGGTCAAAAGCGCGATAAAACCTGCCGTTCTGACAACTTCGCCTTCTTTTTTGCGCAGTCCCTGCCCGTACGCTTCGGAGCCGAATTTGGTCGAGGCGATGCCCATTCCGAAATCGGCGAACGTGAAATAATTCGGGATCAAAGCGACCAGAAATAAAACTCCGTAGCCTTCCGGACCTAAAAATCTGATCACGAACGGCGTCGAAACCAGCGACGCAAAAAGCGGCAAAACCTGTCCCGCCAGAGACCAAATGCTGCCTTTGACGACTTTGGTCGTCATTCCTTTGGTTGAAGGTGTTTCAGTTTCGACGGGAGAATTGATTAATGCGACGTTTTCCGACAAAGTTCCTTACCTTGAAATTTACAATGCTTTCTTCAAAAAGCAAGATTACCACAATCGCTTTGATTTTGACTGAAGCCGAAATCTATTTCAGCACTTTTGCTTTTAATCTTCGGAGCCACATCGGCAGACGCGAGCGGACGGTTTCGAGCAGCGGATAGTCGGCGTAGGTCGCGCGCGGCGAATTTGCGGCGTCTTCGATCGCTTTTTGAAAACATTTTTCGTAATGGTCGATCATTTTCCAGAAACGCGTTTCGTCATTGGCGGGTTCGCCTTCGTTTGATTCCTCTTCGTCGGAGATCCATTCGATCTTTTCCTTTTCGATCACCGAGCTGAGAACATAGCCGACGCAAACTTCGGGACTGGTGCCGATCACGCGCGTCAGGAACGAGCGGTAATGGCGCGCCGGAAGATAGAAATATTCGGAATCCTCGTGCCCGATCGTGAGCGTCGCGATCGACGGATTCAAAAGCGGCAGAGCGACCCAGGCGATGTCGTCCGAAACCGAGATCAGATAAATATCGGGATTTAATTCGTTCAGCCATGCGGCTAAAACCGGCGCGGTTTCTTCGACAAAACCGTCCGCACGCCAGAGATCCGTGTGCAGAATCGCACGCGACGCTTCGATTTGCCGCAAGATTTTTTCGTTCGGCGCACCTTTCGTGATCAGATGAACTTCGTTGCCTTTGGCGTTCAGCCCTTTGAGAAATTCCGGCAAAAACAGGTGCGCTTCGCCGAGAGTTGCGCCGTCAATAGTTGTATCAATTACCGCTATTTTCATTTGTAATAATCATACTTGCCGCCCGAAGAATCCGACAAATGCCGATCGCCTGTATTTTTACGCTCAAAAAATTCCGGGGGCATCTGACAACTTCCCTTTGTTCATCTATAATCGGAGTTTATAAAGAAATAATCCGAATTATACCAACAGCCCGATTATCAAAAGGAGATTCTTGATGCATAATTTTACTTTGCCGCGCATATTGCTTCTGGCAATTGCGATTACTTTTTTATCGAATATTGATCTTATGAGTGTAAAAACAAGAGTGCGCGCCTCTGAAACAAACAACGCAACAACGGCGGCGATCGGCGAAACCAATCCGTTACTGGCGGATTGGACGGGAAATTACGGCGGAACTCCGCCTTTTGACAAAGCGCAGGTTTCGCAGTTCAAACCCGCGCTCGAAGCCGCAATGACGGAAAATCTCGCGGAAATCGACAAGATCGCGAACAACGAGGGCGCGCCGAACTTTGAAAATACGATCGCCGCGATGGAGCGCACGGGCAGCGCGCTCGAACGCGTTTCGACCGTTTACGGCATTTGGGCGGGCACGATGAGCTCGCCCGAGATGCGCGTCGTCGAACGCGAAATGGGACCGAAATTTGCCGCGATGAGCGATCAGATCACGCAGAATTCCGCGCTCTTCAAACGCATCGAAACGGTTTACAATTCGCCCGAAAAAGCAAAATTAACCGCCGAACAACAGCGCCTGACGTGGCGTTACTACACGAATTTTGTCCGCGCCGGTGCTAAATTAGGCGCGGCGGAAAAAGCCAGACTTTCGGAAATCAACCAAAAGCTCGCCGCGCTTTACACGAATTTCAGCCAGCATTTGTTAGCGGACGAAACCGATCTGTATCTCGAACTAAAAAACGAATCAGACCTCGCGGGGCTTCCGCAATCGCTCAAAGACGCGGCGGCGCAGACCGCCGAAGCCAAGAAATTAAAAGGCTCGTGGGTGATCGCGAACACACGCTCATCGGTTGACCCGTTTTTGACTTATTCCGACCGAAGAGATTTGCGTGAAAAGGTCTGGCGAATGTTTATTAATCGCGGCGACAACGGCGACAAAAACGACAACAACGCGATCATCACCGAGATTTTACAGCTTCGCGCGACGCGCGCCAAGCTGCTCGGCTTCCCGACGCACGCGCATTGGCGGCTCGAAAACGCGATGGCGAAAACACCCGAACGCGCGATGGAGTTGATGGAAGCTGTCTGGAAACCGGCAGTCGCGAGAGTTAAGGAAGAAGTCGCAGATATGCAGAAACTCGCCGATAAAGAAGGCGCAAAGCTGACGATCGAGCCGTGGGATTACCGCTATTACATGGAAAAAGTCCGCAAGGAACGCTACGATCTCGACCAAAACGAAGTCAAGCCGTACTTGCAGCTCGACAAACTGCGCGAAGGAATGTTCTGGGTCGCGGGCGAGCTTTTCAATTTCAAATTTACGCCGGTCGAAAACGTTCCCGTTTATCACCCGGACGTTAAAGTTTGGGAAGTTACCGACAAAACGAGCGGCAAACATATCGGACTCTGGTATTTCGACCCGTATGCCCGCGAAGGCAAGCGTTCGGGCGCGTGGATGAACGCCTATCGCAATCAGGAAAAAATGGATAAGCCGATCACGACGATCGTTTCCAACAATTCAAACTTCGTCAAAGGCAAACCCGGCGAACCGGTTTTGATCTCGTGGGACGACGCGACGACGCTTTTTCACGAATTCGGACACGCGCTTCACGGTTTGAATTCAAACGTTACGTACCCGTCGCTCTCGGGCACGAACGTCCCGCGCGATTACGTAGAATTCCCTTCGCAGCTGCTCGAACACTGGCTTTCAACGCCCGAAGTTTTGCAGAAATTTGCGCTTCATTACGAAACCGGCAAGCCGATTCCGCAGGCACTGGTCGATAAGATCAACAAGGCTGCGACCTTTAATCAGGGTTTCGCGACGGTCGAATATCTCTCGAGCGCGCTCGTCGATATGAAACTGCATCTCGCGGGGTCACAGATAATTGACGCCGATAAATTCGAGCGCGAAACTTTGGCTGAACTCGGAATGCCGCGTGAGATCGTGATGCGTCACCGCACGCCGCAGTTCGGACACGTCTTTTCGGGCGACGGTTATTCCGCCGGATATTACAGCTACCTGTGGTCGGACGTTCTGACCGCCGACGCGTTCGGCGCATTCACCGAAGGCAAAGGCGCGTATGACAAAAAGGTTGCGGCGCGGCTCGTCAAAAACATTTTCTCGGTCGGCAACACGATCGACCCGGCGGACGCTTACCGCGCCTTTCGCGGACGCGACCCGCAAACGAGCGCATTGATGAAAAAACGCGGCTTTCCCGTGAGCGATGCAAAAAGCCCGTCAAACGGAAAAACGCCGCCGAAATCGAACGTCAAAAAACGCTAGAAAGCCGTTTGGCAGAAAAAAGGAATACGGATTGAACGAACAAATCCGTGTTCCTTTTTTTGCATTAATTTAGTTCCGGAATTTTCGGTCAAGGCTTTTCAAGTTGCTGGCAATCGATCCGCGCTACTTTATACTTTCCGTCGAAAATTGCCGGTCGTTCCTTGATGATCAATTCCAATTGATTTTTGTCGGCTGCCAGATTGCAGATCCCGACGGCGATTCGTTTTGAAATTCGCTGTTCGGGATATGCCGGAACATTCAGCTCGGCGATCGACCATTCAAAAAGCGGCAGAAAATTTTCGCCCGCTTTTTGAATGACGTTTTGGCGTGCCGCGAGCGGCAGTTTTTCAAAGATCTCAGCGTTGATCCGAATCACGGCGACTTCCGTATTTCCCGAATATAACGCGCCCGACAGATACAGATCCCACCAGCCGAAAAAACTCAAAACCGGCAGGAAAACAAACGCCGCCGCGATTATTTTTGCCGAAAAAACTTTCCGATCGCCCGCCGCCGAAAACAGTTTTTTCAGAGAATTTTCGTTTCGCCAAAATGCCGTAATCACTAAAAATATCAACGCCGCGTTCCAGCTCCAGACGATGCTGTTGTAGTTTTTGGCAATCAGAAAGGTCAGAATAATTGCGTGCATCAAGACTGCCAAACAGACCGCCGCATTTCGTGTTTTGCGAATCAAAAGCGCGATCCCGATCAGCGATTCGCCGAGCGCAGCGGCGATTCCGAGCAAAACCAGCGGCGGCTTGAGCGAAGGAAAAAGTTCTTGGAGCGGCGCAAACAGCACCGGTAAAGTTTCGTGCAAAAACGCGAAATTCAATTTCTGCACGCCGCTCCAGAAATAAAGTCCGGCAAGGACGATCTGCGCCAAGCCGAGCGTTTGATTCGAATCCGGTTCGTGACGAGTTAGAGCGATGACGACGAGAAGCAGTAAATACTGATAAACCCAGGGCTGAAGCCGCATCTGGTCAAATAAGATAAGCAGAATCAGCGACGCGATCGCCGTTATCAAAAAGATTTTCAGTTTTTGAAAAAAGATTGCTGCCGTGAGTGAACCGACGAGAACGATCGTCAGCAGACGGTCAACGGCGATCGGCGAGGCGAAAAAAAACGGGACTCGCGGAAAAGTTCTTTCAAACGGAAACCACAACTCAAACGAAAAAATAATGCCGCCGAGCAAGCCGAGGCTGGCGGCACTTTTCAGAAATTTGAGACGATTCGGATTTTCCAATTTGTTTCGTATTTACTTTTTCGCGATCGCCGCTTCGAGAAGTTTGATCAATTCTTTCATTTTCTCCCGGTTGGCTTCGGATTTATAATATTCGGATTGAGAAAGTTTTACCGCGTAATCCAAAAGCGCTTTTCCCTTTTCGCCCTTGATGTCCGCCCCGGATTGCAGCAATTTCTTTAATCCTTCAATTTGAATACTGCGAACCGCACTCCTCAAAGCATTTTCCCCGTTTTTGCAGTCATAATTGACATCCGCCTTATGCGCGACGAGCAGATCAAAGATTTTAAGCGGAATATCTCCGTAAGTTGGTTGAGAATCGGAATATGCGGTAATTATTATTAAGGCGGTTTCACATCTTCGGATCTCTTCATTGCCGGAAGTATAATTGTACTCGCGGGCAATATTCGGTTCGGCACCTGCTTTGAGCAATAAATCTACAATATTCAGTCCCGGCGTGTTCGGAGTCTGGACGGCGACCATCAGCGCGGTCAAACCTTCTTTGTTGCGGGCATTGACCGGAATACCCAGTTCGATCATTTTTTTAACCGCCGCTTCACTGTTTTGCCGGACTGCGATCATCAGATTCGACTCGCCGTTGAGATCTACTGTATATGTATCTGCTCCGGCTTTGAGCAAGAGATCATAAATATCGTATTTCTCTTTTTTCAGTGCGACGCGCAGAGCGTTTTTCCCGTTTTTACAGGTCAAATTCGGGTCGGCTTTGTTGGCAAGAAGAAATTTTATAAGTTTGACATCTTCGCGATCAATGGCAAACATCAGCGGCGACGTACAGTAGGAAAAGTAGCTGTTATCAAAATCATTATCCGCGGAAAGAATATTCGGGCTGGCACCTTTTTCGAGAAGATAATTGACGATTTCGGTTTGCCCGGATTGGATTGCCGTCAGCAAAGCACTCCGCCCGATCGAATCCGGCGTGTTGAGGGACGCCCCCTTGGCAATGAGATTTTTGACGGTTCGCGTATAACCTTTGTCAATTGCAATCTGCAAAACGCCGGAATTAACATCCGCACCGGCTTGGATCAAACTTTCCGCACCGTTTTCATAGACGTCGAGCATTTCGCTTTTTTCCGCTTCCGTGGCGGAATAATAATTTGATCTATATGGATAAGCCTGCAGATAAACCGCCAAAATACTGCGGAGCGGCTCGTCTTTGGTGCGGACATTGACACCTGCCGAGAGAAATTCTTTGACCGTCTCGCCGCTGCCCGATCGGGCAGCAAAGATAATTATCGGAATGTCCTTTGTTGCGGGAACGCCGCGCAAATCCGAGGTTGTCAGATTCGGGCTCAGACCCGATTTGATAAATTTTCGAACGGCAAGCGCATCGCCGCGCCGCGCCGCGCCGAAAAACTCACGCTTGAGCTGTTCGTTTCCGATCGCCTTTTTTTCCGCACGATTTTCGGGAATCTTCAAAAGCTCGACCCGAATCGGATTATCTTTGTTGGTTCTTTCGTATCTCGCTAAAAAACCGAACAATCCGTAATAATCAATAAAGGGATAAAAACCCGTTTTGTCGATCGAAAAAGGAATTTCAAAATTACTGTAATGAATTCGAATTCCCTTTTCCAACAAACCTTTTTGATCGGTTTTATCAATTAATCCTTCCTGAAAGTTCTGCGGTTCCCGGTAGTTATTGTTTTTCAAAAACCGTACCGACGCCTCGGCGACAGGTTGATTCCGGTAATCGACCACTTCCAGAAATCCGTAACTGGGTGACAGTTCCTGGGCATTAAGTATTTGCGAAAACTCAAAGATTGCGAACAAAGCGCCGAAAACTAAAATGATAATTCGCCGGTTTTTAAGCATCTGGTTTCATCCTTTTACTTAATGATGCCCGTGTTCGCCTTTGGGTTTGTTCACGCGGCAAATTCCGCATCGATTTCTGATTTCTGTCATTCCAAACGCACGAATTTTGCGGTTTCTGCCGGAAAAGTTTTGTTTTATCATTCCTCGGCAGTTTTCAATTACCAAAACCGTGATCGCGGGCAAAGACGATCGCCTGGGCGCGCGTCCAGACGCCGAGCTTGTCGAAAAGATTCGAGACGTGATTGCGAACAGTTTTTTCGCTGATTTCGAGCCGCGCCGCGATCTGCGCGTTGCCGAAGCCTTCGGCGAGCAGCGCGAGCACTTCGCGTTCGCGCGGGCTTAGCGCGGCGAACGCCGGGTCTTCGCCGTACGCCGCGCCTTTGATGCCCGTAAATTCGAGCACCTCGGCGCAAAAGCGTTCCCACGCCGGTTCGAACTCGAGCAGAACGTGGTTTTTCGAGTCGAGCTCGATAAATTCGGCGTTCGGGATTTCGGCGGCGAGAATATGACCTTCGACGATCGGAACGACGTCGTCGTTGCGCGAGTGCAGAACCAGCGTCGGCGTGCGGACGGCGCCGAGCAGCGGCATCACATTCACATTAGCCCGCGCCTCAAGCAGCCGCGCCGCCACCTCGGGCGAAGTTGTTTTTCGGCAGAGTTCGTTGAACCAGTCGATTTGTTCGTCGCTCGCGCCGGGCACGAACCGCGAAGTAAAAACCTGCCTGAAGACCGGGTTATCGCTGCCCCAGCCGAGACGCACGAGATCGATCATCGCCCGGTAGAGACATTCCTTGTCAGGGTCGTCGCGGTGAAACGCCCCGCGCGCGTAGCCGCCGTAGAGTATCAGATGAGAAACGCGTTCCGGGTATTTCAGGGCATAAGCGATGCACGGCGCCGCGCCTTGTGAAATGCCCAAGAGGGCGAAAGGCTCCGGCGGATCGGCGGCGGTCACGACCATTTCGAGATCCTCGACCCAACGCTCAAAAGAAAGGTCGCCGACATTCCAATCCGTCATTCCGCACCCGCGTTCGTCGTGCCGCACAAAGCGGAAATTATGACTGAAAAAACGCATCCAGTGCTGCCAGACCGGGCTTTCCCAATCGAATTCGAGATGCGTCATCCAATTTGCCGCTTTGACCAGAACGCGCCCCGCACCCGCTTCTGCCCAGGCTACCTGGACGCCGTCCGGAGTTTTTACATAACGGATTCGCTGGGTGACCTTCTTCATCGTTAAATATCACTATCTTCTGACCGATTGGGGCAAATGTCCTATTGAAACAACCCGCAGTATATCAAATACGGGACGAAACACCCATAGCAATCGCGCGCCGAATGCATCATCATATTAGAAGCAACAAGGAGATTTTTGTTATGTTTAAGCGAATTCTGTTCTTTGCTTACGGACTTTTCAGCTACCTGATTTTCTTCGGAACTTTTTTGTACGCCGTCGGTTTTATCGGCAATTTCGGCGTCCCGCGAACGCTCGACGGCAATGCGGGCGGCAGTTTCGGATTAAATCTATTGATCGATGCCGGACTCCTGACGCTTTTCGCCGTGCAGCACAGCGTGATGGCGCGCAAATGGTTCAAGGATTGGTGGACACGAATCGTGCCGCCGCCGGTTGAGCGTTCGACCTACGTTCTGTTTTCGAGTCTTGCGCTGATACTTCTGTTTTGGCTGTGGCAGCCATTGGGCGGCGTTGTCTGGTCGGTTGAAAATCCCGCCGGAGTATTCGTGCTGCGCGCGCTTTTCGCTTTCGGCTGGCTGTTGGTGCTGGTTTCGACCTTTTTTATTAACCATTTTGATCTATTCGGACTGCGGCAGGTTTGGCTCTACCTGCTCGGCAAACCTTACACGGCTCTGCCGTTTGCGACGCCCGCGCTCTATCGAATCGTGCGTCACCCGCTTTACGTCGGCTGGTTTTTCGCTTTTTGGATGACACCGCTGATGACATTCGCACATTTGCTTTTCGCGATCGCGACGACCCTCTATATTTTGCTCGCGATCCAGTTCGAGGAGCGCGACCTCGTCCGCGAACACGGCGAACACTACGAAGCCTACCGCCGCGCCGTTCCGATGATCGTTCCGTTTACGGGCAAGCGCAAAGTTGATCCGGTCGTCAAGGAAGGATCGTTCCACGCGGAACTCGAACCGAAGATCTAATACTTAAAATAACCTTTTAAAAAACATTTCAGTCAGAGTAATTCCGGCTGAAATGTTTGGTTTTTAAATTGTCGTTTTTCGCGTCTGCCGGAATATTTCCCTGACAAACTTCTCCACCGGCGGCTAAAAAAATCTTGTGATTACCTGACAGCGTGGTTTACAATAAAACGATTTCAAAAAATATATTCAAAATTCTGGAGTAAACCTTATGAACGGACACGACTCGGATTTTCTCTCCTTTCGGCGCTGCGCAGGCATTTTGGTCGGATTTTTATTAGTCGTTTCCGGCAGCCTGTATTTTTTTAATGTTTCCGCCCAAACGGACGCCGCCGAAAAACAAACGGCGGAACAAAATCTTGTGAGCGGCAAGCCGGCTTTTACCGGCTTCACGCCCCCGAATCGGTCTTTCAATGATCTGTCATCGAATCACTCCGGCAATTTCGAGATGTCGGGAATTTGTCAGAACGGCAAATGCGTGAGAAACGGGAAGATCGCTTTTCAACGCAACGGGGATATCTACACGGTAAATCCCGACGGCACAAATTGGACGAACATCGCCAGCGGCGCGGCGCAGGATACTTCACCGAACTGGTCTCCCGATGGATTCAAGATCGCTTTTGCATCGAACCGTGACGGCAACAGCGAGATTTATCGAATGAACGGCGACGGCTCGAACCCGACGCGCTTGACGAACAACACGGCTTCGGACACGTCGCCTTATTATTCACCGGATGGCTCAACCATCGTTTTTGTCAGCAACCGCGACGGCAACGAAGAGATTTATAAAATGAACGCCGACGGCTCGAATCAAATTCGACTAACAAATGATGCAGGGATTCAGAGATTTCCTGCATTTTCGCCCGACGGACAAAAGATCCTCTATGTTAGCGGTGTGTTTAACTCCTCCTCTAACCCGCTGAATCTCTACACTATGAATGCCGACGGCTCGAATCAGCAGCCAATCCCGGGTCCCGCCGTCCCGAGCCAGCAATACCGGTTTCCGTCTTATTCCCCCGACGGTTCTAAGATCATTTTCACCTATACCGAGGAATTTGTATCCCAGCACCCGAGGACTTGGACAATGAACGCGGACGGCTCAAATCGCGTGCTGTTTTCTACCACCAGCCCTACCGGCGGCTTTTTGAATCATTTGGGATCTTACTCGCCCGACGGGACAAAGGTTGTATCCACCAACATTCAGAGTCAGGCTGGTCAAAGGAATTTTCTTCTCGTTTCAAATTCAGACGGCAGTTCCGTGCAAGGCTTTGACGTAGACATTGTAGGGATCGATGCCGCTGATTGGCAGCCGATCCTCGTAATACCCCACACACTGTTTGATTACGACGGCGACGGACGGGCTGACGTTTCCGTTTTCCGCGCTTCGGAAAATAAATGGTATATCCTGCAAAGCTCGATTCTGACTGTTCGCGAAAAGTTTTTTGCCATTGCGGACGACATTCCCGTCCCTGCCGATTACGACGGCGACGGCAAAACCGATCTCGCCGTCTTTCGTCCCGCGTCGGGCGACTGGTGGTACCTCTCGAGCATCAACAACGCCCAGATCAGCGTTAATTTCGGTCAAGCCGGCGACATTCCGCGACCCTCGGATTTCGACGGCGACGGCAAGACCGATTATGTTCTTTATCGTCCCTCGAACAGCGTCTGGTATCGCTATGGCTCGACGGGTGTGACCTCGGTCATCGCCTTCGGAATTGCTGAAGATAAACCGCTTGTCGGCGATTTCGACGGTGACGGCAAATCCGATCCGGCAGTTTTCCGACCTTCGACCGGCAATTGGTGGTATGCCAGTTCTGTGAACGGACAATTCATCTCGGTGCATTGGGGCGCGTCGGGCGACATTCCCGTTCCGGGCGATTACGATGCGGACGGCAAGACGGATTTCGTCGTCTTCCGCCCGAGTGATGGCGGCTGGTATATTCTTTACACGACGGGCAGTTACACGATCGCGACGTTCGGCACGGTCGGCGATAAACCGGTCGCGGCGGATTACGACGGCGACGGACGGGCGGACATCGCCGTGTTCCGTCCATCAACGGGGACGTGGTACTTACTGCAAACGACGAGCGGATTCGGGGCGGTTAATTTCGGCGTTTCAAGCGACGTGCCGACTGAAAACGCTTTTGTCCCATAATTCATTAGTGGAAAGCATTTAAGATTTCCACCTAGAAAAGAGCAAGCGGCGACAAAAATCGATTTTTGTCGCCGCTTGCTCTTTTTCTTCAAAAATCTTTATTGATGATCTTTCGCGGATTCGGGCAAATTGCCGTGATTGATTTCCGCCTAGTCTGCTAAAAAAATCTTGTGATTTCCCGTCATCGTGGTTTACAATTAAACGATTTCAAAAAAATAATTTCAACATTCTGGAGCAAACCTTATGAACGGACACGACTCGGATCTTCTCTCCTTTCGGCGTTGGACAAGTATTCTGTGCGGATTATTTTTGATGGTTTTCGGCGGACTTTATTTTTTTAATGTTTCCGCCCAAACGGAAACGGAAGCCGTCAAAAATCCGGCGGAGCAAAATCTGACGCTCGGCAAAATCGCATTTACAAGGAGGTTCGCCGGACCGACGGCGCCGGACGGTCGGGTGATCGTGACCAACCCGGACGGGACGGGCGGGATCTCGCTCGGCACTCCGACTAATGAGGATATGACCCAACCGGCATGGTCGCCCGACGGAACTAAAATCGCCTTCAGCTCGGTTCAACAGAACGACGATCTCTATGTGATGAACGCCAACGGAGGCGGAGTGGTGAATTTGACCAACACCGGGTCGAGCTTCAGCGAACGGAACGCGTCGTGGTCGGTGACGGAAAAAATCGCCTACCAGCGCGGCTCGCAAATCTGGGTGATCAACTCGGACGGCACCGGCAACGCACAATTTTCGGGCATTACGCAACCGTCACCGACCGGTCCGGCGTGGTCGCCCGACGGGACAAAACTCGCTTTTTCGAGCGGCGGCGAGATTTGGGTGATCAACGCCAACGGCACGAACGAACAGCGCCTTACGATGACCGCCTCCGCGGACACAGAGCCGAATTGGTCGCCGGACGGCACGAAAATCGTCTTTGCGAAAGGCGGAACCGGCATTACCGTGATGAATGCCGACGGCACGAACGAAACTCCGCTTACGATCGTCGGCACTGATTCCGGTCCAGCGTTCTCGCCCGACGGCACGAAAATCTCCTTCAGCCGCGGCGGAACAGGCAACGGAGTTTTCACGATGGATGCGAACGGCACCAATCTGGTCAGAATTGCAACCAACACCAGCCAATTCCCTTTGTGCTGTGATACGATTTACGAAAATCCGGCATGGCAACCGGTCGCACAGGTGCCGAACACGTTCAATATCAACGGTCGCGTGACCTACAATAATTTGCCGGTGAGCGGCGTCACGATGAATTTAAGCGGCACGACGAAAGCCGCCGTGATGACCGATGCGATCGGAAACTACCAGTTTTCCGGTCTTCCGGCGGGCGGCAACTATACCGTTTCACCTTCTGCTTTAAGGACTTACTTCACACCCACAAACCGTTCATTCAATAATCTGACTTCAAATCAATTGGGTCAAAATTTCGAAGTATCGGGAATTTGTCAGGGCGGAAACTGTGTGCGAAACGGGAAGATCGCTTTTAACCGCGGCGGGGATATTTTCACGATCAATTCCGACGGTACGGGTCAGTCGAACATCACCAACAACGCGGCAACCGACGGCGAGCCGGAGTGGGCGCCGGACGGCGTAAAGCTCGCTTTTTCGACGAGCCGCGACGGCAATTTCGAGATTTATCGAATGAATGCCGAAGACGACCAGAATCCGACGCGTTTGACGAACAATCCGGCTGGGGACTTTTCGCCGCGATATTCGCCGGATGGTTCGACGATCGTCTTTGTCAGCAACCGCGACGGCAACAACGAAATTTATAAAATGAACGCCGACGGCTCCAATCAGGTTCGTCTGACCAACGACCCGGCACCGCAAAGTGCGCCTTCGTTTTCGCCCGACGGCAACAAGATCGTCTTCGTCAACGGCAATACCGGGCAATCAATAAGACTTTTTACGATGAATGCCGACGGCTCGAATCAGCAGCCGCTCCCGCATCTCGGCGGGATTGTTCCGTCATACGAGCGTCCTTCTTATTCACCCGACGGGTCGAAGATAATTTTTTCCTATACCCCGGACGCTTCGACACAGATCAGGGTGAACTGGACGATGAACGCCGACGGCTCGAACCCGGCGCGGTTTCCCGCCGACGGCACTTACGGGACATATTCGCCCGACGGGTCGAAGGTTGCCTATACTTGTTGTATTTTTGACAATACGAATCGCCTGCGCACTTCGGATGCGGCGGGCAGTGCGGGTTCGGTGAGAATTTTAACGCCGAACAATACCGGGAATGATCTGCCCGACTGGCAGTCAGTTCCCTCGACGCGCCCGACAAAATTTGATTTCGACGGCGACGGACGCTCCGACGTGTCGATCTTTCGCCCGTCGAACAGCGGCTGGTATCTGCTTCGTTCGACGCAGGGTTTGTGGGTTCCGGTCTGGGGACTTGCGACCGATGTACAGGTACCTGCCGATTACGACGGCGATCTGAAAACCGATGTTGCCGTCTGGCGCCCCTCGGACGGCAATTTTTACATCCTGAACAGCTTCGACAGCACGGTGCGGATCGAGAATTTCGGGCTTGAGGGCGACGTTCCGACGGGCGGCGATTGGGACGGCGACGGCAAAGCCGATGTCGCCGTTTATCGCCCCGGAGCGCAGGGCACTTTTTATTATCGCGGCTCGATGGGCAATCCGCTCGCCAATATTTCGAATATTCCGTGGGGCATTTCCGGCGACAAACCGGTCGCCTCGGATTATGACGGCGACGGAGTGACGGACGCTGCCGTTTACCGCAGCGGCATCTGGTATATTCGCCAAAGCGCGAACGGACAGCTTGCCGCCGCCAATTTCGGTCTTGCGGACGACGTCGTCGTTCCGGCGGATTACGACGCGGACGGTAAAACCGATCTCGCGGTCTATCGCGCCGGCATCTGGTATCTCTACCGCTCGGCGCTCGGTTTCACGGCGTTTCAGTTCGGGATTGCAAACGACATTCCTGCACCCGCCGACTACGACGGCGACGGACGCGCCGACCCGACCGTTTACCGCAACGGAACCTGGTGGATCCTGAAATCTCAAACGGGAGCCGCCGAAACCGTCTCGTTCGGCTTGGACACCGATAAACCGATCCCGTCCGTCTTTGTCAGATGATCTAAAGGCTGGACATAATTCACGCGAAAAAACACGAATGAGGATTTATTTAATTTCCTCATTCGTGTTTTTTCGTCTTTCTTCGCGGCTAGAATCTCAGTGATGGTCTTTCGCGCCCGTTTCTAAAAACTCTTTTGACTTTCCCGCCCCGCTTTTGCCAAACCGATATTAGCGATTCTCTGAAATTAATTAATTATTTCCCCTTTGTTATTCGCCAACTTTTCACGCCATTTTTGGATTTCTTCAGGTGTTTGACTCACCCAATCCGTTACTTCGCCGACAATTTTCAATGGCGCCCCGGTGCGATATGAGCGTGTCGGATTGCCCGGGAATTTTTTATCTGTCACGTTCGGGTCATTTTCAAAGCTTCCGGTCGGCTCAACCATATAAACACGTTCACGTCCGTCGCCTTTAGCTAATGCCGCGGCAAGTCCCGCCCCGTTAACCAATGCTGTGAAGTAAATGTGATTCATTATGAGTTCGGGCTTGTAATTAGACCTGTTCCCGGCTGTCAGCAAATCGCCAACCTGCAAATCCGCTCTGGTCCCGTGATAAAAAGGACCTTTGTCGGAAATTTTGTCCTTGAATGAAATTGACAATTCGTAATTCTTTTTTGCGTTGTCAAGATCGTTCAAGTCCTCATAGCATTCGGCAATGTTTGCATACAGAGCAGGAAAAGCTCCTTTCACAGCGTCGCTATTTATTTTTAAGGCAAACTGCAAAGCAGTTTCGAGCCATTTTAATTTGTCGGAAACATTTTTTTGATGCCGCGCCACATAATAAGCGGCAAGATATTTTTCAAAGTCATTTGCCGCTTCGTTCCATGCCTGAAGAAATAATCGGCTTGCTTCTTCGGGTTCGCCATTTTCTTCCCTGCTCATACCTTGAAGACAGAGTTGAACTACATTGTTTTTTGGATCGAATTCCATTATCTAACTATTTTGTCTATCAATTATTTAATGTCAATAAAAATAAACAGCATAACTAAAACCGCTGTTTAATGATGCTCGTGTCCGCCTTCGGGCAAATTCCCGTGATAGATTTCCGCGCCGGTTTCCAAAAACTCTTTCGCTTTTTCAGCCATTCCGACCGCCAGAGCTTTTTCTTCCGCGACGTTTTGTTCCTTGGCATATTCGCGGACATCCTGCGTGATCTTCATCGAGCAGAAATGCGGACCGCACATCGAGCAGAAATGCGCCAGTTTTGCGCCTTCCGCCGGAAGCGTTTCGTCGTGAAACTCTTTCGCTTTTTCGGGATCGAGCCCGAGATTGAACTGGTCTTCCCAGCGAAACTCGAAACGCGCTTTTGAAAGTGCATTGTCGCGGTATTGTGCGCCCGGATGACCTTTCGCCAGATCAGCCGCGTGCGCGGCGAGCTTGTAAGTGATGACGCCTTCCTTGACATCGTTTTTGTTCGGCAGACCGAGATGTTCCTTCGGCGTGACATAACAAAGCATCGCACAGCCGAACCAGCCGATCATCGCCGCGCCGATCCCGCTCGTGATGTGGTCGTAGCCCGGCGCGATGTCGGTCGTCAGCGGTCCGAGCGTGTAAAAAGGCGCTTCGCCGCAGATCTCGAGCTGTTTGTCCATGTTCTCTTTGATGAGATGCATCGGTACGTGTCCGGGACCTTCGATCATCGTCTGCACGTCCATTTCCCAGGCGATCTTCGTTAGTTCGCCAAGCGTTTCGAGTTCGGCAAACTGCGCTTCGTCGTTCGCGTCGGCAATTGAACCGGGACGCAGACCGTCGCCCAAACTGAACGAAACGTCATACGCCGCCATAATTTCGCAGATCTCTCGGAAACGTGTGTAGAGAAAACTTTCTTCGTGATGCGCGAGACACCATTTCGCCATGATCGAGCCGCCGCGCGAAACGATTCCGGTCGTCCGTTTTGCCGTCAGTGGAATATACGGCAGGCGAACGCCCGCGTGAATCGTGAAATAATCGACACCCTGCTCGGCTTGTTCGATGAGCGTGTCGCGGTAAATTTCCCACGTCAGATCTTCCGCCTTGCCGTTGACCTTCTCTAACGCCTGATAGATCGGCACAGTCCCGATCGGCACGGGCGAATTCCGCAGAATCCACTCACGGGTCGCGTGAATATTCTTACCCGTCGAAAGATCCATCACCGTATCCGCGCCCCAGAGCGTTGACCAGCGCATTTTTTCGACTTCTTCTTCGATCGAAGACGCAATCGCCGAATTTCCGATGTTCGCGTTGATTTTCACCAGGAAATTTCGCCCGATCGCCATCGGTTCCGACTCGGGATGATTGATGTTCGCCGGGATGATCGCGCGACCGCGCGCGACTTCTTCGCGGACAAATTCGGGCGTCACGAATTTCGGTAAACTTGCGCCGAAAGATTCGCCTTTGTGCTGGTGATAAAGCGAACTTCGATCATTTTCCAAGCCTGCCTGCATCGCTTCGAACGCGATCTGGCGACCTAAGTTTTCGCGAATCGCGACATATTCCATCTCGGGCGTGATAATTCCCTTGCGCGCATAATGAATCTGCGTGACATTCGCGCCCGCTTTCGCCCGAAGCGGCGCGCGTTTCAAACCCGGAAATTCTTCCAATTTGCCGCTTTCCTTGATCTTCGCGACTTCTTCCGCGCCTTTCGTCAGATAACCGTTATCCTGCGGCAAAATCTCGCGCCCCGTGTATTCTTCCGTGTCGCCGCGCCCGAGGATCCATTCACGGCGCAGCTGCGGTAAACCTTCGCGGACATCGCATCTGACGGTTTCATCCGTCCAAACGCCGCTCGTGTCATAAACCCGCACGGGCGGATTTTCTTCTAAGTGACCGTCAAAATCCTTTGACGGCGAAAGCGCGATTTCCCGAAACGGAACGCGCAAATTATGTTTGTTAAAATTCACGGTCGAACCGTTCGTTTCAACGTAGATTTTCCGCGAAGCAGGCAATTTCACCTCGTCGCTCGTTTTTTCTTTTAATTCTGTATTTTCACTCATTTTATTTCTCCCTTCGTCGGTGTTATCCGCATCAGGTTCAAAGGGTCTTCCGATTTTGGATTTTAGATTTTGGATTTCGGATTGAAAAACATAATCGCAAACCGCAAACTTCAGAACTCTCAGCACTAAATATGCTCCCCTGAAAACTTTTGCAAATCTCTCGCTTTCTATTCTTGAATAAAATACTTAAAATCTCAATTAAAACGAGCGGGTAAAACAACTTTGATGAAAGAATGGATAAAAATCGGCACTTGCGGTTTTCGCACGAACAAGGCGGAATATGCCGAAATGCTCTCGGCGGTCGAAGTTCAGCAGACTTTTTACCAGCCGCCGCAGATCAAAACGCTCGAACGCTGGCGCGCCGAGGTTGCGCCCGAATTCGAATTTACGCTCAAAGCGTGGCAGTTAATTACGCACGAAGCGAAAAGTCCGACCTATAAGCGGCTCAAAAAAACATTGACCGACGCGGAAAAAGCGGAAGCCGGATATTTTAAGCCGTCGGAGATCGTCCGCGCGGCGCGCGATGTAACCTTGGCTTGCGCCTCGGCTTTGCAGGCGAAAACGGTTCTTTTTCAATGCCCGGCGAGCTTTCGGCAAACACCGGAAAACATCAAAAACCTCGAAAAGTTTTTTGAAACGATCGAACGCGCATCTTTGAATTTCGCGTGGGAACCGCGCGGCGAATGGAACGCACAGATCGTTAAATCGATTTGCGAAAACTTAGATTTATGGCACGCCGTCGACCCGTTTGCGCAGGCGAGCACGACACCTTTGAAATGCTACTACCGCCTGCACGGTCGCACCGGATTTCGTTACCAGTATGAAGAGGACGAGCTCACGGAACTCGCCGAGCTTTTGCCGGAAAACGAAACTTCGTACGTTTTCTTCAACAACCGCTCGATGCTCGAAGACGCGCTTTTGTTTCAAAAGATAATTGGTTTATAAATTACGAATTAAAGGCAGAAACGTTTCGCCGCAGTCGCGCGTCTGCCTTTTCAGCGTGTAAAATGACGAAAAGCAATGGAAAAAGCGGAACGGATCGAGAATTTGACGGAGGCAAAAGCGTTTGATGCGCCGGTTTATGCGGCGTGGGTGATCGCATTGGTGGCGACGGTCGGGAGTCTTTTTTTTAGCGAGGTGATGCTTCTTCCGCCGTGCGTATTGTGCTGGTATCAGCGGATCGCGATGTATCCGCTCGTCGTCGTTCTCGGGGTCGGGATCATTTTGGGCGACCGGCGCGTCAAGTTTTATGCTTTGCCGGTTGCCCTCGCGGGGCTCGCGGTCGCGGTTTATCATAATTTGCTTTATTACGGCATTCTGCCCGAAAGCATCGCGCCCTGCACGCAAGGCGTTTCGTGCACCTCCGTCCAGCTCGAATGGCTCGGATTTATCACGATCCCGCTGATGTCGCTGACCGCGTTTATTTTGATAACACTAAATTTATTGTTTTATAAATCGAAAGATAATTTATGAAGAAAGAAGTTAAGATTTTAGGCGCGATCGCGATCGTCGTGATCATCGGCGCGCTTGTCGGCGCAAGTTTCTACCGGAAATCGGTGCAGAACGAGCGCGTCGGCGGAAATAACACTAACGACAAGGCGGCGGTTTTTCTCGAAACGCTCGTCCGGGCAGACAGTCCGACGCTCGGCGCGGCGGATGCGCCCGTTACTTTGGTCGAATTTTTAGACCCCGAATGCGAATCGTGCGCGGCTTTTTCGCCCGTCGTCAAAAAGATCCTGAAGGATTATGACGGCAAAATTCGCCTCGTCGTGCGGTATATGCCTCTGCACCCGAATTCCCTGCAGGCGGCGGCGCTCACCGAAGCCGCCGGAGAACAGGGCAAATACTGGCAGATGCAGGAATTGCTTTTTCAGCGGCAGCCGGAATGGGGCACAAAACACGGTCCGCCGACAGCAGCGCCGCCGCCCGACATCAACGTTTTGTTTGAAAAATACGCGATGGAACTGGGACTCGATTTAACGAAAGTCAACAGCGCGGTCAAAGAAAACCGTTTTCAGGAAAAGCTCCAGCGCGATCTCAAAGACGGGCAGTCGCTCGGTGTCCGGCAAACGCCGACGTTTTTTGTCAACGGCAGAAAGCTCGCGCGTTTCAGCGAAGCCGATCTGCGGTCATTGATTGACGAAGAACTGAAAAAATAAGAATCTAAATCAGTCGCTTATGAAAAAATCCATCTTTGCAGTTTTTATAATCATCGCGGTCTTCGGCGCGTCCGCTTCTTTCGCGCAGACTAAAAAACGAACCGTTCGCAAACGAACGACAACAACTAAGAAAACAACAACGATCAAAAAAATGACGGAACCAACCAAACAACAAGCGGTCACGACCGCTTCGGGCTTAACTTATATCATTACCAAACACGGCGACGGCGTGCCCGTTAAAAAGGGCGACAACGTGATCGTCAATTACACGGGACTGCTGACGAACGGCACGAAATTCGACAGCTCGCTCGATCGAAACGACACTTTTTCGTTTCTGGTCGGTGCGGGAATGGTCATCAAAGGCTGGGACGAAGGCTTGCAGCACTTGCGCGTCGGCGACCACGCAACGCTGATCATTCCGGCGTCGATCGGCTACGGCGCACGCGGCGCAGGCGGCGTGATCCCGCCCAATGCGACGCTCATCTTCATTATCGAAGTCGTCGGCGTAAAGTAATGGATAATTGACAATTGATAATGGATAATTAAGAGAAACCATTTTCAATTATCCATTATCAATTATCCATTTAGCGAAGCGATTTAGAGTATTTGTTAATAACCGCCCAGGTTGTTTTATCGCTGTCGAAAACGGTGTTAAGCCCCTGTTCTTCCATCGGCGGGTCGCCCATATAATCGTCGCCCGCTTTCCAGAAGATCTGTCCGCGTGTCGGACGCGAAGTGCCGCCGAACGCCCAGAAGTTTGCGCCCGCGAGCACGCCGCCCGTTTTTGCACTTTCGGCGACC
>DATLOR010000223.1:0-5283 GCA_035536135.1 Pyrinomonadaceae bacterium | reverse complement strand
CGTCAATCCTTCGAGTGCGCCGAGCCTGGCGCCGACTTCCGCTTATTCCGTGCAGTTTGGTCTGGCGACGGATAAACTTGCTCCTGCCGATTACGACGGCGACGGTCGCACGGACATCGCCGTTTGGCGCGAAACGGAAGGCAATTTCTACATTCTCAACAGTTTGAATAATTCCGTGCGAGTTGAAAACTTCGGACTCGCGGGCGATGTTTTGACGGTCGGCGATTGGGACGGCGACGGCAAGGCGGATCCAGCGGTCTATCGCGAAGGCGCACAAAGCTATTTTTACTATCGCGGAAGTTTGAATAATCCTTCGGGAAATGTCACTTATCTGCCGTTCGGCATTGCGGGCGACAAAGCGGTGCGCGGCGATTTTGACGGCGACGGCAAGCTCGATGCGGCGGTTTTCCGCGCGTCAAACAATATTTGGTATATTCGCCAAAGCTCGAACGCTTCTGTTCGTTATGAAAATTGGGGACTTTCCACCGACAAATTCGTTCCGGCAGATTACGACGGCGACGGACGTAGCGATCTGGCGGTTTTCCGAAGCGGCGTCTGGTATGTCAAGCAAAGCTCGAATGCTCAAATTCTTTACATAAACTGGGGCGTCAGTACCGATTCGCTTGTTCCAGCTGATTACAACGGCGACGGTTATGTTGATATCGCCGTTTGGCGCAGCGGCGTTTACTACATTCGCAATACGGCAAACGGCGCGGCAAGCTATCAATATTTCGGTAACGCCGGTGACCGAACGGCTGCGTCCGCTTTCATTCAATAAAACCTCAAAGCGTTCCGGGTAAACGCGCTTTGATACAAAAAAGGCTTGTTTCAAAAGATTTTGAAGCAAGCCTTTTTGTTTTTGAATTTTGACGAAAACGACCGGCGCGGGTTATGAATTCAAAAAGCGCAGTTCGGTGTTGTTTTCGCATAAACCGTTTTTGTGCGCGAGTTTGAAGTAAAGCTCCAAGCCTTTCTGCATCGAATCGTCGATCGAATACGAGATGTTTTCCGAAAGATATTTTTTGAAGTCCGCGCGCGGCAGATTTATTTCGGTTTCGTAGTTGCGGATAATCTCGTCGAGATGCGCCAAGCCTTCGTCGCGCGCGGCGGCGAAATCTATTTTCCCGGCAGTTTCCGCTTTTCCTCTGTTTGCCATCCACATCGCAAAAACGAAGCCGAAGCCCGTAAATCCGCGCCAGGTTTCTGCCAGATCGAATTTTCTAAATTGGCTTTGGGTTTTGGGTTTTGGGTTTTGGGTTTTTGTTAAATCCGAAATCCGAAATCCCGAATCCGCAATCATCAGTGCCGGATCGCCGATCAGCAGGGCGCAATCGGAGTCTGAGAGCATTTCCGTCAAATTCGGTTTGGCGGTTTTGTAAACGGGTTCAAAGCCTAAAAAATCGCGGAAAATGATTTTCGTTAAGGCGACCGAAGTTTTCGACGAAACGTCGAGCACGACCGTTTTAACGTCTTTCAGATCTTCGCCTTTGGTCACGAGACAAACGCTGCGGACGCGCGTGCGTGCGCCGACGCAGACCTCGGGAACAAGCAAAACGTCCCGTATTCTTTGATATTCGATGACCGGAACGAGCGCGGCATCAACGCGGTTTTGTGATAAAAGTTCGGCGGAACGCGCCGGCGCATTATCCAGGATCAATTCAAATTTGCCGCGATTTGTGCCGTAGAGAAACGACCAGATCAGCGGCGCCGTGTTTGAATAACTCGAAGCGGAGATTCGCGGAGTCGTCATTTATCTGGTCAAAACGTCTTCGTATTCTTCCGAAGATTCGAGAACTTTTTTGGCAAACGAGCAAACCGGCTTGATCAAAAGATTCTTGCCGCGCGCGAATTTGACCGCCGCTTCGACCAAGCCTTTTCCGACACCTTTGCCCTTGAGCGATTTGGAAACCGCCGTGTGGTCAATTACAATTTTGCGCAGACCTTCGCGGTGATAGGTCATTTCCGCAATCCATTCGCCGTCTTCTTCGATGAAAAACGCACCTTGTTTTCCGTGTTCTTGTCTTTTGATTATCATTCTGCTTTTAGCCTACAAAGAAAGTTTCCCGAAAAGCAAATCTTGTTTGAAAAATCATTTTAGATTATTCTCTAAAATTATGAAATACAAACGCTTGATTGGATTTCTGATCGCGCAAATTTTGTTTGCCGGCGCCGGATTTGCACAGCAAACGGTCGTTATCAACGACCCGACCGTCAAATCCGAGGCGGTTCCGGTGCGGACGGCGGGCGAAGATCTGATAAAACGCGACGTTTTGCCGAAGGCGCGAAAATACTGGGCGAAAAACGAAGCGTGCGACGAGGATTTTCAAATAATGGGTGAAGTCTCGGGCGCATTTTCAAAACCGCGATCGAATCAGAGACTTGTTTTTTACCAGTTTTGTCAAACGGGCAACGGTTTCGGTAACAACGGTCTGGTTCTGATCGAAAACGGCAAGATCGTCGGCAGTTACGTTTCCGAAAGCGGCTGGGCGATCGATTTAAAGGTTTTGCCCGACATCAATCAAAACGGTTTGAACGAATTCCTGCTTTACTATTCGGGCGGAATGCATCAGGGACAAGGCGGCACGGGCGTTGATCTGATGGAGTTTTCCGCCGCCCTGAGCGTGAAAGGTTTGGGCTGGTTTCAATCGGACAGCTACGGCGAAGAAACGGGCGATTGGTCGTATAAAGTTTCGGTCAAACCAGGCAAAACGCCGGTTTTTTACCGCGAAAAATATATTTCAAAAAACGACAAACTGCAAAAATCGGGCAAACCGGCGGCGTTCAAGCTCGGTAAAGCTTACAGCAGCTATACGGCTTTAAAATAATATGAAAATCTACGACATAACTTTCCCAATCAGTGAAAATGTGCCGGTTTACGAAGGTGACCCGAATGTCAAAATCGAAGTCGCCTCGTCGATCGCCGGAGGCGATCACGCCAACGTCACGCAGCTTTGCTGCGGCGCGCACACGGCGACGCACGTTGACGCGCCGAATCATTTTATTGACGGAACGCGCAAGGTTCACGAGCTTGAACTCGAAAAATTGATCGGCATTGCGCGCGTCGTCAGAATTGACGATGAGGTTTTGGCGATCGGACCCGAACATCTCGGAAATCTCGAATCCGTCGAACGGATTTTGTTCAAAACGCGGAATTCCGCTTTCTGGAACGAACCCGAAAGAGGCTTTCGCAAAGATTTTACATATATTTCGCCCGAAGCGGCGCACGTTTTGGCGGATGCGGGAATGAAACTCGTCGGCATTGACTATCTTTCGGTCGAAAAATTCGGTTCCGAGGATTTTGCCACGCATATCACGCTTTTGGAAAAGGAAATCGTGATCATCGAAGGACTCGATTTGCGCGAAGTACCGGCGGGCGATTACGAATTGATCTGTCTGCCGCTGAAAATCATCTCGGAGACCGGCGACGGCGCACCGGCACGGGCAATTTTGAGGGCTGAGGGATAAAGTATGAATAAAACGGATTTTATCGAAATGCGGCGCGAAATGTCGGAAAACTCGATCGATGAATTGCTTGATCTGCTGTCGAGCGATGATTTGCAAGTGCGGTTTTTAGCCGAAATGTGTCTGCGCGATGCCACCTCGACCTGATTGAACTTTCAACCCGCGAGTTCGCGGGAAGAACGTGAAAAATCGATCAGCCTGTGGCGCGAATGGCTCAAAGAGCGCGACGGAAAATTTAAAAAGAGGCTTAAAAGAAAGGGGAAATATGAATGTTGACGATAAAACCTACCGCGAAAAAGTTTACAAAATCGTCCGCGAGATTCCGTCGGGGCGCGTGATGACTTACGGGCAGATCGCCGAAATCCTGGGCGAAGGCTACACGGCGCGCACGGTCGGGTATGTGATGCACGCGGCGGAAACCGAAAATGTTCCGTGGCAGCGGGTGATCAATTCGCAGGGCGGCTGTTCGACCGGAAAAATCCTTCTGCCTTACAACGTTCAGCAAAAAATTCTCGAAGACGAAGGCGTTACGTTCAACGACAAGGGCAAATGCGATCTGGAAAAATACCGCTGGTTTCCCGAAGGCTTTGAACCCGAAGAAGACGAACAGCCGAGTCTTTTCGAGTAAACTTTTCGCCGGTAAAATGCGGCTTCACAAATCTTTTAAGAGGAGTATTTATGTCAAAAATATTTTTAATCCTACTCATTTCGATTTTTTCAATCTCGGTTCAGGCACAGCAAAAATTTATCGCCAATCTTTCGGGTTTGCAGGTTGTTCCGCCGAGTAGTTCGCCGGGCAAAGCCGTCTGTCTTTCGACACTTAATCAAGCCGAAACACAACTTTCAATCAACTGCAATTACGAAAATTTATCCGCTCCGGCAACCGTCGCGGGAATCGGTTTCGGCGCGCCGGTCGGCGGCATCGGCTCGTCGGCGATCGGCACGATAATAAATAACGGCGGACAAAGCGGCACGATTTCTTTTGCCGTTCCGTTAAACGCGCAAAGGCTTGCGGATTTGCGGGCAAACCGAACCTATCTCTACATCAATAATCAAAATGCGACGGAGATTCGCGGTCAGGTGCATCTCGCCAATAGCGCGTATAACGATTTTGACGGCGACGGGCGCACGGATCTGACCGTTTACCGCAACTCGAATAATACGTTTTACGCGCAGGGCAGTTTGACGGCGAATTTATTCGAAAAACAAATCGGGCAGCCGGGCGATTCGGTTTCGCTGACGGTTGATTTTGACGGCGACGGGCGTTCGGATTTTTCGACGGCACGCTACAACGCGGAAGTTTTATGGCGGATCTTCAAAAGCACGACCAATACTTTGGAAGAAATTCGTTGGGGAAGCTCGACGCTCGGCGATTTTTTTGCCGCCGCCGATTACGACGGCGACGGGAAAATGGATATTGCCGTTTTTCGCGGCGGCACCTGGTATATCGTCGAAAGTTCAACGGGAAATGTTCGCTATGAAAATTTCGGACAAGCGGGCGATGTTCCCTCGCCGAATGATTTTGACCGCGACGGCAAAGCCGATCTCGCCGTTGCGCGAAGCGAAAACGGTCAGCGCGTCTGGCATATTTTCAGAAGCTCGGACAATGTTTATTACAGCGTTCAATGGGGTTTATCGACGGACGCATTTTTTACGGGCAGAGCCGATTGGGACGGCGACGGCGCGGCGGATATTTCCGTCATCCGCAGCGAAAGCGGGCAGCGCGTTTTCTATATTCTCCGGAGCTCCGATTCGCAGCTGCAGGTAATTCGCTGGGGGCTGAGTTCGGATGTCGTCAAGCTCGGCGATTACGACGGCGAC
>DATLOR010000222.1:0-3035 GCA_035536135.1 Pyrinomonadaceae bacterium | reverse complement strand
CATTCCGTTGCCTTCGAGCGCGTCGCCGAGGCGATTGGCGACCATTACCGAACGATGCCGCCCGCCGGTGCAGCCGACGCCGATCGTCAAATACGATTTGCCTTCGCGCTTGTAGAGCGGCAAAAGATATTTGAGCAAATCCGTAAATCTACTGATCGTTTCGCCGACTTCTTCCTGTTTTTCCAAGAAACCGATAACTTTTTTATCCGAACCCGGCAATTCGCGTAAGCCTTCGACAAAATAGGGGTTCGGCAAATGGCGCACGTCAAAAAGCAGATCAACCTGATTCGGGACGCCGTATTTATGCCCGAAACTGACGATCTGCACGTGCAGCGGATTGCCTTCTTCGCGATGGCTGAACTCCTGAACAAGCAGACGGCGAAGCGTGTGAACGGTGTGCGATGACGTGTCGATTATCAAATCGGCGAGCTCGCGGACTTTCTCCATCGCCTTCTTTTCATCGCGAATCGCCGACAGCAGCCCTTTGCCGTTATCAGCCGGATGCGGACGGCGCGTTTCCGAAAAACGGCGTTGCAAAACTTCGTCGGAAGCTTCGAAAAATAAAACGAACGGCAGAAGTTTTTTTCTTTTCAGCCGTTTTAATTCGTTCGGAAAATCCGATAGGAAATGGCGCTCGCGGATATTTATGACGAGCGCGGCTTTTTCGATCGCGACGATCTCTTCGGAATTCGGCAAAAGCAGGCGTGAAAAGGTCGAAAGCATCGTAATCGGCAGATTATCAACGCAAAAATAGCCAAGATCTTCAAAAGCATTGGTCGCCGAAGACATTCCCGAACCGCTCAAACCGGTAATTATCACAAAATTCGGAAGTAAAGATTTGTCGGATTTTTCTTGAGACATTGAAAATATTTTACAAACCGCTGACTAATGTTTTATGTTTTTCGATCAAATTTTGGGCGGCATCATAGCCGGACGCTTTTAAAAGATGTATTCTGACGGCAGTTTCGACCAATGTTGAAAGATTTCTGCCCGAACTGACCGGCAAAATAAATTTGGGAATTTTCAAACCGAAGATTTCTTCCTCATTCATCGTAATTCCCAAACGGTCAATTTCTTCGAACTCGCTCCATTTTTTCAGCTCGATACAGATTTCGATCCAGCTTCCTTTACCGATCGCCGAAACGCCGAAAAGTTCGCGGATATTGATAATGCCGAGACCGTGAATTTCCAGATAATCCTGAATCAATTCGGGCGATTTTCCTTCCAGTTTTTCACCGACCTTTTTTATCAAAACCGAATCGTCGGCAATCAGATAATGTCCGTGCGTGATCAGATCGAGCGCGCATTCGGATTTGCCGATACCCGAATTTCCCAAAATCAAAACGCCGATGCCGAACATTCCCATCAGAACGCCGTGCAAAGTCATTTGCGGCGCGAGAACTTCCTGCAAAAATTCGCTGACTTTATTGATCGCGCCCGAACTGATCAGATTTGTCCGCAAAAGCGGCACATTGCTTTCATCGGCAATTTCCAACAATTCAGACGGCGGCTCGAGTCCTTTGGTGATCAGAATACAACTGATTTTATCGAGATTGAGATTATGGATGGCTTCGATCTTTTTTTCGCTTTCGAGCTGCGACAGATACCAAATCTCGCTCTGTCCGACGATTTGAATTCTTCCCTGGTGAATATAATGAGCAAAACCCGCTAATGCAAGCCCGAGTTTTTGAATCCTCGCCGAATTGATCTCACGTTTTTGTAAACCGCCTTTGCCTCCCAAAACTTCGATCTGAAGCTCGGTCGGTGCTTTTTTAATAAATTCGGCAACGCTGATTTTAGGGGTTTCGTTTTGCATTTTGGTCAGTGGTCAGCAGTCGGTGGTCGGTGGTCAAATGTAAACTCAACTGACCGCTGACCACTGACCACCGACTACTGTTTATGGTTGAATCAATCCGTAATCTCCGTCTTTACGTTTGTAAATTACCGAAATTTTTTCATCTTCGGCGTTCCTGAACACCAAAAAGTGAGTTTCCTCGTCATTCAGGCGAAAAACGGCTTCTTCGGCAGTCATCGGTTTAACGGCGTAGCGTTTTGCGCTGACAATTTTCGGAGCGTTCGGCGTCGGGTTGACTTCATCTACCGGAGCGACAACCGCCGTCACTTTTTTCTGTTTGTGATGTTTGTCAATGATTTTGTTTTTTATCTTCAGAGCCTGTTTTTCAATTTTATCGATTGTTTTTGAAAGGGATTGATACATATCGGTCAAAGTTGAATTTGCAGTTAAAACCTCATTTCGCCACTTCACAATCATTTCAGAACGATGCCTGCCTTTTTCAACTTCAATAATAACGTGCGCGTTCAAACCTTTTCCGTCAAATAAATGATCAAGTCGCTCAAAATGTTCCTCAACATGAGACCGCAGTGCAGGAGTAACTTCGATATGTCTGCCAGTGTATTCAAATTTCATAATGTTGCCCTCGTGTATTATTAAAAAATCAAAGAACGATCCGATTTGGGATTTGGGATTGCGGAATTCGGATTTTTCTATTAAAACGATAATTATTCTTTAATAAAATCCAAAATAAAATCCAAAATCCCAAATCTGAAATCCCAAATCAAATAACCGTTTTGCGTTCCCGCGAGCCGGGAATCTGCATTTGGTCGCGGTATTTTGCAACCGTTCGGCGCGAAAGTTTGACGCCTTCTTTTATCAATATCTTCGCAATCTCGTCGTCGGTCAGAGGCTTTCTCGTGTCTTCATCCTCGATCATTTTTTTGATCCTCAGTTTCAGAATTCGGGTCGAAACCTCTTCACCATCTTCATTTAGCATTCCTTCCGAGAAAAATCTTCGAAGCTCGATCACGCCCTGCGGCGTATGCGCGTATTTGCGATTGACGACGCGTGAAATTGTCGAAAGATGCATTCCGATGTCTTCCGCCACATCTTTGAGCATCATCGGTTTCAAATGCTCGACACCGTAATTTAAAAAATCCGTCTGCCGTTCGACGATACATTCGACCACGCGGTAGATCGTCTGCCGGCGATGTTCGATATTGCGCAGCAAATCAACTGC
>DATLOR010000221.1:0-10496 GCA_035536135.1 Pyrinomonadaceae bacterium | reverse complement strand
GGTCGTCTTTTTGGACGGCGTAAAAATAATTGACCTTTCGCTGCGTTGTTTCGGGCATCACGGCAAGCTTGCAGTTGATTTGCAGAACGTCGCTGAACCATTCATTCACCGCGTCTTCATAAATTTTTGCCTGACAGCGATTGCTCCATATCTTCACGGTTTCGGTTGCGCTATTTTGCGGCTCAAACGGGATCAATAAATCATTTCCATCGCCTGAAACCTGCAAACCGTCATTTAAAATCGAGGGTTTAATTGTCGCCATTTTCGGGAATTCGCGCTGCGTTAGAAATTTATTCTTTTTATCAATCAGCAGCCAACGGCGGTCAAATTCGAGCCCGCGCCGCTCGATCTTCGATTCTTTCAAAGAAATCCCCGCTAAAGATTTAACCGGATAGATGTTTATTTCAGATAGATGCATAGAAACTTGATAATAGTATTGTCAGATTTTCTAAAAAATTATCGGCACACTTGACACCGTTAAACTATGTTTAGTATATTAGCACTCATACGAACGGAGTGCTAAAACATATTTCAAAGCTTTCGTTCACAAGTAATCTTAAACTTTTTATCAAATATTTAAAAGGAGTAAATGAAATGGCAACAACAATTAAACCATTGCACGACAGAGTTATTGTTCGTCGGATCGAAGACAACGTAAATCAAACCGCAGGCGGACTTTTCATTCCCGATTCAGCGAAGGAAAAACCGCAAGAGGGCGAAGTGATCGCCGCCGGCGACGGCAAATACCGTGAAGACGGTTCGCGCCAGACTTTGGACGTCAAAGCGGGCGACCGTATTCTGTTCGGCAAATACAGCGGTTCGGAAATCAAGATCGACGGCGAAGAATTATTAATCATGCGCGAGGACGAAATTTTAGGAATTGTCGAACGCGCCGGAGCAAACGCTAACTAAGCATTTAGCCGTCAGCTGTCAGCCGTCAGTTTTTTTCTGAGTGCTGAATGCTGAGTGCTGAATGCCGGATTTTATAATAGGAGTTTAATAAAAGACTATGGCAAAACAAGTTATTCATGGTGAAGAATCACGCGCAGCGATTTTGCGCGGCGTCAACCAATTGGCTGATGCAGTTAAAGTAACGCTCGGACCGAAGGGACGCAATGTTGTTATTGATAAAAAATTCGGAAGCCCGACGATCACGAAAGACGGCGTGACGGTTGCGAAAGAGATCGAATTGAAAGATTCGCTGGAAAATATGGGCGCGCAGATGGTGCGCGAAGTTGCATCGAAAACCTCGGACGTTGCCGGTGACGGAACAACGACCGCAACGGTTCTCGCGCAGGCGATCTTCAAAGAAGGCGTTCGCACGGTTGCTGCCGGTGCAAATCCGATGGCGCTCAAACGCGGCATCGAACAAGCTGTTGCGTTGATCGTCGAGGAAGTCAAACGCCTTTCGAAGCCTGTTACGGGCGATGACATCGCGAATGTCGGAACGATTTCGGCAAACGGCGACACGAAGATCGGACAGATCATTGCGGAAGCGATGGACAACGTCGGCAAAGACGGCGTGATCACGGTTGAAGAATCGCGCACGATGGACACGAGCCTCGAAGTCGTCGACGGTATGCAGTTTGACCGCGGCTACCTTTCGCCGTATTTCGTCACGGACGCTGACCGTATGGAAGCCGTTCTCGACGAGCCGATGATCCTGATCAACGAAAAGAAAATCTCGAATATGCGCGATCTGCTTCCGATTCTGGAACAGGTTGCCAAATTGGGTCGCCCCCTTTTGATCATCGCTGAAGATGTCGAAGGCGAAGCTTTGGCAACTTTGGTTGTCAACAAATTGCGCGGAACTCTGAATGTCGCGGCTGTTAAAGCTCCGGGATTCGGCGACCGCCGCAAAGCGATGCTCGAAGACATTGCAACCCTGACGGGCGGCAAAGTCATTTCGGAAGATCTGGGCATCAAGCTCGAAGCGATCACCGTTGACGACCTCGGCAAAGCCAAACGCGTGACGATCGACAAAGACAACACGACGATCGTTGACGGACAAGGTGATGCGGGTGCGGTTGAAGGTCGTGTTAAAACGATCCGCAACCAGATCGAAGAAACCAGTTCGGACTACGACCGCGAAAAATTGCAGGAACGTCTGGCTAAATTAGTCGGCGGCGTCGCGGTGATCAAAGTCGGTGCGGCAACCGAAACCGAGATGAAAGAGAAGAAAGCACGTGTCGAAGACGCCATGCACGCCACGCGTGCGGCGGTCGAAGAAGGCATCGTGGCAGGCGGCGGCGTAACCTTGGTTCGCGCGTCGAAAGTTCTCGACAACTACACGGTGACGGGCGACAGCGACGAACAGATCGGTATCAACATCATCAAACGTGCGGTCGAAGAACCGCTTCGCCAGATTGCCGGCAACGCGGGCAAAGAAGGCGCGGTGATCGTCGAAAAAATCCGTGCGGAAGACTCGGAAACATTCGGCTTCAACGCGGCGACCGAAAAATTCGAAGATCTCGTTGCGGCTGGGGTCATTGACCCGGCGAAAGTTACGCGCACTGCTTTGCAAAACGCGGCATCGATCGCAGGCTTAATGCTCACGACCGAAGCGATGATCGCTGATGTCCCTGACGAAAAAGGCGACGGCGGCGGCATGGGCGGCGGCGGCGGCATGGGCGGCATGGGCATGGGAATGTAATCCGATTTCGGATTTCCGATTTTGGATTTTGGATTTTCCAAATCAAAAAGGCTTCGTTCAATTTGAGCGAAGCCTTTTGCTTTTATCCGCGTTTGACCTATTCACTTAACCGGCAGCGGCAGCAGGATTTGCTCCCTGATATAGCGAACGGCGACCACATCGCGCAGTTCATTCAGACTGTCATTTGCCTTTGTTCTGGCTTCGGCTGAACCGTAATGTTTGAAACCGATTTCATTGAACTTCTTCGCCCTCTGCTCATCGTAATCGAGAGCCTCGGCGTAAGTTTTAAAGGCTATTGCCTGGGCTGCGTCCCAGTCGCCTGCTCCATTATTACCGGGCTGTGAAAAATATTTCCAGTCCAAAATCAAGCCCTGTTTTTTTTGTTCATCCAGAATAATTCTGGAATGTTCGCGCAGAAACTTCAGGTATTCCACACCTTTTCCGGGCTTAATGTCATAATAAGTTATGCGCCACACCGGACCGTTATCAGAATCCCGTTCCGGCACTTGTGCCTGTGCGCCAATCGCCAACAGACCTAAAAGCATCATCATTAAGTAAAATCGTTTCATTTTTTTCCTCACATGGTTTAGATTGATAAAGCCAAAATAAAATTTTCCAACAATGAGGAAAATATGTCCGCTCAAAACGCGAAACGACATCCCTACTTATTAATTCGAATGACGTTAATATTACTACGGTTTTTGTGCAATGTCGACAATAATTGATGGATAACGATAAAATCTTCTTTCGCTTTCAGCCCCGTGAATGTAGCTTTTTTGTATTTCGCGGCACACCGCTTCGCCGCCTTGTCATTTATGGCTTGGGTTAGCATATAAAATTAGACGAAAGGGCTTTTTAACGTCCTTTTTTGTTGTTGGAATTCCCGTTTAACGTTCTTAAAAACATTTTTAGAAGTCTGCGGAACATTTGCCGTTTGTGCGACGAATCGAACAGCCCTTGGAGCGAAACCGTCAGCGCGACCCTTTCCGGATAAATTCAATTACGAAAAAGGCTTCGTTCGAATTTGAACGAAGCCTTTTCGCGGCGATTTTCTTTTGTTCCAAATAAAAAGGTCGGAACCCGAAAATTCCGACCTCGTTTTGTAAATTTGCCCCCCATCCATTCTTCAAAATGCAAATTCACAAAAGATAAAGCGTAAAACGCCGTTCTTAGATTCGTTTCGATAGTTTACCCTTAATGACCGACATAACTATCAGTAGAAGAAATATCGCAAACAAAACACCGCGATTGGTTAAGATTTCCACATTTCACTCCGCTTGATACTCAAAACAAATAAGACGATGAGAAATCATAACTTGAAGTTCAAAACAGTTATGTACGGTATCGCACACAGAGAATAATTTTTTGTTTAAAAAACCTTTACCAATTAACCGGAATTACGTTAAATTATTAATCACTACTCATTTTGTTCTTCCTATTGCAACCAAATTTTTGTCAGATTCACGGAGGGATTTTGCATATATGAAAAAACTGCACTTTATCGTCATCAAACTTCTGGTTTTCTCAGCCTTGTTCGTCGTCTCGGCATCCGGCAACACGGTAACGCTCGATCCGACGTTTAACGGCACGGGCTATCGTCTGCAAACGGTCGGTGCGGAACATGCAAGCGCCTATTCGCTCGCCATTCAGCCGGACGGTAAAATGATCGCCGCCGGTATGACGCGGACGGCTTCACAGAACGACCAATTCTTCCTGATCCGGCTGAACGCGGACGGAACGCCGGACACTTCGTTCGGCAGCAGCGGTTCGGCGTTCTCGCCGGCGGGCGTGAGAGCCGTCTCCTGGGAACCGAGGGTCTTGATCCAACCCGACGGTAAAATTCTGCTCGGCGCAACCGCCTATATCGACCAGCAGCAGATGTACGCTTTTATCGTCTTCCGTTTTACGAGCAGCGGCGTGCTCGATACGACGTTCAATAATATCGGCTATGCGACGGGAAACGTCCCCGGTTCCTTTTGGGATATATGCAACGAGATGGATTTGGGCGCGGATGGGAAAATCGTCCTTGTCGGACAAGCACTGCCCACTCCGGGGCAGAACCTTGACTGGGATATCGCGGTGATGCGATTTACGGCGGACGGCTTGCTCGATACGACCTTTGACGGCGACGGGGTTTTTAGGACCGGCACGACCGCCGCCGATGAGGACGCAAGCTCGGTCCTGGTCCAGGCAGACGGCAAAATCATCGTCGGCGGGCGCGAGACGACCGACAGAGAGAAATTTCTGTTGCTGCGTCTGAATGCGAACGGCTCGATCGACACATCATTTGCCACGGGCGGTTGGAACATTTTCCAAATCGATTTTACAAACAACAACTTTACATCACTGGCGCGGCAATCCGACGGAAGAATTCTGGCGGGCGGAGGCGGAAAAATTACCCGCTTTTCGGCAGACGGCATCCGCGATATGTCGTTCGCCCGGAACGGTGTGCAGTCCGCGACCGGAACGATCGAACAGGTTGAAATCCGCGTCATCGGCGGCGATAAATTCATGGTCGGAACCCGCTACGGCGTCAGCCGCTTTATGCCGAACGGGGCGGCTGACACAAACTACAGCGCAGGCTTCAATGTTGCCGGCAATTTTTGCGCCATGCGCTCGCTTGCCGTCCAAAGCGACGGTAAAGCCGTGCTCGCCGGTTATTGTTCCGATAACAGCACTAACATCGAAAAACTCGCGGTCGCCAGACTTCAGGAAAAACCCACGCTGCGCCATCTGGATTTTACCGGCGACGAGCGAACCGAAATGTCCGTCTTTCGCCCGTCAACCGGTCAATGGTTTTATATTGATCTCTTTAATTTGCAGGTCACCGGCGCACAGTTCGGCACGGCAACCGACCGTCCCGTTCCGGCTGACTTTACCGGCGACGGCAGAGCGGACATCGCCGTTTTCCGACCTTCGACCGGCGAATGGTTTGTTTTACGCAGCGACGACGGTTCGTTTTACTCCTTCCGGTTCGGAACAGCGGGCGATATTCCGGTCGCCTCGGATTTCGACGGTGACCAGCTCGCCGACGCGGGCGTCTTTCGTCCTTCGACCAACGAATGGTTTATCCAGAAATCTTCGGGCGGCACGATTATTACGACCTTCGGCTCGGCGGGCGACAAACCCGTTCCGTCCGATTACGACGGCGATTTAAAAACCGACATCGCGATCTATCGCCCGTCAAACGGTCAATGGTGGATCTACAAAAGCAGCGATTCAGGCATTTACGCCTTTCAGTTCGGAACTTCGACCGATAAACCCGTGCAGGGCGACTACACGGGCGACGGCAAAACGGACGCGGCTTTCTGGCGACCTTCGACGGGTGAATGGTTTATTCTGCGCAGTGAAGACTATTCATATTATTCGATCCCGTTCGGTCTCAGCGACGATCTGCCCGCGCCCGGCAATTACAGCGGCGACAGCAGATTCGACCTCGTTGTTTTTCGACCGTCAACGAATACCTGGCATATTCAGCCGACGGGCGGCACATACTTTAACCGGGTCTTCGGTACGGCGGGCGACCAGCCGCTGGCGAATCTTCTCGTGCCGTAAGAAGCGGAAAGCTCTTTCAAATAAAAAAGGCATCGTCGAAATTTCAACGATGCCTTTTTCTTCACAGCCGGTTTTAAAGATTATCTGTTTGAAAAAGATTCATTCTGCCGAAAACGATGCTTTTATTTATCAGAACATTTACAAACCCGGAAAAATTGTCTAAATTATTTTGAAATCACCTTAAAATTTCTTCTTTACAGAAAAAAAATAAACCATTGATTCACTAATCTATTACCTATGAAAAAACTTCTCTTTGTAATTTTCACGCTTCACTTAATAATTATTTCCGCGAATCTCTGCTTTGCCGCCGGAGGCGAGGTTGACCCGTTTTTTTTGAGCGGCAGCGGATACAACACCGAAGTCATTGATGCCGATTTTCAAGCTGACGGAAAATTGGTCATCGGCGGGAAATTCACGTCCATCGTCGGATTTCCGGGTAAAAAAGTTGCTCGCCTCGGGTTGGACGGACATCTCGATTTTACTTTTAACGCCAACGGAACAGGCGCCAACGGCGATGTCCTGGCGGTCAAGGTCTTACCCGACGGAAAAATTTTGATCGGCGGAAATTTTACAAGCTATAACGGCACGAACATCAATCGAATCGCCCGTTTGAACGCTGACGGTTCTTTGGATCCGACATTCAGCATCGGCACGGGAGCGAGTTCGAGCGTCTATCAGATAATCCTTCAACCCGATAACAAAATATTGATCGGAGGCGGATTTTCGACCGTCAACGGGTTTGCGAGCCGCGTGGTCGCCCGGCTGTTTTACGACGGCACGGTTGACCAGTCATTCGTCTTTAACGCCGATCTGATTTTTAATGATGCGGTCAAAGCAATCGCGCTTCAGGCGGACGGGAAGATCTTGTTCGGCGGTTATTTTTTCGGCGGGATCAGCGGTTCGATCTCGAATATCGCGCGGCTTGATTCGAGCGGAAATCTCGACGCGACGTTTCAGGGACGGACGAACAACGGCTTGAACGTCAACACGCCGGTGAGCGGTATTGTTATCAGACCGGACGGAAAGATTTTGATCGGCGGTCAATTTACGACCGTCAACGGCGTTTCAAAATTCAGTATCGCCCTGCTCAACACGAACGGAACTCTCGATAACACTTTTAATGCGACGAGTATTAATTCTTTAAACAAATTCGCACTCCTTTCTGACGGCAGAATTGCCATTGCCGGCAGCGTTCAAATTCAGGGACAGGGGTCGTCAATGGCGATCGGGCTTCTGAATGCAAACGGAACGCCTGACAATTCATTTGTCCCGGATGAACCGACCATTCCATCGCTGGCGAATAAACCTGTCATCACGAGCGACAACAAAATCCTCGCGTGCGGTTTGTTATTCAGAACTTCGACGCTCTTCGGCGGCGCGGACCCAGCCGGAGTGCGGCGGCTTAATTTGGACGGAACACGCGATTATACCTACCGGACAAAAACCGGCGCAAGCTCATTTCCCGTCGGTCGTTTAGTGGTTCAAACATCCGGCAAGATTGTGCTGCGTGCTTACGACATAGAACCGAGTCGGACAGTCGGCGGACTTTCGCGAACAGGCTTGGCGCGGCTTAATACGGACGGCACGGTTGACGAAAATTATGCGCCGGCGCTTAACGGCACCGCGATTGCCGCTTTGCCCGACGACAGCATCATCGTCGGAGGCGTTTCTGAAAACGGACATAACTATTTTCGTAAAGCCAATCCCGACGGGACGGTTGACCAGTCGTATTCGGTCGAAAGCAGTAATGCAGGCAGTTCGTTCGGCACCGTCATCCTCGATATGACCAGCCAGCCGGACGGAAAAATACTTGCCGCCGGAGCTTTTAACACGGTCGGCGGCGTGGCGCGCAAAAATCTTGTCCGGCTGAATCCCAACGGGACGGTTGACACGGCGTTTAATCATAATCTGACATTTGACGACGGTTTGATCCGCCGGGTAATTTTACAACCCGACGGCAAAATGTGGGTGAGCGGTTTGTTTATCGTCGGCTCAGCCGGAACCCGTGCGTTATTCAGATTAAATTCATCGGGAACCGCCGAAACTTTCACCCAGCTTGCCAATAATGGCGATGTTTATGTTAATGATGTCGCGCCCCTTCCTAACGGGAAAGCCTATGTTGGGGGCAATTTTACCGTGATCGGACAAACACCGGTCAAGTACGTCGCCCGTCTGAATCAGGACGGAACGGTGGATGCGTCGTTTAATCCGGCGGTCATTTCCGGCGGAACCAACGGCAATACTGTAGTTTACTCGGTCTATGCGCAGCCGGACGGAAAAGTCCTCATCGGCGGAGATTTCACCTCCGTCAACGGCGTCACGCGGCGCGGCTTTGCCCGCCTGAACGCGGACGGGAGTTTCGACTCGACCTATAATACTTTGGTAAATAATATTAGCAGCGGGGCGGGAAATGTTTCGGCAATGACCCGCCAGCCGGACGGAAAAATTCTGTTAAGCGGTTATTTTACTGAAATTAACGGACTCGAAAAAAGAAATATCGCCCGTTTAACGGCATTTTCCAAATCGGCTTTCTTAGACTTTGACGGCGACGGCAAAACGGACATCGGAATCTTTCGCCCGAGCGTCGGCGAGTGGTGGATTAACCGCAGTTCAAGTGGGCAAACCGTCGCCGCCCAGTTCGGCTCTTCGACCGATCAACCCACGCCGGCTGATTTTACCGGCGACGGCAAGGCGGATATTGCTTTCTTTCGCCCTTCTTCAGGACAATGGTTTATCTTAAGGTCGGAAGACAACTCGTTTCTCTCCTTCCCGTTCGGAACTGCGGGCGATGTGCCCGTCGTTGGCGATTTCGATGCTGACGGCAAATCCGATGTCGGTGTGTTTCGTCCTTCGACCAATGAATGGTTTATTTCGCGCAGCTCGGGCGGAACAATAATTACGACTTTCGGCATTTCAGGTGATGTTCCCGTCGCGGCGGATTATGACGGCGACGGCAAAACCGACATCGCCATTTATCGTCCCTCGGTTGGTCAGTGGTGGATCCAGCGAAGCAGCAGCGGAAGCGTTGTCGCTGCCGCCTTCGGAACATCCTCGGACAAACCGGTGCAGGGCGATTATTCGGGCGACGGGAAGGCGGACATTGCTTTTTTCCGACCGTCGACGGGCGAATGGTTCATTCTCCGCTCGGAAGACAGCTCATTTTACTCGGTTCCGTTCGGCACGTCGGGCGATCTTGCGACGCCGGGCGACTATGACGGCGACGGGAAGTTCGACACGGCGGTATTTCGACCGTCGAGCGTGACGTGGTTCGTTAACCGGACAACCGCGGGCATTTTAATTGCAACCTTCGGCACTGCGGGCGACCGCCCCGTTCCCAATGTTTTTGTGCCCTAATTGCAAAAAGCCGGTAACTTAACTGACCTTCGAAAAAGACCGTCGTAAAATACGGTCTTTTTCTTATTTTTGCCCCGTCCTGAAATTAGGTGACAGAAAAAAGATTTAAAACTGTCAGCTTATTTCAGACCGAGATATGGATACAAATAAAAACGGCTTCCGGGCGTGAGCCTTCAGAAGCCGTTTTTATTTTGAGATGGGAAAGGATATTTTACCGGTTATTGTAGCCGGCGACCGGCAGATCGGCGGGAATCGTTCCGGCATTGCCCCAGCGATAGGCGGTTACGTTATTCGAATTCGCCGATGAGCGATACCAGAATTCACCGCGGCTTGCGACGAAAAACGCGATGTCGGTTTTGCCGTCGCCGTCGTAATCACCCTGCGAGAAGTTAAAGTTCGAGCCTTGACCGAACGGAATCGCTTCGTCGGCTTGTCCGCCCGTGTAGCGGATATACCAGGTGATTTGCGAAGGCGAGATGTTGAAACCGCGCACGACGCAGATGTCGGTTTTGCCGTCGCCGTCATAGTCGCCCGGCACGACGCGGTCGCTTTTCCAACCGAATTGCTGAACCGAATAATTGCCCGTTGCGGTCAGAATGTGAAATTCCGCCGGAGTATTCGAGTTGGTCGCATTGATGTCAACATGGCGTTGAACGCCGAAATCCGCTTTCCCGTCGCCGTCAAAATCGCCCGTGTAAGGATCGTCCGCCGATTCCGATTGCGTTCCGTAGCGCATTCCCCAGGGAACATAGGTAATTTTGCCTTCGGGATTGTTTAATGAACCGCGATAGTAGAAGTAAGCCTGTCCCGCACCTTGCGCCGCCGTGTTGATGCGGTAAACCGCCAGATCGGCTTTGCCGTCGCCGTCGTAATCGTCAACGACCGTCGCGTTGTCGCCAGCCTGACCGAATCTTTCAAAACGGAATTTATTGGT
>DATLOR010000220.1:0-15677 GCA_035536135.1 Pyrinomonadaceae bacterium | reverse complement strand
AAAATTTAGAATTCAAATCAAACGGATTCCAGAGATAAACTAAAATCGTCAAAATAAAAATCGGTACAAAATAAAGAAAATACACCGCTTTCAACGTCCCCGAATAAACGGGAACGCGAAAGCTCGCCCAATTATTTTCGACAAAAAGTGCGGGCAGCGAAAGCAAGATCCAGTTCAAAAGTTCCGTTAGTTTTACGAGCGGCAATGCCAAAACATCGCTGAATTGCGCAAAAAAGAGCGCGACAATCGCTGCGAAACTTTCGAGCGCGATAAAAAATCCGACCCACAGATTGAGCAGAACTGAAACGATCGAAACGCGGTGAAAATAGAGAACCGTTAGTGGCAAAAGCCAGATTTGCACGATCAGCGAAACCAAAATCCCTTCAAAAAGATACCGAAAAACGCTTTGCAATCCTTTTGCTTCGAGGATTTTCAAATACGGCGATTTGAAAATTTTCGCCGACCAGATCTGCTGTTTGCCTTCAATCTGCCAGGCAGTTTCGCGCCAGTAGAGCGTTTCGCAAAACTTTTTAAGCCAGACGGAAACATTCGGCGGGAAAGGCGTTCCGGCGGTAGGTCGCCATTCACCGATTTTTCGGAGATTTTCAATTAGCGGAAAGGCAAACACGACGATCGCCAGAACGCTCGCAAAGGTCAGTTGAAAAGATTGCGAAAAAAGGTCTTCGGGTCGCCAGACAAGCAGGATCAAAGCACAAAATCCGAGCGAATTGAGAAGCGAGCCGTTTCGATAAATAACCTGCGAAAAAAGCAAAATCGTGAACATGATCGTCGCCCGGATGACCGGAACATCCGCGCCGACGGCAATCGAATAAGCCCACAAAAAACCGCTGGCGATCAAAAACTGCCAGAATCTTTGACGCGTAAAAAATTTGAGCATCAGAAGCGTCAAACCGCCGATAAACGTAATATGCAGCCCCGAAATGACGAGAACGTGAAAGGTTCCGCCTTCGCGGAAAAGCTCGGCGGTCGGTTTATCAAGAAAATATTTACTGCCGAGAAGCGAGGCGATCATAATTCCGGCAGTCGAAACGCTGAACTTTTCACGAAAATCTTTGATTAAATTCTTGCGAATTTCATAAAGCCACGTAAAGGACGCAAAATTATTTTCCTCGCCAATCGTTTCGATCAAAAGCGGGCTTTTGATTGTCGCCGTCGCATCAATTTGTTGTTGGTCGAGGATTTCCCTGCGCGAAACCGCGCCCGGATTTTGAAAACTGTCTTCACGCAGCAGGTCGCACGCGGCGCGAATCCGCAAACCGAAACGTAAGTTTAACTGTTCGTATTCTTCGGAGATCTGCTCGTTTGGAACTGGCGCGAAAAGACGGATTTTACCCGAAACTTTTTGTTCTACGGTTTTATAGATCAGTTTTTCTGCGTCAACTTCAACGAAAAATCCGCCGACCGCTTCTTCAAATTTTCCGCGCAGAACGCCTTCGATTTCGACGAACTCGCCCGAATCGATATGTTTTTCATCGTAGATTTTTTTGAGACGGCTAGCGGAGATCGTTTGATTTTTTAGTTGAAGGCAAAATGCTCCGGCGGCGAGAAATGAAATTGAGATAAAAACGACGGCGAATCTTTTTTTTATGAAAATGCCCGTTAAGATTGTGCAGACCAGACAGAAAACCAGCGGAATTTTCCAATTCGTTTCGAAATATTTTCCCGCCAGGATGCCGAACGCAAAACAAACGGCAAGCCAAAACAATGGGTAAAGTGAAAAATCTGCAATTGAATTTTGTTTTTCCGTGGCAGACATTTGTGGAAATTATCTTATTCGGTTCTTATCAAATTTTGCATTAGCCGAAACCGTCTGTCGCTGATTCCCTGCACCAAGATCAGATGTTCCGCGCGGCGGAATTTTCCGTATTTTTCACGATGTTCGACAATCCTTTGCGCCAGTTTCGCGCCGATATTCGGCAGTTTTTCGAGTTCTTCGACCGAAGCCGTGTTGATATTGACTGCCGTTTCGGCGACCCTGACTTTATTTTCAGCCGTTAAAAGTTGTTGTGTTTCTTTTTTGTTACAAGAAACAAGCAAAAAGCAAAAAATCAGTAAAGCTAAAAGTTTAATTATGAAACGGTAAATGTTGAAATAATGTAATTTACTGAAACCCATTTTTTCTTCTCATCGATCGTTTTTTATTTTGCATTTATTGTGTGCAAAATGCTAAAAGTTCATTAAATTGCAACATTTAGCTTTGTGGAAAAGGAGTTTTCCACAGAGTTTTCCACCGATTCCTGTGGAAAACTGTGGAAAACTTTTCCGCCGTTAATTATTCATTTCTTCGATGTCCTGCAAATCTTCGTAAGCCTTTTGCAGGATCGGACGGGCGCGCGTGCTGCCGTCCATTTCACCGATGTAGCCTTCGCGCACCATCGCGTCTAAAATCGCGGCGGCGCGCCCGTAACCGATCCGCAAATGGCGCTGCAAAAGCGAAGTCGAAGCGCGTTTGGCTGACACGACGCTTTTGACCGCGTCCCAAAAGAGCGGATCTTTCTTGCCCGGCAGATCGCCCGAATCGTCGAGCTCATCATCGGTCTTCGTGATGGTCGTATCATATTCGGGATTGCCCTGCGCCTTGATATGTTCGACGATCTTGAAGATTTCCTTTTCGTCGACAAACGCGCCGTGCACGCGGATCAGGTTCGAAGTTCCGGGCGGCAGAAACAGCATATCGCCTTTTCCGAGAAGACTTTCCGCACCGTTCGCGTCAATGATCGTGCGCGAATCGACTTTTGATGAAACGCGGAAACTGATGCGCGATGGAAAATTCGCTTTGATCAAACCTGTAATGACATCGACCGACGGGCGCTGCGTCGCGAGAACAAGATGAATCCCGACGGCGCGCGCCATCTGCGCGAGCCGCGTAATTGATTCTTCAACCTCTTTGCCCGCAACCATCATCAAATCGGCGAGCTCGTCAATGATAATCACGATGAACGGCAATTTTTTCCACGGCTCGCCGTTCTCGTCGAATTGCCCGTTGTCGTTGCGTTTTTTAACCTGTTCGTTGTAGCCGTCGATATTGCGAACGCCCCAACCGGCAAGGTCTTTATAACGGCGTTCCATCTGCCCGACCGCCCATTTTAAGGAGATCGCCGCGCGTTTCGGGTCGGTGATGATCGGCGTCGCGAGATGCGGAATGTCCGCATAAATACCGAGTTCGACCTGTTTCGGATCAACCATGATGAGCTTTACTTCGTCGGGTTTTGCTTTATACAAGATCGAAACGATCAGCGTGTTGACGCCGACCGATTTTCCCGCGCCGGTCGCGCCCGCGATCAGCAGATGCGGCATTTTTGCCAGATCGGCGACGTAATTCAGCCCGTCGATCGATTTGCCGAGCGCGATCGAAAGCATCGAATTTGAATCCTTGAACTTTTTCGATTCGATCACTTCGCGCAGCTGGATCACTTCGCGCTCGCGGTTCGGCACTTCGATTCCGACAAAAGCCTTGCCCGGAATACGGTCAATGCGGATCGATTCGGCTTTAAGTGCCAGACAAAGATCGTCTGCTAGTCCCGTTACGCGCGAATATTTGACGCCCGGATCGGGTTTGAATTCGTAGGTCGTCACGACCGGACCCTGACAAATATGCATTACCCGCCCCGTCACGTTAAACTCTTTGGTTTTATCGGTCAGTTCCTGCGCGATAGCGAGAAGCTCTTCGTCCTTCTGCTCGATTCGCGCTGTTGCCGGCGTTAGAAATTCAGGCGGCGGTAAAATGTAGTTTTCAAAATTCTGCGGCTTTTTCGGTTGAACGATTTCAGGTTCTTCAGCCGAAACCTCGAGAAATTCTCCGTCCAATTCGCCGGTCTGCTGAATCGGCGTGATCGGAATTTTTTCGCTTTCAGCAATTAAATCAACGAAATTGTTTTCGGTTTCAAAAGATTCTTTTTCAGGTTCTTCAAAAGCTTTTTCCGAAACCGAAATTGTCGGAATAATTTTTTCGACAGGTTCATCATTTCGGGCAATTTCGTCCCAGGCGATTTCTTCTTCGACAACCGGCAGTTTTTCTTCAAGTTTTTCTTCCTTTTTTTCGGGTGATTTTTTCAAATCTTCAAAAAGCGCGGAAACCGTGTCGCGGATTTTAACGTTTTTTGTTTCGGCAACTGCGGGAACAATATCGCCCAACGAAATCGTCGGTTTTGCCTTCTCCGCCTTTACGGCTTGCGGTTCCGGCATTTTGTCCGTTTGTTCGATTATTTGGGCATTTCTTTCGGCACTGCGCTCGCGGCGTTTCGTCAGCCATTCGTTAAAATGAATCCCGAAATTTTCAAAAGCCATTCCGAAACTTCCGAAAAACATTGATAAAGAAAGACTCGTAATCAGTAATAGAGAAGTCAAAAAGAATGCCGACAAAAGAATCGTCGTACCGATCTTTCCGAGCAAACTAAAGAAAATTTGTTGAAAGAAAACGCCGGAAATTCCGCCTTGAAAACCGAACAAAGCGGCAAGGCTCGAAACTGAAACAATAAAAAGAAAGTAGCCGAGAATTTGCGTCAGCGAAAGCTGCAGATCTTTGGCGCGAAACACGCGCCACGCCATTAGAACGATCAAAGCGGGCAAAAAATACGCCGTCAGACCGACGATCGAAACTAAGAATTCGGCAAAATTTGCGCCGACCACGCCAACCCAGTTTTGAACTTTTTGCGACGAAACCGTGTTAAACGTCGGATCCATCGGATTGTAGGAAACCAGACAAAGAAAAACCAGAACTGCCAGAGCAAGCAAAATCACCGCGATAATTTCATTGCTCCGCGAATTGGTTTTTGCCGTAATCTGTTTTTTTCTTGCCGCTGTCGTTGCCATTTTTCTATAAAACTATTTTTTTCAAGCCGGGACTTGCGCACCTTTTTTGAAAAGTAGAAATTCCTTTATAAAATCATCAATATCGCCGTCCAAAACCGCTTCGACATCCGAAACTTCGAACTTCGTCCGTGTGTCTTTGACCAGCCGATAAGGGTGCAAAACGTAGTTGCGAATCTGCGAACCGAACGAAATATCCTGCTTGGTCGCTTCCAGATCGGCGGAATCGGCGCGGCGTTTTTCGAGTTCGAGCTCGTAAAGTTTCGAACGCAAAACCTGCATCGCGACTGCGCGGTTCTGAATCTGCGAACGCTGATTTTGGCACGTAACGACGATTCCCGTCGGCAGATGCGTAATTCTGACCGCCGAATCGGTCGTGTTGACGTGTTGCCCGCCCGCGCCTGTCGAACGATACGTATCAACGCGCAAATCCTTGTCGTTGATCTCGACCTCGATATTTTCATCAATTTCGGGCGAAACGAACATCGAAGCGAAACTGGTTTCGCGGCTGCCGCCCGAATTGAACGGTGAAATCCGCACCAGCCGATGAACGCCCGCTTCGTTCGCCAGAAGCCCGTAAGCGTAATCGCCTTCGACGCGAAACGTCGCCGATTTGATGCCCGCCTCGCTTCCCGACTGCTCGTCGATGATCTCGACCTTAAAGCCTTTGCGTTCAGCCCAGCGCAGATACATTCGGAGAAGCATCTGCGCCCAGTCCTGTGCGTCCGTGCCGCCCGCGCCCGATTGAATCGAGCAGATCGCATTGTTCGGATCGGTTTCGCCCGAGAGCAAACTCTGCGTTTCGGCAAGCGAAACTTCGCTTTCCAAACGATTGATTAAATTTTCAAGTTCCTTAAAAGAATTTTCGTCCGAGGCGGCAAATTCGATCAAAACTTCCGCGTCCGAAACGGCGGTTTCAAAATTTTCCTGCTGCGCGAGAGCCTTTTCGATCCGGCTTCGCTGCTGAACGATCTTTTGGGCTTTTTCCGAATCGTTCCAAAAATCAGGCTCGGAGATTTGTTTTTCTAACTTTTCAAGTTCCGATTGCTTTCGAGGCGCGTCAAAGAAACCTCCCAAGTTGGGTAACTTTCTCTTTTATTTCTTCGTATTTTGTTTGTAAATCGTTTAATTCCATTGCTTAATAAATTACTTTTGCGAATCTGTCTCGATCTGCGTTTTCTTATAAAAATAACTTCCAAATAATAACGCTAAACTGACCAGTGAACAAAGCCACGCGAACCAATCGCCGTATTTTACATAAATTGTTTGCTTGCCGTCCGACTTTGAAATCGTCCAAATGCGCGTGGCTTCCGCATAAACGTCCGCCGCATCCCGTATTTCGCCGCGTTCGTTGATATAAGCCGTCACGCCGACGTTCGCGACTCTGAGAAGCGGGCGGTTCGTTTCAACGGCGCGAAAAACGGAATTCGCGAGATGCTGGCGCAAAACCGGCGTATTACCGAGATAACCGTCGTTCGTCATTTCGATCAGAACGTCGGCGCCGCGCCGCGCGTATTCGCGAGAAAGCTCGCCGAAATGCGATTCGAAACAAATCATCACGCCGCCTTTCGCCTCGCCGAACTGCAGTAAATCGTATTCATTACCGAACTGAAAATTCCCGACAAACGCAGGCATCTGGCTCGCGATCGGTTCGGGAAACGGAATATATTCGCCAAACGGAAGCAGATGAATTTTGTCGTATTGCGCCGTTTTTTCGCCTTTTTCGTCGATCATCACGGCGGAATTGAGAAAACGTTTATCTGCTGTCAATTCAGCGGAATTGAACAAAACCGAAGCGTTATTGCGCACGGCAAAATCGCGCAGGTATTGTTGCAATTCTTCATCGCGCCCGTATTGAAAGATCATCGGCGATTCGGGAAAAATTATGGTTGTCGGTTGTTCGTTGCCCGTCGTTCGCTGTTTTAAGGCGTTTTCGGCGAGTTCAACGTGGCGCGTCAGCAGTTGCTGATATTTTTCAAGCGTCAAGCCGTTCATCGGCACGTTCGGCTGAACAGCGATAATCCGAGCTTCAATAGCCGGCTCAATCAGCAAAACACTTGGCGTCGTCATCAGTTTGTAAAAAGAACTCGCACTGCCGATCAACAAAATCAGGATTAGAAAAACCGATGCGCCGATGATTTGTTTTCTGACTAAAAAGAAAGTCAAAAGCGTTGCGATTATTAAAACGAAAAATCCAACCAGATAAACGCCGCCAACGCTTGCCATCTGAATATTAGCCGGAAAAGCCAATTTCGCCCACCAAGGTAAAAAAGCCTGCGAATAGCCGATTGCGTTCCAATTATTGCCCGTCAGCCACATTCGCAGAAATTCGGTAAATGTCCAGAGAAACGGCGCGGACAAAATGGCGTAACTGCCGAATCTTTTAAGCAAAATTGAAAACAATGCCGCAAAGATACCCGGAAAAATCCCGACGACCGCTGCCGCGCAGAACATAAAAAAATAAACAAGGAGCCACGGCATTCCGGCATATGTGATCGGCGCAAACGTCAGCCACCAGCAAGTTCCGAAAAAGAAAATCAACCCGAACAGCCAGCCGACCAGAAATGATCTCACAATCGATTCTTTTTCGCGCTCGATCGCAAAAAACAGCGGCATGAGCGCAACCCACGCCAGAAACCAGTATTCAAAACCGGGAAACGCCAAAATCAAAAGTATCGCGGAAACAATTGCGAAGACCGCGCTGAGTGGCGAAAGCAGATTTTTTCGGAGGCGCGACAATTTATTCATCTCGCCAACAGTTTAGCAAAATTTTTGGCGAGTCGTGAGCTAAACCCGTCAATTTCAATCAATTTGAAAGAGCTTCATTCAGATTGAACGGTCAGCTTGAAAGTGCGCACAAATTTTGTCAATCAAAGATGACGATTTTTGTCATTCGGTTACAAAAACCGGTAATCTTTCAGTCAATTTGAAACCTTTGCCTGATATTGCTTGAAAAAGGTCTGACCAAACCGAAGTAATTATTGGTTTTTCTTAAAATGTCGGTAAATAAAGGATTTAAAAGCAGGAGAGCCTAGTCATTTCTGACTAGGCTCACAATCGGAAGGACAACTGAAGGAACGCTCGGAAGGTGGTCGAGTGCAGTGGCAAACCGCGCTCGGAGAAGTGTTGGCGGCGGGGTCTCGATAAACTTCATCAAGCTAGCCGCTTTACACTATTGCACGTAGCGTGCCAAAAGGATTTGGGCTTTGGGATTTGGGCTTTGGGATTTGTTTTTTTGCGTTATATACCAATAAACACGGGGGTTTATTTGATTTTTACTTTTTGTAAATCATAAAAATCCGAAATCCCAAATCCCAAATCCCAAATCGAAAGTTACACTATTTGGTAGAACATCTTTCAACCAGTCTCTGCAAACCTTCGACTTCCTGTTTTTTCTCTTCGATCTGTGCGGTCGAAGCCGAATCTCTTTCCAGCTGATTTAGAGCTTCGAGACCGGAAGTCAGATAATTTTTCGCTTGCAGGCAATCGCCTTTTTCAACATAAATCTTGACGAGTGCGATGTAGGCATTGATCAAACGGTTATCCCAGAAGAGGGCGGTTTTCAAACTGCTCACCGATTGCTCTTTATCGCCGCGCCGCAGATGAATCATTCCTAAAAGGTAATAACTTTCCGCGCTCATCGGTTCGCTGACCAGTACGCGCCGCAAAACCGTCATCGCGTCGTCGTCGCGTCCGTCTTTGTAGAACTGACGCGCCTGCACAAGCATCGCTTCGGTTTCATTGACCGGCGTCTGCACGGTGCGGGTTTGATTTTTGAGCAGGATCACGCCGACAAAATCTCTGCGCGGCGGTTGAACGACGCGCATCCCGATTGAGTCTGTCGTTTTTGAACGCGACCATTCGGTTTGCAGTTTCGCGTAACGGTCGCCTTCGGTCAAAAATCTTCGTGCCTGATTGTCAAAATCGGCGGCGGAACTGTCTTTCAGCAATTCCAGGGTTTTCGCCAGAAGAAAATAACTCTCGCCGTCTTTCGGACTGCTTGCCAGAACGGGGCGCAATTCCTGCGCGGCTTCGGCGTATTGCGCATTCAAAAATCGCGCAAACCCGTAGTTAAAACGCACGTTCGATTCGTCGGGCGCGGAATCCAGAGCTTTTTTCAAAAGGTCGAGCCCTTCGTTCAAAAGCGCGGCGGATTTGCCCTTGTTTTTCTTCTCGGCACGCGAAGCCTGAATCGCGATCGCGCCGATCGTGTTATAAACACTCGTTAATTTCAAATCTTCCGCCAAGGGGCGCAAAACCGCCAGAGCCTGCTCGTAATTCTGCTGCTGCCAGTGAATCAAGCCCGTATAAAACGCGGCTTCGGGATAAAACGTCGAGTCCTGCGGAATCCGCGAAAAATAATCGATCGCCTCGGGGAATTTGCGCTGATTCAAAAATAAATGCCCGAGTTCGAGCGCGGCATCCGCGTAAGTTGCGCCGCTTTTTTCTTCGGCGTAGATCCGCATCGCGTTTTTCAAATAATTTTCCCGCGTTTGCGGATCGGCTTCCGAAGCCAGCAATCCTTTGATATATGCTTCAAATGCCCGAGCCGGAACTTTGTTGGCGGCTTCGATAAACTGATTCTGGGCAAACGGCAAAGCCTTGTCGCGCTGGTACAAGATCTGATAAGCAACTTGTCCCTGCACGGTTTGCAGATCTGCCAGAGCCGCGTTCAGATAGACATCGCGCGTAATTCGTCTGCCGTCGGCAAATTCTTCGCTCAAAAACCTGCCTTCGTTAACGCGAATGATTTTCACCGTTACGCTGACGATCGCCGCCGTTTCGCCCTGCGCCGGAACGATATTGTATTTTCCGGCAATCAAAAGCGTCGCTTTACCTTCACGCGCGAGCTTTAGAGAAGTTGCCAGACTCGGCAAGCTCGTCAAAGGAACGCGCAGACGCTGCTGAATGATCTTGCGCTCGTCGTTTGAAACGACATTGAGGCTCGGAACTTTCAATAAGTCCGCCAAAGAATCGGCAAAACTTTCGCCGACCCAGTTAAATTCGGCTCTTTGCGAGGTATTTTCAAACGGCAGGATCAAAACCGTATCGGTCCCCGTCGGCACGGTTTGCGCTCCTGCAAAAGCAACTGCCGACAACACGAAAACGATTGTAAATAATAGATTTTTCAGCATTTCTTCCCTATAAAATAAAAAATTCGCTTTTCGATGAAAGCGAATCGGTTTAAATGATAGATGCAGATTTTCTAAAAAAAGATGGTAGTCGGTACGGGATTTGAACCCGTGTCGCCGCCGTGAAAGGGCGGTGTCCTAGACCCCTAGACGAACCGACCACATAAGTGGTTTGTGATGAAACTATCTCTACTAACTACAAGAAATTACTTTCAATTTATGCATTCAAATAACAAACCTCGTTTCAAAAACGAATCATAAGAATATCGCACCGTCTTTTTTGTTGTCAAACCGTATTCGGGAAATTATTCACAAAAACTTCTCCGCCGATTTCAAAAAAGGATTGAAACGGCTTACCCGGGCGAATGCCTTCTTCCGCCAAACCTTTTGTTTTTATGGTGAAAAAATGTTATTTTCCAATTATGAATTGCTGTTAAAAACTTTAATAAAACTGCCGACGATATTTTCAATTATTTTCCCCTGCGCTTAAATTTTCGGTAAATTAGCAATTTAATACATATCAGAACGTCATAAAGTTACCAAAACTTTATTAGAGTAGTTTTTTTTGCGGATATGAGTCAAAAAAAGAAAATTTTTGTGTTTACAATTTTCTGCTGCTTATTTTTAAGTCAAGCAATTCCCGGTTTTAATTTACAGGAAGCCGCGCCGCTCCTGTTAAATGCGCCGGTTTCGCGTGATTTCAAAAACGGCACGAAGGACATTTTTTCCGTTCCGGCACGGGAAAATGAAATTATCGAAATCACTTGTGAACGAAAAGGAGTTGATCTTGCGCTCGCGGCTTTTGCGCCGAACGGTGAAAAAATCTCGGTTTCAAACGCGCCGGGCGGTTTTGCCGGATCCGACAGATTGTTTTTCGTTGCCGAAAAGACGGGCGAATACCGCATCGAGCTCGACTCGCGCCGCCCGGGAAATATCGGCGGAAGCTACACGATCCTGCTTAAAGATGAACGCCCCGCCGGTGAAAAAGATTTGCAGCGCGCCGAGGCGATGAAGCTTCTCGGCGCGGCGCGGGAAATTTTATTCGGTGCGGAAAATCGCCTGGAAAAATCGGCGCAGGCGGTCGAGAAACTCAAAAAAGCTCTCGCGCTGTTTGAGAAAACCGACGATTTTCAGGGACAGGCAACCGCGCTTTTTCATCTCGCATACATTAACGGCAACGAATTAGGCGCGAAAGCCAAAGCCATCGGGCTCTACGAAAAGTCTCTGGATATTTGGTCGAAAACGGGCGACGAAGCCGGGAAAGCGATCTGTTTGACTTATCTCGCCGATGAAATGCGCGACTACGACAGTCTCGAAAACCCGCGTTCTTTTTATGTCGAAAAAAGTCAGGGCTATTTTGACGAAGCATTATCATTGCACCGGAAATTTAACAATAAGTTAGACGAAGCCGCGGCTCTGACCTCGCTCTGCCGGATGTATAACGACACGCAAAACTTTCAGAAAGGATTTGAAGCCTGCCGCGAATCTTTGCGGCTCGAAGAGGACAAAAACCCTCTGACCGATTACCGCACTTACACGAATCTTGCGTCGCTTTACAGCAATTCGGGCGATCTGGAAAATGCTCTGAAATATAACCGGATCGCGCTCGAACGCTATGAAATTGTGAAGGATTATGAAAATCCGTACCGCCTCGCTTTTATTAAAAGCAACGTCGGCGGAATACTCGCCAATCAAAAAAGATACGCCGAAGCCGAACAAAACTTGAGCGAGGCTTTAAAGATCACCGAGGAAGTAAAACGAACTCTTTATTCGGGCTATATCCGCGTCCGGCTGGGTTTGATCTATTATGAAACCCAGCGGTTCACGGAAGCCTTGAAAGTCGCGAAAACAGCCGTTGAAAATTATCGCGAGATCGATCCGGTTAAGATCCAGGCGGCGTTAAATGTGCTTGGAAATACTTATTTTGCGCTCAAACAGACTGATGATGCCCGCCGCTTATTTACCGAAGCGGTCGAGACAAACCGTCAGACCAAAGACCGTTACGCCGAAGCCGATTCGCTTTACAATCTCGCAAAACTTGAAAATCAGGCGGGAAATCTTGAAACCGCGCGGCAAAATATCGAGCTCGCGATCAGTAATTCGGAAGTTATCCGCGCCCAGTTTCTGGGAAAAAACCAGCGGACGAGCTATCTTTCGATCTTGAAAAAATATTACGAATTGGAAATCGAAGTGCTGATCAAGCTTTATGAAAAAACGGCAGACGTAAGTCTTTTGGAGCAAGCGTGGCAAAACCACGAAAAAATCCGGGCGCGCAGTTTGATGGAAAATCTGATCGAAAGCGGCTTGAACCTGAACGAATTTGCGCCGAAGGATTTTTTTACGCAGGAACAAACACTGCTCGAAGCGATTGCCGCCGCCGAATTCAAGCGCGTCGAAGCCCTGAAAGCAAAAAATCCGGTTCTGCAAAATGAAGCCGAAGCTGAATTAAATAAAAAGCTCGATGAATATCAGATTTTGCAGGAAAACGTGCGGCAGAAAAATCCGCAGTTTTCGGCGCTCAATCAATCGAAAAATTTCGCGCTTGCCGATGCGCAAAAATTGATCGACGAAAATACGGCGATCGTTGAATTCGCGCTCGGCGCTGAAGAAAGCTACGTTTGGGTGATCCGCAAAGATTCGCTCAAGCTCGCGAAATTGCCGTCAAAAGCTGTCATCAATAAAGCCGCCCGGGAACTTTATCTCGCGCTGACGGATCGCGTCGCCAAAAACGATAAAGCGGTCATCGAAAAATCGAAAAATCTGAGCCGCGAAATTTTATCGCCGGTGGCGGGCGAAGTTAAGAACGCCAAACAGATCGTCGTGATTGCCGACGGCGGATTGCAGCTGATTCCTTTTTCCGCACTGACTTTGACGCCTGACGCGGTTTATCAGCCGGTGGCTTCGACGATCGAAATCGTCAACGCGCCGTCTTTTGCAAGTCTCGCTTTTCTGCGTGAAAACAAAGCCAGCCGCCAAAAATCAAGCGACAAATTGCTCGCTGTTTTTGCCGATCCGGTTTTTCAGGAAGACGACGAGCGTTTTGAGATCAAATCCCCAACCCCGAAAAATCCGTCGGACGTCAAGGATCTCTCGAATAATCTGGCGATGGTTCTCAGGGATTTCGGACTCGACCGGCTGGCGCGTCTTCCGTTCAGCGGTTTCGAGGCGCGTGAGATCGGAAAATTTGCGCCCGAACAGACGGTTCTGGCACTCGGCACGGATGCCTCGCGGCAGAATTTTTTACGCGGCGATTTTAATTCCTACCGGATTCTGCATTTTGCCACGCACGGTTTTTTGAATCAGCAAAATCCCGAATTATCCGGTTTGGTGCTTTCGCTTTACGATGAAAACCGCAACCCGCAAAACGGTTTTTTACGCGTCATTGATCTGTATTCGCTTCATCTGAACACGGATCTGGTAGTTCTCAGCGCGTGTCAGACCGCGCTCGGAAAAGATATTGACGGCGAAGGAATTGTCGGGCTGACCCGCGGATTTATGTATTCGGGCGCGTCCGGCGTCGTGTCGAGCTTGTGGAAGGTCGAAGACGCGGCAACCGCCGAATTGATGAAAAGATTTTACCGCGCAATGCTCAAAGATAATCAGACGCCGTCCGCCGCGCTCCGCACCGCCCAAAACGAATTGCGGCAAATTCCCCGCTTCAGCAATCCGCGCTTCTGGTCGGGTTTTACGCTCAACGGTGAATAAACGAAAAAAATTGAGTCGCGGGCATCTCTGCCTGCGACTCTGTTCTACTTTAACAAAATTTAATATTGAAAAAGTTGATTTAGATGCCCGAACTTTCGAGCATTTAGCGGCGAACGCGGAACGTGTAATCGGCGATCGATTCAAACTCGCTTTGCGGATTTTGTCCTTCGAGCGAGATTACATAAGTCCGGTTCTGCAGTTTTTCGGCGGGAAGCATAAAACTCAGCGATTTCAAGTTCGGCGAAGTAAAAATTACGCCGTCTTCGGGAGTTTTCAAAACCGCCCGGTAGATTTTATAGTTGTTCGGTTCGCCCGCCGGACTCAAAAGAAAATTCAGATTTTTGACATTCGGCGCGATTGTCAAAGATTGTTCGCCTTCGTCGCGCAAGCTTCCCGGCATAAGTTTGACGACCAGCGCCAGCGCTGACCTTTTCGGTTCGACATTTTTGGGAGTTGAAACCGATTTTATTTCAGGTAGATTTTTTTGCGGGAGAGCTGCTTCGGGGGCAGGTTCTTTGTTTTGAACGACCGGATTGGTCGAAACGGATCTCGGATTTTGATTTTCCGTAGCCGGATTTTGAGCTATCCGGTTATCAGGTTTTTGAATGACCGGCGTTTCGTTTTTCGAAGCTTGATTTGCGTCCTTGACCTCGGCAACGTCCGTTTTATTAATCGTCAAAGTCAGTAAATAAAAAGCGGCGGCGCCGAAAACGAGCAGTAGGATCAAGCCGCCGAAAGCAAACTGAAAGGCTTTTCGCCTGCCGAAAAGCGTTTGCAAAAGTGAGCCCGGCGCAGCGGAAATGACCGTCGCGGGCTTCCGTGCAGGTGCTTTGACGATTTCCCACAAACCTTCCGCCACACGCAGTTTTTCGCGCCGCGCTTCGGTTATCAGATAATTTGTTTCAAACAATGCCGCGTCCGCCGCCAAAAGATTCCCGCGCAGATAGTCGTCCGCCAACTCTCCTTCGACAACCTGTGCCTGTTCGGTCAATACCGCGCTTGAGACACATTCAATTTCAAGAATCTCTGCTTCCGGCTCAGGCAATTTACCGAGAAAATACGCTCTGAATTGTTCGTCGCTGATATTTTTCATAAAAGCCTCTATATATAAGTGTCGTTTTTTTTCAAAAAATCACGCAAATCTCAAAAAAAATTTATTTTTTTTTGCCCAGACATTCTTCGAGACGCCTTCGAAGGCGCGAAACTCTATTCCTTAGAGCATTTAGATCGATTCTTTCGCGATCCGCCATTTTTTGACGATTTTCCGAAAGCTGGTCAAACGGCAGGTCTTCAAAATACTTTTTAAGCAATTCCCGCTCGTGTTCATACAAACTTTCGAAGCATTCGCGGAGCGGTTCGAATTCGTCGGCTTCCCCGAATTTCTTCGGCGACCCGGTTTTCAGATAAAATCCGTCAACGGCGTGCAGACCGATTTTCTCCCGGCGAAGTTTTTCAAGATAAACAAATTTCGCGACCCCGAACGCGTATTTGGTTAAATCCTGCACCTCTTTTTCCTGATCGATCTTTTCCGCCACCCGGTCAATCGTTTCGTCAGCCGCTTTATCCGGATCGGAAAGCCCTTTCATTTGAAAGAATCTGACGAGCGATTCGTGCAATTTTTTATATACATCTGCCGCCTCGGCTTTATCCTGAGAAAAAGCATTGAGTAGTTTTGCAAATGATTCGGAGGTTAAATCTCTCGGCATAAAAATCCAAAAAGCATGCCCTTAAAAAATGTATGACCGCATAATTATATCTATAAAAAAACTTTCGGCAACTTTCTTACCTCGCAACTTGTAACCGCCAACGACATTTTTTATCATCAAAGCCAAATGGCAAAAGAATCTGAATCAAAACCTAAACGCGTTTTTTTAATCGATACGATGTCGCATATTTTCCGCGCCTTTTTCGCACCGATGGGCGCACGGCAGGAACCCTTGCGAAACTCGAAAGGACAAGTGACCCAGGCGGTTTTTGTTTTTACGAATATGCTTCGCAAGCTTCTCGCGG
>DATLOR010000219.1:0-4186 GCA_035536135.1 Pyrinomonadaceae bacterium | reverse complement strand
CCCTGCAGAACGACCGAGCCGGCACCCGCGCCGCCGCCGATGATCGCGCCGATCGCCGCGCCTTTTCCGCCGCCTGCGATGGCTCCGATAAGTGCGCCCAAACCGGCGCCGATTCCGCCGCGTTTGACGGTTTCTTTCGTTTGGCTGTCGCCTTTCGCCGTGCCTTCGGTATCAATTTTGACGACTTTGCCGTTGGTGTCCGTCACGCTTTGCAGGTAACCCGCAAACTCGTAGGTCTGACCGTTGCGCAGGGTGATCTTTTCAAAATTGAACGTGATCTGCGAGCGTCCCGAAACCTTGCCCGAACGGTTGATGCCCGTAATGTAACCTTCGATCGTCGCGCCGCGGTATTCATTCGGCGATTGAACGGTCATCTTGAAACGGTCGTTGTTCTGCGAAACTTTGGTCGTAATTTCGTTTTCCAGAGTTCCCGTGATCATCGTTCCGTTCGGCACGATAAAATTGCCCGTTCGCGCATTGGTTGTCGTCGGATAATTCGAGTTCGGAGTGTCATTTTGGTCGTTGCTCGAATAATTTCCGTTGTTGTCGTCCGTGTTTGTCGGATAATTAGAGGTCGTGTTCGTACTCGGATTCGTATTAATGTCGAGCCGCGCGACCGCATCGGTTTTGTTGTAGAAACTTTCGGCAAAAACCGTCTGATTCAGATATTCGGTCGTGATGCGGCGCGTTACTTTCATCGATTTTCCGTTGTCCTGCGACGTGAAAGTCACGGTGTAATCGGTTTCGCCGCCGAGGCTCGAAACAGTCAATTCCTGTCCGCGAAGCGTCGCGCGAACGCGAATCGTTCTGCCGCCGACGTTTTCGGTTTTCGTGCGACCGTCGGCGGTAAACGAGATCGGCGCGGCTTTTGAAGAAGCGAGCGTCACCTGCGAGCCGCGAACTTCGATCGCCAGCTGGTCGGCGGCTTCGAGTTTGTTTTGCAGATCTTCGCGCTGTGCGTCGGTCGTCGCGCCGCTGTTTTCGATTATGTCGCGGGTGTCTTCGCTTTTTGACGTGTCGAGCTGATAAGTGCCGGTCAAACCGTAACTGTTCGAATTATTTGTCGGATAATTCGTCGTCGGATAATTCGAATTTGTGGAATTATTGTTGTAATTCCCGTTCGTCCAATTCCACGAAACATTGTAGTTCGAAGCCAACTGGTCTAGAAGCGTGCGAACACCCGTCCAATCTTTTTGCACGGTGTTGTTGACTTTGTTCCCAACCAGAAAATCGTTAATGCCTTTCGCCGCGTTCAAAATATCGGTGACATCGTCCGCGTTTTCGCGCCGTTGATCTAAATTATCTTGAAAATCTTTGATTTTCCCGTCCAGCGTTGACACATAATTTTCCACCGTGTCGGCATCCCGGTCGTTAACCGAACTGTTTTTCAAGCCGTATTGCAGGCTGTAGCGAAGATCGTCAACCTTGGAATCCAAATTTTGCACGATATTGCGAATCTCTCTTTCGTTGCGCGTTCGCTGTGCGTTTGTCTGCGCCGCAAAACCGCAAAGCATTAAACCAACCGCCACGTAAACCGCAAAGACACTTCTGAATCTGCTCATCTTTTATCAATCTCCTAATATAGTCGAAAAGCCTCAAACTGTTTGTTTGACAATAGTTTTGAAGCATTTTATATGCCAAAAGGTTGTTTGCGAAAATTGTTTGCGAAATCCTGAAAATTATATGCTAAAATTCGGCAAAATATCGTTAAAAATCACGTTCTAAAAAAGGAGTTTTCCAATGTCGAATATTACATACAAAGCAACCGTCAAAGATGCGGGCGACGAATTTCTGATCGCCACGACGCCGGGCAATTATTCGCTAACTATTGATACGAAAGGCGAAAGAAAATCCGCGCCGACTCCGGTCGAATTACTGCTCGTTTCGGTCGCGGCTTGCACGGCAGTCGATGTCGTTTCGATCCTAGAGAAAAAACGGCAAGCCGTTACCGATTACCGCGTTGAAATTACGGGCGAGCGGCGCGACGAGCACCCGCGTTCGTTTACGAAGATGCACATTCACCATATCGTGTATGGGCACGACGTTTCCGAACAGGCACTGGCGCGCGCGATCGAGCTTTCGGACACGAAATATTGTTCGGTTGCCGCGACCGTGCGCCCGACGGTCGAAATCACGACGAGTTTTGAGATTATCCAAGCCTAGTTGAATGTTTTAGGAGAAGCAAAAAAGATGGTTCGATTCAAACAGATATTTTTGGGGATTTTGCTCATTTTCGCGGTCAGCCGGATTGTCGCGGCACAGATTGACGATGAGCAGGTGTTTAAATCATACAAATGGGACAAGTTTGATTTTACAAAGAAAAAAGTTACGAAAGCGCAGCTCGACAAATTGAAATACTGGGTCGATGAAGAATCGGTTGACGAACTCGCGATTGTCCGCGGAATTCTTTTCGGCAAGCGCGGACGGATTTTTACCGAGCGTTCGATTCAGGATTATCTCGAAAAGCAACCGTGGTATAAGCCGAACAAGAACTTTAAAAATTCGGTTCTGACGCCGATGGAACGCGCCAATCTCGATATAATTCGAATGGCGGAAGCCGAACGGCACGACAATGTCGAGCCGGGCGATCTGCGCTACTGGATAAAAAAAGAAATTCCCGAAGATAAGGTTTTTTCAGCTTCGGCGGTTGATTGGCAGATTATGATCGCCGAGATCGAAGCGATTCACGGCAAGACTTTTCCCGAGCGCGAATGGCTGCAAAAATATTTCGACGAGCGTTACTGGTACCGGCGCAATCCGAAATATTCACCGACGGTTTTGAGCGAGATCGAGCGTAAAAATCTCGAAAGCCTGAGCAGCCGGAAGGAACGATTTACGAATACGGCGGTTTCGGTCGGCGATATGGACAAATTTCAGAACGTCCTGCTGACCGAAGAATTGCTCGACGGCATCTCGCTCAATGATCTGCGTCTGATGCGTTTCGAGTTTTATGCGCGCCGTGGTCGCCGGTACACAACGCCGGGTTTTTTGCAGGAATTTCAGTGGCGCGATTGGTACAAACCGCTCAAAGACCAGTCAAAAGTCAAGCTCAACAAGATCGAAGAGCAAAACGTCAAGCTCATCGAACGGATGGAAGCCGACTGGCGCGAATATATGGCGACCGAAGAGATTTCGCAGGATATGCTGGACGGCTTGTTTATTGAGGATTTACGGGTTTTGCGCAATGAAATTTACGCGCGGCACGGGCGGATTTTCAAAGATAAGGAACTGCAAAAATATTTCTCCGAGCAGCCATGGTATAAACCGAATGCTGATTTTAAGGACGAAATGCTGACCGAAAAGGAATATAAAAATCTTTCGATCATCCGGCAATCCGAGGAATCTTCCTTGAGTAAATTTACCGAACGGCAAGGCTGATAAAGCTAAAATTTTAAGTTCCGCGTGTCGGAACTCTTAAACAGGATGAAGGCGGAAGGATGAGGGATGAAAGCCCGTCCTTCCGTTTTCTTTTTAGCTATTGTTCAACTCTGTGTTAATCTGTGGTTTCAAATTTCTTATGAATGTTTTAGCACCGGAAGAACTTGAGTTGAACAAAAAACGCCGCGTCCTGGAGCGTTTGAAGGACAAACTTGCCGACCGCGAAGAAGAAATGACCGAGCTTCGCGCCGACCTCGAACGATTTGAGGCGCAGTACACGATGGAAGTCGCGCGGTTTTATGCCGAACTCGACGAAATCGAAGCGCAGATCGCCGAAGAAGAAGTCAAGCTCGTGCCGGACGACGAGGAAATCAAAAAACGCGCCGAAGAATTGCGCCGCCGCGCCGAAGAATCTGCCGTGAATGTCGAAGACGGCGACGGTTGTTCGTTCAAATGGCAGCCGACCGCTGAGGCGAAAAAGGCTTATCACAATCTGGCAAAAATCATTCATCCCGATCTGGCTCTCGACGCGGAAGAAAAAGCAAAACGCCACGAACTGATGTCGAAATTAAACGACGCATATTCGTCGGGTGACCAGAATCGTTTGAATAAACTGGTCGAGGATTTCCGCGATTCGCCCGATCTGGTGCGCGGCGATTCGATCGGCGACGAGCTCGTGCGGGCGATTCGCCAGATCTGGCAGATCAAAAATCGTTTGAAGGAATTGAAAGAGGAAAAACTGGTTGCCGAGCTTTCCGAACTTTACGTTTTGCACGAAAAGGTCGAAGCGGAAATGCGCGAAGGCAGA
>DATLOR010000218.1:0-8591 GCA_035536135.1 Pyrinomonadaceae bacterium | reverse complement strand
AACTAAATACTTAAAAAACATAATTTCCTTTGTTTTAACTGTTCTTTCTTATGTTCTTATGTTGCCGCTTTTTCTTTTCTTTAAAGAAATTCTCGGTTTGGAAAATCAGGTGGTTTTCAACATTATTCAACTTGTAGTCTTTCTATTTGTTTATGGCTTCGCAGCAATTTTTGTCGAGGTCATTTTTAAACGAATGAATATTCGTTTGATGGTTTTAAGAAAATCGAATGGCGGACGAGATATTGCGGCTGAAGAGCGGCACGAAGACGAGTCGTCCGGTTTAATTTCGCTTTCGATCAACGACAAAAAATAAATATGTTTTGGAAGGATAAAGTCGTTTTTTTAACGGGCGCATCAAGCGGAATCGGCGAAGCGTTGGCGGTCGAAATCGCCAAACGCGGCGCGATTCTCGGGCTTCTGGCGCGGCGTGAAGAATTGCTCAGGGAACTTGCCGAAAAATGCGAAGCCGCGGGCGGAAAAGCGCGGGTTTTTGCGTGCGATGTTGTTGACGCCGAAGCCGTTCAGAAAAGTGCGAACGCTTTGTGCGATGAATACGGGCGAATCGATATTTTGATCGCCAATGCCGGAATCGGCGGAAAAGATAAAGAAACGCAGGAAATTCATCCGGCTGGTGTCAAAAAAGTGATTGATATAAATCTGTTGGGCGCGGTTAATTCGGTTTACTCCGTTTTGCCGCAGATGCTCGAACGCGGAAGCGGTCAGCTCGTTGCGATTTCGAGTCTTGCAGGCATTCGCGGTTTACCGAAATCAGCGGCTTATTCCGCATCAAAAGCCGGAATGACCGCTTTATTTGAAAGTATCCGGCTTGATGTGCAGGACAGAGGCGTTGCGGTCACGATCATTCAGCCCGGATTTATCAAAACGCCTTTGACCGCCGGACGAAAAAATAAATTACCGTTCGTGATGGAGCTCGAAGACGCAATTCCTTTATTTCTGAACGCCATTGAAAAGAAAAAGAAATTCGCTGCTTTCCCGTGGCAATTGGCTTCATTTGTCCGTCTCGGCAAAATTTTCCCCGCGTGGCTGTACGACCGCATTGCGAGCGGCGCGAGATACCGTGAGTAATCGGCGGTTGTTAATTGTCCGTTCAAACACTACAATTAACAATTTACGATTAGCCATCCACAAACAACCATTTTATGGACATTTTACAGGCAATAATTCTCGGAATCGTTCAGGGATTGACCGAATTCATCCCGATCTCTTCGACGGCGCATCTTGTTTTTGCGAGCCGTTGGACAAATATTTATAACGGAAATCCCGAACAGATCACGGCGACGATGGCGGTTATCCAGCTCGGAACGCTGCTTGCCGCTTTTGTTTATTTTGCACCGGACATTTTAAGTATTTCCGCCGCGTTTGTCCGCGACCATTGGAATCTTCTGACCAGAAAACGGGGAATGCGGTTTTCGGGAACGAACGGGATTCGTCCGATCTGGCTTTCGGAAGAAGCGTGGCTCGGGTGGCTGATCATCATCGGCTCGATCCCGATCGGCACGCTCGGATTGTACTTTAAAAAAGTCATCGAAGGTCCGGCGACCAAGAATCTCTGGATAATTGCGACGATGATGATTGCGATCGCCGTTTTGCTCGCTTTCGCGGAACTCGTCGGGAGCCAGCGGAAAGCGTTGCGCGATTTCGGTTTGCTTGATTCATTAGCGGTCGGTTTCGCTCAGGTTTTGGCTCTGATCCCGGGCGCCAGCCGTTCGGGTTCGACGATTATGGGTGGACTTTTCGCGGGACAAAAACGCGAAGCCGCCGCCCGGTTTTCGTTCTTGCTGATGATTCCTGCGATCACCGCAAGCGGGCTTTTGGAACTCAAGGAAGCGATTCAAAAACACCTGCTTTCGAGCGACGATTTTCTCGCGCTCGCCGTCGGAACGATCGTCGCGGGAATTGTCGGATATCTGTCAATTTGGTTTTTACTGGCTTTTTTAAAGAAAAACTCGACGGCAATCTTTATTATTTATCGAATCATTGTCGGTGCTATAATTCTCATATTGCTTTGGCAAGGCGTTTTAAGCCCGCTAGTAAACATTTAACATCGATCATTGAACAATTATCTTTTTAGTTCAATGATAAATGTTAAATGACAAATGTTATGAAGCGTTGGGTAATCAAAAAACACGACCGCGAACAGGTTAACAAACTTTCACAAGCCTTGAATGTTTCGCCTTTGATTGCCGCTTTGCTCATTTCACGCGGGTTTGAATCACCCGAAACCGCTTACAAATTCCTCAATCCTTCATACGAAGATCTGCATGAACCGAATTTGCTCAAAGATATGACAAAATCGGTCGAGCGCATCTTAAAAGCCGTCGAATCCGGCGAAAAAATCTTGATTTGGGGCGATTATGACGTTGACGGCACGACCGGCACGGTTGTTTTGCGCAAAGCTTTGGAAATTCTCGGCGCGGAAACGGGTTTTCACGTTCCCAATCGTTTTACGGAGGGCTACGGTCTAAACATTCCCGCGCTCGAAAAGGCAAAAGAACGCGGTTATTCGCTCGTTATCACGGTTGATTGCGGAAGCACGGCGTTTGAACCGATCGCGTGGGCGCAGAAAAACGGGATGGATGTGATCGTCACCGACCACCATTTAACGAAAGACGAAGGTTTGCCGAATGCCTTTGCGGTCGTTAATCCGAATCAGCCTGATGACGAATATCCCGACAAAAATCTCGCGGGCGTCGGCGTCGCGTTCAAAGTTGCGCATGCTTTGCTGCGTGAAAAAGGTAAAGAAAACGTCGTCAAAGGCTTTTTGAAAGTCGTCGCGATCGGCACGATTGCCGATATTATGAAGCTCACGGGCGAGAACCGTGCGATCGTTAAAATCGGCTTGCAGGATTTGCCGAAAGCGCATAATTTCGGGTTGAAAGCCTTGATGGAAGTTTCCGATTGCCACGCTGAAATGACTAGTTATCACATCGGTTTTCGCCTCGCGCCGCGGATCAATGCCGCCGGACGAATGGATGTCGCGCGGCACGTTGTCGAGCTTTTTGAAGCCGAAACCTTTGAAAAAGCGCGTGAACTGGCAGATGTTTTGAACAGCCGCAATCTCGAACGGCAGAAAATTCAGCGCGAAATTACCGAGCTTGCCCTGCTTGAATATGTCGAGAACGGCGGAAGCGCAAGTCAATCGCACGTCGCGGTTGTCGCAGGCAAAGGCTGGCATCGCGGCGTGATCGGTTTGGCGGCATCGAAAATTTCCGAAAAACTTTATCGTCCCTCAGTCGTGATTTCGATCGAGGATGACGGCATCGGTCACGGCAGTGCGCGAAGCATCGCCAATTATCATCTGCTCAACGGATTGGATTCGTGCGGCGATCTGATGGAGCAATTCGGCGGACACGCCGCCGCCGCTGGAATGAAGATCAAGGCGGAAAACATTGACGATTTACGCGTGAAATTAAACGAACACGCTGTCAAAAATCTGTCGGACGAAGATTTAATTCCCGAGATCAAAGTTGACGCGGTCGTTTTGGCAAGCACACTGGATTTATCGGTCGTTGAGGAATTAAAAATGCTCGAACCGTTCGGCGCGGGAAATCCGAAACCGATTTTTGTCACGAAAGATTTGTTTTTGCTCGACGAACCATATGTGATGAAGGAAAAACATCTGAAACTGCGCGTGGCGGACGCCAAAGGCAAACAATTCGAAGCGGTTTGGTGGGACGGCGTCGAAAAATCAAAAGAGCAAACTCTCAAACCCCGAACACGCATCGAATTAGCCTATACGCCCGAAGCGAACACCTGGCAGGGAAATACCCGGCTTCAACTTGTCGTAGAAGATTTAAGAACGGATAATTAATGTTAGTGTCAGACGCAAAACGCCCAAATATCCAAAAATTGCAGAAACGCGCGAATCTGCCGAAATATTTTCGCGTCGGGGCGATCGCGGCTTTGTGCGTGACGATTCTGGCAATCGGAATCGGGTTTTATCTGGCGCGGAAAAACACGGAATTTCGCCTCAAACCCGAGCACGCTCAACTTTCAAAAGACGTGCTTGCCGAAGTTAACGGTTATGAACGAACGGAAACCGACGGCAATTTAAAAAAGTTTTACATTAAAGCCGATAAAGCAACGACTTTTACCGATAATCACCAGGAACTTGAGAATGTTTTTTTGCAGGTTTTTGACGAAATCGGCGACAAATCAGACCAGATAACCTCCGAAAAAGCCATCTATATTCCGGCGGAAAACAAAAATTTTACGGCGTATTTTGCGGGCAATGTCAATATCGAAACCCGCGATGCCCTGAAAGTGAAAACTGCCCAGATCGTTTATACAAAGGAAACGGAAACGGCTGAAGCCGAAGAACTGGTCGAGTTTGAAAGAGAAAATATCACGGGCAAATCGCTCGGCGCATTCGTCAGGATCAAGGAAAAAAAGCTTGAACTGATGAAGGATGTCGAAATCAATGCCTTTGCGCTTAATCCGGATGACGAACTGACCAAAAGCAATATTCAAAGCGCGAAGATCACCGCAAATTATGCGATGGTTGACCAGAACACCGAAAAAATCGAGCTTTCGGACAATGTTTTTATCAACATTATTCCAAACGGTCAAAACTCCGAAATGTCGCAGCCGACCGATATAAAGTCGGATCGCGCGGTCGCAAGTTTTACAAACAAAGAGATTAAGCAGATCGATCTGAGCGGAAACGTGGATGTTTATCAAAAGCCGACGAGCGCGAATTCAAAATGGACGCGAACGAAAGCAAACAAAGCGACGGCAAAAATCGAAAAAGAACTGAAAAGCGTTGAACTCACAGAAAACGTCGAGATCGAAACGGCGACAAACGATGCGAAACCGACAAAGATCAATTCCGGCTACGCTCTTTATGAAAAAGACATTGACCGTTTTCAGCTGAAAAACGGGGTTCATATCGTCACCGTCGAAGACAATAAACCGACAAATATCAAAGCCTCGGAAGCCGTCTATGAACAAACGAACGGCAGAATTTTCCTGAACGGAAATTCGGAAATCGATAACGGAACGGAGTATCTGAAAGGCGATGTGATGACCGCACTGTTGTTTCCGAATAAAAAGGTCAAATATTCAAACGCAAAAGGTAACGCGTATCTCAAACAGACCTCGGCGGAACGCACGACCGAAGTTTCGGGTAACGAACTGAACGCGACTTTTAATGATAATCAGCAGCTGCAAGCGGCAAACGTCGTCGGAAACAGCAACGCGGTTTTAACTCCCGTGCAAGCGAATGAATATTCAAAGGTTACTCTGACTGCGCCGAACGCGATTCACTTGAGTTTTCGCGGTGAAGGACTTCTGGAACAAATGAACACCGAAGGTCGGACGACGATTCAGTTAAATGCTCCGAAAACCAGCGCCGACGCGGCAAATAAAAAGCTGACGGCGGATTCGGTCAAAACATTTTTCAATGCCAACGGCAAGGATTTGACGAAAGCCGAAGCAGTCGGAAATGCCGAGCTTTACATCGAGCCTTTGCAAAATTCGGCGACAAATTACAAAACGACGGTCAACGCGCCCCGTTTTGATTGCGAATTTTTCCCAACCGGCAACAATGCGAAGATTTGTATTGCGCAGACGAAGACAAAAACCGTCCGCGTACCAACCGTGACGAGCGATAAACGCGGAACACAGACCTTGATCGCCGATAAACTGACCGCGCAGTTTAATCAGCAAACGCAGGATGTCCAGGTTTTCGACGCGCTTGGCAATACGAAATTTACAGAACTTGACCGCAACGGAATTGCCGAGCGGATAAATTTTACGGCGGATGACGAAGTCGTTCGCCTGCGCGGCGGCGAACCGACTGTTTGGGATTCGCGGGCGCGGGCAAAAGGCGACGAAATCGATTGGGACACGCGCGCGGAAAAATCATTTTTGCGCGGCAACGTCAGTACGACATATTACAGCCAGAAACAAACCGGCGGCGCGACGCCGTTTGGGGAAACGAACAAGCCTGTCTTTGTTACGGCGGCAAATGCAGAGTTTAATCACACCGAAGAAACCGGACTTTACACGGGAAATGCGCGGGCGTGGCAGGATAATAATTACGTTCGTTCCGATAAATTACTCCTGAAGCAAAAAGAAGGACAGCTTTTTGCCGAAGGTTCGGTGCAAAGCGTTCTGTATGACGCGAAAAAGAAGGAAAAAGGCAAGGAAACGACCGTTCCCGTTTATGCTTCTTCAAACAAATTGTTCTACAATCGTGAAAATCGTCAGCTGCGCTACGAGGAAAATGTTGATATCCGGCAAGGGACGGACCGGATCACAGCGGGCAAAGCCGACATTTATATGGACGACAAAAATGAAATGTCGAAAACGATTGCCGAAACAAATGTCGTGATCACGCAGCCGAACCGCCGTGCGCTCGGCGATTGGGCGCAGTATACTTCGGAAAATGAAGTCGCCATACTTCGGGGAAATCCGGCGAAGATCGATGACACCGAAAACGGTTCTTCGCAAGGCGCACAGGTTACGGTCTTTATGCGCGAAAACCGCGTGGTCGGCGAATCGCAATCGGAGCAGAACAACACGGGCAGAACGCGCTCGGTTTATAAGGTTAAGAAAAACGAATAGTTGAAAATGTCGGAAATATCGAGCAACAACGGGGCAAATTCGTCAAACGGCAATCACGATAATGTGCTTGCCGATGCTTTGTCGGCGTTTCATCTGCAAAAAACTTATGGTCGGCGGCGCGTCGTGGATAATGTCTGCATTTCGGTCGAACAGGGCGAAGTTGTCGGGCTTTTAGGTGCAAACGGCGCGGGGAAAACGACAACTTTTTATATGCTGGTCGGGCTCGAACGTGCCGAAACCGGCAATATATTCCTCAATGGACAGGATGTGACGAGCTTGCCGATGTATCTGCGGGCACGGCTCGGACTCGGTTATCTGCCGCAGGAGCCTTCGATTTTCCGTAAAATGTCCGCCGAACAAAACATTCTTGCCGTTCTTGAAACGATGAAAATGACCCGTCCCGACCGGTTTGCGCGGCTCGAAGAATTGCTCGAAGAATTCGGCGTCGAACACGTCCGCAAAACCCGCGGCGACGCACTTTCGGGCGGCGAGCGGCGGCGTGTCGAAATCGCCCGTTGTCTGGCAACCGAACCGCAGTATATCCTTTTAGACGAACCATTTGCGGGGATCGATCCGATTGCGATCGACGATATTCGGGAAATCATTCTATACCTCAGAAATCAGGGCATCGGAATTTTGATCACCGACCATAATGTTCGCGAAACTCTGGGAATTACCGACCGTGCCTATATTATGGCGGAGGGAAAAATTCTGAAAAGCGGGAAACCCGACGAATTGGTTGAAGATGATGAAGTTAGAAGGCTTTATTTGGGCGAAAGATTCAGCTTATAGCCGTTTTCATTTTTCACATTTCAGAAACAAAGCGGTATAATTTGAATGTGATAACAATCAAGGGGAGAAAAATACAGAAGATAAATTTCTTGAAATAATATGTCATCTTTAAGACTTCAAACATCACTCAAACAACAGATGGTTCTGACGCCGCAGCTGCGGCAGAGAATCGAAATGTTGCAGATGACATCGGTTGAACTACAAGACCTGATTTCTCAAGAAATGGTCTCTAATCCGGTTCTGGAAGAAGTCCAACCTGATGAGGAATTTGAGGAAATTTCCGAAAAAATTCTCGATCAGAATTCTGACGGGAATGATGAAACTTTTCTCAACGGCAGTAACTCCGATGCCGACATTTCTGCTTATTCGGATGCCTTTTCAGAAGGTGCAAATGCCGAAAAAGCGAGTGAAAACGGTTTTGACGAACAACATAATATCGATTTTGAAGGCGAGACCGATGATTTCTCGGAAGTAAAATCCGACGCTTTTGAAGAGATCGATTACGGCAGGGAATTTCAGGATTATCTCGACCCGGGCTATAAAACGCAGGAAATCGAATACAAGGAAGACGCGCCGAGTTTTGAACAGTTTTTATCGCGTTCCGAATCTCTGACCGAGCATCTCGAATGGCAGGTAAATCTGTCGCAAATCGATGAAGAGACGGAAGATGCGGCTTATGCGATCATCGGGAATCTCGACAGCGACGGGCGTTTGAATGCGACCGATGAAGAGCTTGCCGAAATGTGCGATTGTCCGATCGAAACGATCGAAAAAGCACGGCAGATCGTTTTGAAACTCGAGCCGGTCGGCTGCGGTGCGCGTGATGTTAAAGAATGTCTTTTGGCGCAGCTCGAAGCCAACGGCGAAGGGAAATCGCTCGCCGCCGAACTCGTCCAACATCATCTCGAAGACCTGCAGCCGCATCGCCTGCAGCATTTATCGAAAGATGTCGGTGTCGAGCTCCACGCGCTCAACGAAGAGATCAACAAAATCAGGATTCTCGACCCGTATCCCGGCAGACGTTATTCGTCGGAAGAACCGATCTATGTCGCGCCGGAAATTTATATCGAGAAGATCGAAGGCGATTTCGTCATTTATTTTACCGATGACGGAAGTCCGCGGCTGAGAATCAGCAGTACCTATCAAAAACTTCTCGGTGAACAAAAAACCACCAAGGAAGAGAAAGATTTTATCAAGGATAAAGTTCGTTC
>DATLOR010000217.1:0-12184 GCA_035536135.1 Pyrinomonadaceae bacterium | reverse complement strand
CTTCCTCGATAAAAATCGTTTTGATCTCGCCGACATCGAGATTTGAAGGAACGTGATAATCGGCGTACGTCCGCGTGATAAAATTTCCCCAACGCGGGTCAATGATTGATTCTTCGGTCAAAGCCTGCCCGATTCCCCAGATGCTGCCGCCGATGACTTGCGAGTTAGCGGTTTTCGGATTCAAAACGCGTCCCGCGCCGTGTGCCGCGACAATCCGGTTGACCCTGACCATTCCGGTCGAAGCGTTGACCCAAACTTCTGCGAAATTCGCGTTGAACGAATTGGACGAGTATTTTTCCGCGTCGGGCAAAGGTTTGGCGTCAACGCGGGTTTGAAATTCGGTTAAATTCGCGGCTTCCATCAATTGCTCGACGGTCGGCGCGGCAAACCATTGACGGTTCGTTTTCGCCTGTAATTCGCTCATCGCCTTCAGACAGCCTTCGTAAACGGCGTTGGCAAAACTCGATGCGCCGACCGAACCGACCGAACCGGCGGCGGGTGGCAAGCTCGAATCGCCGATTTTGATTCCGACTTTTCCGATCGGAATGCCGAGCGTTTCAGCCGCCGTCTGCGCTAAGATCGTGTATGTTCCCGTGCCCAGATCCGACGCGGCGAGCTCGATGCTTGCCGAAACGTCCGAGCCGCTGCGCGTTAATTTTACATTCGCCGAAGTGTCGCGCTGGCGCGCCGGATAAGTTCCGCAGCCGATGCCGTAGCCGACCCAATAATCACCCTGACGATTCTGACGCGGCTCCATCTTGCGGTCTTTCCAGCCGAAAACTTCCGCGCCGCGCCGCAGAGCCTCGATCAAAGAACGGGACGACCAGGGCTTTCCGCTCGACGGGTCTTTCGCAGGTTCGTTTTTGATCCGGAATTCGACCGGATCGATCTTCAATTTATAGGCAAGCTCGTCGATCGCCGATTCGAGCGCGAAACTGCCCGTCGATTTTCCCGGAGCGCGGGTGTAGGTCGGGACGATCACGTTCATCGGCACGGCGCGGTACGCGATGAGCAAATTCGGTGTGTCGTACATATGCTCGGAAACATCGCCGCACGGTTCGATAAATTCCTCGTTGATGGCGCCGTGGGTCGTCGTTTCGTGCGCTAAAGCCGTCAGTTTTCCGTCTTTCGTCGCGGCAAGCCTGATTCGCTGAAGATTTCGCTGGCGCAAACCGACCGAGTTAAACATCATCTGGCGCGTCAAAGCCAATTTAACGGGACGCTTGACCATTTTTGAAGCGATCGCGGCGACGACGACGTGCCCCCACGCGCCGCCTTTCGAACCGAATCCGCCGCCGACGTGCGGCGTGATGACGCGAACATTTTCGGGTTTCAAACCGAACACCCCGGCAACCGCGCCCTGCACGCCGTTGACGACCTGCGATTCGTTGTAAAGCGTCAGTTTGTCGTCCGCTTCCCAAACCGCAAGCGTCGCGTGCGGAGCCATCGGCTGATGATGCTCGATCGGCGTATTGTATGTTTCATCCAATTTAAATTCAGCCGCGCCGAACGCTTTTTCGACATCGCCGTGCAGTTTGTCTTCGCGGTCTTTCTGTTTGACGGCTTGCGATTTAATTTTTTCGAAATCGGTTTGCGCCGCCGTTTTTTCGTATCTAACTTTTATCAACCGCGCCGCGAGCCGCGCCTGTTCGAAGGTTTCGGCAACGACCACGCCGATCGTCTGCCCGAAAAAAATGACATTCGCATCCTGCAGCATCGCGCCGCCGCGCACCGCCCGCGACGGTTTTGTTTTGAGCGAATTTTTATGTGTGATCACGGCAAGCACGCCCGCCGATCTTTCAGCCGCGCTCGTCTCGATATCGAGAATTTTCCCCGCCGCAATTTCGCTTTTGACCAGAAAAGCATAAGCCGCGTTAGCAACCGGAAAATCCATCGCGTAATTTGCCGTTCCGGTAACTTTCAAAAGCCCGTCGATCCGGCTGACCGCTTCGCCAATAGTTTTTACTTTGCTCATTTTCTTCCCCCTTGAATCTTGCTTTAAGCCTTGCCGCTGATCGCCATTGAAAGAGCGCGAACGATCGCACGACGTCCGAGCTCGATCTTGAATTTGTTATGCTCAAAACCTTTCGCATTTTTCATTTCGGCGTTCGCCGCTTCGATGAAATTGGCGTCCGTGGCTTCTTTTCCGACGAGAAATTTTTCGGTTTCAAACGCTCGCCACGGTTTATGCGCGACGCCGCCCATCGCAACGCGCGCCTGTTTGATTTTCTTGCCGTCCGTTTCGATCGCCACGGCAACCGAAATCAATGCAAACGCATAACTTGCGCGGTCGCGGACTTTCAGGTAATAAGACTTTGACGCGAAATTATCTTTCGGCAATTCGATCGAGGTTATCAATTCGCCGTGCGCCAGATTATTGTCTTTTTCGGGCATATCGCCGGGCAAACGGTGAAAATCGGCAAACGGTATCGAACGTTCCTTGCCATCCGCGCCCTGCACCTTAACGGTCGCATCGAGTGCTGCGAGTGCGACGCACATATCCGACGGCATCACGGCGATACATTTTTCCGACCAGCCGAAGATCGCGTGCATCCGGTTGATCCCTTCGAGCGCGCCACAGCCCGAATTCGGTTCGCGTTTATTGCAGGGCATCGCCACATCGTAAAAATAAGCGCAGCGCGTTCTCTGCAAAAGATTTCCGCCGTTGGTCGCCATATTGCGGATTTGTCCCGACGCGCCCGCTAAGATCGCTTGCGAAAGCAGTGGATAATTTTGCCTGACAAGCGGATGATTTGCGGTATCCGTATTTTTTGCCAGCGCGCCGATCGAGACGCCGCCGTTTTTCGCGGTCTTGATCTGCGTCAGGCTCAGGCGATTGATGTCAACGAGTTCTGCCGGACGCGCGACATCTTCCTTCATCAGGTCGATAATATTTGTCCCGCCCGCTAAAAATTGTGCGTCTTTATTGGCTGAAACGGATTTTACGGCAGCCGCCGCGTCATTTGCTTTCGAATATTTAAACGGTCGCATCCTTTTCGTCCTCCTTGTGAAATTCCCAGGTTTGCGCCGTTTCGACACCCGTATGAACTTCACGAATCGCCGCCAGAATGTTCGGATACGCGCCGCAGCGGCAAATATTGCCCGACATTCTCTCGCGGATCTCATCATCGGAAAGCTTGAGCGCGCGCGGTTTTTGCCGGATATTTTCCGTGACATAGCTCGCTTCGCCGTTTTTCGCTTCGGTCATCAGCGCGACCGCCGAACAGATCTGCCCGGGCGTGCAGTAGCCGCATTGAAAACCGTCGTGTTTGATAAACGCCGCCTGCATCGCGTGAAGCGTTTCGCCTTTTGCCAAACCTTCGATCGTCGTCACGTCCTTGCCTTCGCAGGTCGCCGTCAAAGTCAGACAGGAAAGCACGCGGCGACCGTCGACGATCACCGTGCAAGCCCCGCACTGCCCGTGGTCACAGCCTTTTTTCGAGCCGGTCAGACCGAGTTTTTCACGAAGCGCGTCCAAAAGTGTGACCCGTGAATCTAAGGTTAAGGATTTTTCCGCGCCGTTGATCTTCAAACTGACCGCCACCGCATTTTCATCGACAACGGGCGCAAAAACCGCGTTTTCATCGGGCGGAACTTGCCCGAAAACTTGTTCCTGCGCCAATAAATGCAGGGCGAAAGACCCTAAACCGAGCGATGCCGCCTGTCCCAGAAACTTTCGCCGGGCTTCACCGAGTTCGCCGAGTTCGGGAAAATCTTTCAATAAACTTTCCTCGTCAGCGGTCAATTGGTCTTCGCCAAAATCTTCTAATTCTTCAGCCATTTTTCCTCCTTGTTCGTGACCTGTTTGTTTTGTTAAATAATTGCCTTTCTTTTATCTTACAAAATAATTTTCAGTTTCCGAAAATATTTTTTGCGGTTTTACGGAAAAAACCTCCGAGCGGTCATATTAATCGCCCAGAGGTCATTTTGATTTTGGATTTTAGATTTTGGATTGCGGATTGAAAAACGGGATTGAAATTTAAGACTGAAATGTTATCAATCTACAAATCCGAAATCCGCAATCCCAAATCCCAAATCGTTTTTACTTTGCCAGCGTGAGACCAGTGCCGCGCGGGACAAGTCCGGGCAGGGAAATCGGCAGTTTGCCGTTGAGTTCGAGCATTCCGAAGATCGAACGCGCCGACGCACGCTGCAGCGTCGTCATATCGCCGTAAGCGACAATATAGGTTTTAAGATCGGGGAAACTCTGCAAAATATACGGATTTCCGAAACTGACGCCGACCACTTTTTTATTGTTCGCGAGCAGCTCGCGCAGGATCGTGACGCCCGCATCGGGAAGTCCGACACTGTTTTTCGCACCCGAACGGACGCGACCGTAAAGCGCGGCGATGACGACATCGGCTTTACCGGCGGCTTCGCGCGCTCGCGCAACTTGGTCGGGCGATGAATTGTCCTGCAAGACGACCGAGCCGAATCGAATCCCGTTTTCGCGCAAAAACTTGGTTAAAGCGACGCTCGTCATATCGCCGTCAAAGCCGTTTGAAATGCCGAGAACGAATACTCTTTTGTCCTTCGGGAGCGGCAAAAGGTTTTCGTCGTTTCTGACCAAAGTGACGGCTTTATTGGCAATTTCTTCGGCTAAAGCGTGAGTTTCCTTGCCCGCCACGATCTTGTCGATCTGGTCGATCGGCGTGATCTTTTGTTTGAAAAGTCCGAGTTCGTATTTCCACGCGAGGATTTTTCTGACCGATTCGTTGAGGCGTGATTCCGAAATGCGTCCCGATTTGACGGCTTCGCGAAGTCCGCGGATCATTGCGTCAACGTCAGCCGGTTTTTCGAGCAGATCCGCGCCCGCCAAAAATGCCTGCACGCCCGCTTCTTCCTGCGAAACGTAGAGCGTCAGACCGCTCATACTCATCGCGTCCGTCACGATCAAGCCCTTGAATCCGAGTTCTTTCCGCAGAATTTCGGTCTGAATTTTCGGCGAAAGCGTCGCCGGGATCGTCGCATTTTCCGTAATCACCTCTTCGTCCGTATCAACGCGAATCGCATTTGCGAGCGGTTTAATTTCGGTCGGGTCAATCTGCGGCAAGCCGATATGCGCGACCATGATCGAACCGACGCCGACTTCGATCGCTTTTCTGAACGGCACGAGTTCAAGTTTATCAAGACGTTCGCGCGAAACATTGATTATCGGCAAACCGCGGTGCGAATCGACGTCCGTGTCGCCGTGTCCGGGAAAATGTTTCGCCGTCGCGATCACGCCCTGACTCTGGACGCCTTCGATAAACGCCGCGCCGAAACGCGCGACATCTTCGGGATTTTCGCCGTACGAGCGCACGTTGATAACCGGGTTGTCGGCGTTGTTGTTAACGTCCAAAACCGGCGCATAAACCTGCATAATACCCATCGCTTTGGCTTCGCGTCCCGTTATCACGCCCATTTTGTAGGCGTATTCGGGATTTCCGGTCGCCGCGACCGCCATATTCCACGGGAAATTCGCCGCGTCCGTAAAACGCATTCCGATGCCTGTTTCGGCGTCCAATGCGATCAGCAAAGGGATTTCCGCGTTTTCCTGCATACGGTTGACGAGATGAACCGTTTCATACATCGGCGCACCGAAAAGGATGATTCCGCCGAGCTTGTTTTCTTTGACCTGGCGTTTCAGGTCCTGGAAAAAATCGCTGTCCTGATTGATAAAACGCGCATTGATGCCGATTTGAATGAGCTGACCGACTTTTTCTTCGACCGACATTTTCTTGAGCATTTTATCCGCCGACTTCCATGATTTTTCGGAAGGCTCGAATTTTTTCGTCGGTTCGTCGCGCTTCGGCGCGGCAAAAGCGAGTGAATTAAAGAGTAGTAAAATTGCTAAAAATAAATTAATTGTTAACTTCATCTGTATTGTTGGAAAATATAAAACTTGCGATAAACGCGACCAAGAGCGTCGTCAGACTGCCGATCACCGGATACCACGGAAAGGCGATCTTCGTTCCGAAATAAATATACAACATCAGCGCGATACTTGCCGACATTGCGATCAAAGCGCAGATTTGATTGGCTTTTTTGACAAAAGTTCCAACCAGAAAAACGCCCAAAATCGGACCGTTAATGAGTCCCGCAATTCCGAGTGCCTGATTCAATGCTGATTGTCCTGCATCTTTGACCGCAATCGCCACCGCAATTTGCACAACGCCGACGATCACCGTCAAAACGCTTGCCACGCGCAAAAAATGTTTGTCCGTTTTATCTTTGGCAAACGGTTTGTAAAGATCGTTGACCGCGGTTGCCGCGATCGAATTCAGTGAGCTCGAAAGGGCGGCGGCAAAAATCGCCGCGACGACCAGACCGCTCAAACCCGGGGGCATATATTTGGTGATAAAATCGGGAAAAACTTTGTCGCCGCCCGCAAACGGAAAAGTTGCCGGAAGCGTCGAAGCCGCCGTCCCGATGCTGGCGTATTCGGGTAGATTAAACGGCTGATAATAGGCAAACAATAAAACGCCGATGAACAAAAAGCCGATAAATTGTCCGAGAACGACCGCGCCGCTTGAAAGAAGTGCGAGCGAAGCGGACGCCGGTTTGTCCGTGCAAAGATAACGCTGAACGAGATACTGGTCTGTTCCGTGCGTTGACATCGTCAGGAAACAGCCGCCGATCAAACCGCCCCAGAAAGTATATGTTTTGGTGAAACTCAAGCCGAAATCGAGAAATTGAAATTTATTAAACTCGCTGCCGATTTCCAAAACCCGCGACATTCCGCCGTCGATCTGATTCAAAATGACGACCGCCGCCGCGATCGCGCCGCCGATGTAGATCGCCAGCTGCACAACTTCGACCCAGATCACGGCTTCCATTCCGCCGAAAAACGTGAATACGATCATCACGACGCCGAGCAGAACGATCGAAGCGACGATGATCGTCGTCGGATTCGCGTCCGGCACAAACGATGTGTAAACCGCCGCCAAAACGATCGCCGTGAGCAATAAACGAATACCGTCGGCGATGTTCCGCATCACGACAAAAAGCGACGATGCGAGCATCTTGACCTTTGTGCCGAACCGCTCGCCCAAAAGTTGGTAAACCGTGAAAAGCTCGCCTTTGAAATACATCGGGATAAACAGCAGGGAAATCACGACGCGCCCGAGCATATAACCGAAAACGAGCTGTAAAAACTCGAAATTTCCGTTTTTCGCGAAGGCGATTCCGGGCACGGAAATAAACGTGATCGTCGAAGTTTCCGTCGCGACGATCGAAGCGGAGATCGCCCACCAGGGCACGCTCCGGTCGCCGACAAAATAATCCTGCGTCGTTTCCTGTTTGCCCGAGTAAAGCACGCCGAACAGCGTAATACCGATTAAATAGCCGAAAATTATGACTAAATCTAAAGTCTGCATCGTTTTTATCAATAAGAATCCGCGAAAGAATTTCGGAAAGCGATAAGAAATTTTTATCTCACAAAGCGCAGTCAGGTCAAATCATTACAGCATTTTATTTCGCTTTTAATGAGTTTAACGCATTTTCAATGACAAAATTATTTTCCGTCAAAACAGCTTCCGCAATTTCACGCGAAACACCTGCTTTGTTCATCACGATCGCGATGCGCAGATCGTAATTAGCTTCAGATAAAAGATTTTGCGCCGCCGCTTCCTCCAAACCTGTTTCCGACATCAAAATCCGCAGAGAACGCTCTTTGAGTTTGATGTTTGAAGATTTGACGTTCGTCATGCGGTTGCCTTTGACATAGCCGAGCCGGATCATCGCGGCGGTCGAGATCATATTCAAGATCAATTTTTGCGCGGTTCCGGCTTTCATACGCGTCGAGCCGGTGACGGCTTCCGCGCCGACGACCGCGACGATCGCGATTTCGGCGGATTTTGTAATTAAAGAGTCGGGAACGCAGGTGATACAAGCCGTGAAACAGCCGATTTCGCGCGCAAACTCCAACGCGCCGATCGTGTAAGGCGTTCTGCCCGAAGCGGCAATCCCGATAACCGCGTCTTTTTCGGAAACACCGCGATTTTGAAGGTCGGTTTTTCCGGCTTCTTGATTGTCTTCCGAGGCTTCGGTCGCTTTGTAGAGCGCGTCGTAGCCGCCTGCGATGATGCCCTGCACCAGCTCGTAAGAAACGCCGTAAGTCGGCGGAATTTCGCTCGCGTCCAAAACGCCCAAACGTCCGCTCGTGCCGGTGCCGACGTAAAAAAGCCGTCCTCCCCGGTTCAATCTTTCGACGATCTGATCGATCGCTTGAGCGATTTCGGGCAAAACTTTTTCGACCGCCAAAGCGACTTTTTTATCTTCGTCGTTGATCAAACGAATCGCTTCAAGCGTCGATACCTGGTCAATATTTTTCGTGTTCGGATTTTCCTGTTCGGTTACGGGAAGCATATTTTTATAAAAAACTATTTTGGCGAAAAAGCCAAGTAAATCAGGTGTATTTGTTTGATGCAAGAAATGTTTGGATTTAAAGCCCTGTAATTGGAAAACCGGTAAAACACTTGAAAATAAAGGCTCTGAAGATTTGGAATAAATTTTGCTACTCATCTCATTTGAAAGAATTATGTCTTTCAAACATTCAAAATTCTCCCATTTTGATTCACATAAAAATTACTAAACAAGGGGGAAAAATTATGAACTTAGACTCCGATATGCAGGGAATTATTGACCAATTTATGAAATTTGGAGCGCCGTCGATCGAATTGCTTTCGCCGGATAATGCCCGAAACAATCCGACGCTGAAAAATGCGGTCGAAGAAATGGCGGCAAACAGTGCGTTGACGCGCACGATGAACGTTGCAATGCCCGCGTTGCCCGAACCGGTCGAAGCGATCAAACATATCCTGATCCCGGGCGGGAAAGGCGATGTTCTCGCCCGCGTTTACTATCCGAACACGGACAAAAATTTGCCGGTGATCATTTACTTTCACGGCGGCGGTTGGGTGATTGCCAATCTGGACGTTTATGAGCCGTCGTGCCGCGCGCTTTGCAATGCGGCAAAGGCGATCGTCGTTTCGGTCGCGTATCGTCAGGCACCGGAACATAAATGTCCGGCGGCGGTCGAAGATGCTTACGAGGCAACAAACTGGATTATGGAAAATGCCGCGCAGCTCGGCGGCGACCCGGCGCGCGTGGCGATCGCCGGTGAAAGCGCGGGCGGCAATCTGGCAACCGTCACCTGCCAGTTTATCAAGGAGAACGGCGGAAAAATGCCGGTCGCGCAGCTTCTCGTTTATCCCGTCACCGATGCCCGCGGCGGTTACCGTTCATACGAGGAAAATGTTAATTCCGCGCCGTTAAAAACGGCGATGATGATGTGGTTTTTCAAACATTACTTAAAAACCGACACGCAAAAATTGGAGAAATACGTGTCGCCGATTCTCGGAGAATTGAGCGGACTTCCGCCGGCAATCGTCATCACGGCGGAATTCGATCCGCTGCGCGATGAAGGCGAGGCTTACGCGCAAAAATTGGCGGAGGCAGGTGTTTCGGTCAAATCAAAATGTTTCGACGGCGTTTCGCACGAGTTCTTCGGGCTCGCCGGAGCAGTCGGGAAAGCAAAAGATGCTCTCGATTTTGCGGTCGAAGGGCTGCAAAGAGTTTTTGAATTAAAAGCCGAAACAGTAACGGCTAAAATTTGATCTTATAAAAAAGCGGGAAGTTTACTCACGCTTCCCGCTTTTTCTCAAGCCGCTTTTTCTTTGGATAAGGAACTCGGCGCATCGAGATTGGCGCCGTCGTCAACACCGACTCCGAGCCGTTCGACCAATTCGCCGCCGAGCCAGCCGCCGACGAGCGCAAAGCCCAAACCGGCAAACGACAAAATGCTCGCCGACATTTCAGGATTTTGCGGCGCATCGCGCCGAAGCCACCAGCTTCCGATAAAAAACAATAAAGCGACGACATTGCCGACCGCGTGATACAAACCGACGGATTTGGCGCGGGTTCCCGAAGGAATCGCAAGCCAGTCGATCAGACCGAAAATTGCGGCAAGAAATCCGCCGATAATTCCGGCGGCGATCATCCAAAAAGTGACGGTCGCAAACGTCGGATTTCCCCAGATCAGATGAATAATGTCAAAAATCACGCCCGTCGCTAAAAGTCCCAACGGAAACACGATCAAAATCGGATGAATCGCATGTCCGAATAATTTTGCTCTGCTTTCCATAAAACCAACCTCCTTGAAATAGAAAAAATTAGAACTGTGTATTAAAAAAGTTCATTTTGTTTACATAAATCGTTAAGGGGCAAGTTTTATGCCTTTAACGATTCTTTCAAAAACAAATTGCAATAGTGATTTTGGTTACTTTTAGGAAGTTGGAAAGACCTGTGACAAATTTAATAAATCGAAAAGACGTATTCGACCGGCTTTGTCATTGAAACGGATTTGCCGTTCTTTGCTGCAGGTTTAAATTTTATTTTTTTCGCCGCTTCGACCGCACTTTTAGTTTTATTTTTTGTCAAACTGCTCGGAACAGAGATTGCTCCGATTTCGCCCGTTTCTAAAAATGTAACTCTTAAAACCACTTTTCCTTGTGAACAATCCTGACCATCAGGAAAAGATTGTGGACGCGGTTTATCAAGAATTTTTAAAGGCGTATCGAATTGGCTTGATTCATTTTGATTTGAATTCGAATTTGTTGGATTCGTTTGATTTGAATTTGTTTGAGCTTCGGCTTTTTTCGGATGGTTGCGGACAGTTTTTTGTGCCGCCGTGAAAGCCGCACAAAGACAAATAATTGATATAAATAAAACTGATTTTTTCATCGTCTTCCACCGTTGCCGTTGTTTTCGTAAGCCATTTGCGCGGCGGAATGCGCGGGTTGAATCAGTTTGTCGAGCAGATAAGCTTTCGGCGCGATCTTATGAACCGTTTGAAGCAGCGGCGCGGTGACGAGGCTGCCCGATTGAAAAACGCTTCCGACCAAACCGATCGGAACTTTCGTGCGTTGTAAATTCAGTTTTTTAATCACCGCATACGCCGCCGTCCCGAGCTCGAATCCGGCTTCGCGCAGGATTTCGATCGCGACTTTATCGCCTTCGGCGGCGGCTTCGCCGACAAACCGCGCAAATCCGGCGATGCGCGCATTATCAACCTGCGGCGCGTAGATCGCGACCGAAAGGTTTTCGATTTTTCCGGCGCGAAAATAATCAACGGCGATGTCGCTCAAAATTGTCGGTCGTCCGCGCCCGTCCGAGGCTTTGGCGATTTTATGAAGCGCGTTCAGAGCGATTCCCGCGCCGCCGCCTTCGTCGCCCGCAAGCGGTCCCCAACCGCCGGCGGAAAATTTTTCTCCCTTCGCGTTTTGTCCGATACAGACCGAACCCGTTCCGGCGATGATGACGAGTCCCGCCTTGTTATTGCCGATTCCGTAAAGCGCGATTTCCGCATCGGTCAAAACCTGAACTTTTTTGATGCGCAGTTTTTCGACGATCCGTTCGTGAATGATTTGTTTTAGATCGGCGCGGCGGACACCTGCCAGCCCGAGCGTTGCCGAAACGATATCGCCGCGATTTTTGTCAACCGAATCGCACGCCGAGTTGATCGCCGCAATTATATTGTTGACCGCCGTTTCGACCCCGACGCGCAGAGGATTCGACGCGCCCGCATAGCCTTCGCAGATCAGCTGCCGGTCATGACCGATGATCGCGATCTGAGTTTTCGTGCCGCCGCCGTCAACTCCGAGATAGAGATTGTGCGAACGGATAGAAATTTTTTTAGATGTCTGTGGCATATTTTCGGCGCGACAACTAAAAAATCTTTTGTCGGGGAACGAAAAAAATCAAATTACTATTCTAATGATGCTTGACATATAATCAAAACTAAAAGATTTTATATATACGATAAGATATATTGATTCAAACTCCTTCAGCATTTTATTCAAATAGACAACTTAAAAAAATTCATTGAAAAAAATGGAAATACGACAATTGAAGGCATTTTTGGCAATTGCCGAGACGAAAACTTTTACAGCCGGCGCCCGAATGATGAACGTCACGCAAGCGGCGATCTCGATGCAGATTCGCCAGCTCGAAGACGAGGTCGGCTTACAGCTTTTTACGCGCACGCCGCGCCGCGTGATTTTGACCGAAGCGGGCGAATCGCTGATCGACCGGGCGCGAAAAATCATGCGCGAACACGACGCGGCGGTTGCCGAGATCGCCGAGCTCGCCGGAGCGGAATACGGGCGGCTCAGGATCGGTTCGTCGAGCTCGATGTTTGCGA
>DATLOR010000216.1:0-12388 GCA_035536135.1 Pyrinomonadaceae bacterium | reverse complement strand
TTCGACCTTTTGGTTTCACCATTTAGGACATCTCACCGAACATCATTTAATAACCGCCGATTTTGACAAAATGCCCGAAATCGTTCGGGAAAACGAAGATTTACGTGGACGTTCGACGCTTGTTAAAAGAACAAAGGTCTTTCCGGTCGAATGCGTCGTGCGCGGTTATCTGGAAGGTTCGGGCTGGAAGGATTACAAAGCGACGGGCAAAATCTGCGGTCATGAATTACCCAAAGGGTTGCGCCAATGCGACAGATTGCCCGAACCGCTTTTCACGCCCGCGACCAAAGCCGCGACCGGACACGACGAAAACATAACCGAGCTCGAATTTGTCAAAATAATCGGCGCGGAAACTGCCGCCCGCCTTAGTTCGCTGTCACTGAAAATTTACAAAGAAGCGAGCGATTACGCGCTTTCGAAAGGAATTATCATCGCCGACACGAAATTTGAATTCGGCTTGGACGCGAACGGCAACATTCTGCTGATCGACGAGGTTTTAACGCCCGATTCATCGCGTTTCTGGTCAGCCGAAACTTATGCGCCCGGACACGCCCAGCCTTCGTTCGACAAACAATTTTTGCGTGAATATCTGGAAACTTTGGATTGGAACAAACAACCGCCTGCCCCTTCTTTACCGGATGAGATCGTCGAAGCCACCACCGAGCGTTACTTGGCGGCTTATAAACTGCTGACAGGAAAAGAACTCTAACAATATCTGATTTGAGATTTGGGATTTCGGATTTATTTTTCAATCCGAAATCCCAAATCTCAAATCCCAAATCGAGATTATGCAACTTAGAACGCAGATGGAAATTTTGATTGACGAGATGCTTGACGGGCGCATTATGCTCAACGAGGCGTTATCTGAATTTGAAAAACTTTATATTCAAAAAGCTCTGGCACGCAACAGCGAGCATCTTTCGCAGACGGCTCAGGCGCTCGGCATCCACCGCAACACACTTTCCAAACGGGTCGCAACTTACCAGACCGTTTCACGAACTCCGAAACGCCTGATTCCGCGCCGCTCAAAATAGATTTTCCTCGGATTTTAAGAATTTAATTTTGCGATTTTCTGTGAAACTTCTTCCGGCTTTGTTAAACTCTCACCGTTTAACTTATTGGCTTCCTTCAGTTTTTGCCAGGTAATCAAACTTTTTTGATACATTTCTCGGGCTTCCGCCGTTTTTCCGCTCAGCGAAACGAGGGCGTCGCCGATTCCTTCGTAGGTTTCCGCTAATTGATCCGGCAATTCGCTGCGCATCGGCTCGTTTTCTAAAATAGCCAGAGCATTTCGGTAATTTTCCAAAGCACCCGGCAGATTTCGTTTTTTTACAAAAAGCTTTGCAAACATCACGTAATATTGCCCCAAATGATTGCGGGCTTTTGAATAGTCGGCATTTTTGGCGAGATATTCTTTGGCGATCGCAATTGCTTTTTGATAATTTTCTTCAGCTTGCGGAAATTGCTTCATTCGTTCAAAAGTGTCGGCGATATTCATTATGACATCGGCAATATCGAAATGAATCTGTAAGTTGTTCGGGTCAGCCGCCGCCAGTTTTTCTTGAATTTTGAGTGTCCGGCGATTTGCTTCGAGAGATTCTTCGTATTTTCCGAGTTCGATCTGACTCGCCGCGATTCTTGCCAGCGCCAGCGTCAGATCGCGTTGGGCATTAGCATTTGACTCATCTTTAGCCGCGAGCTCTTCAAATATCCTGAGCGATTGTTGAAAATTCTCGAAGGCTTGCGGATACTTTTTCGTCAGATGCAGAATATCGCCGATTTTGATAAATCCAACTGCCAAACCACGCCGGTATTTCAGATTTTCAGGCTCGGATTCAACTAAACTTTTGCCGTAGGTCAGGCTTTTTTGATAACTTTCAAGCGCGCCCGAAAGATCGCCGCTCTGTTCCTCGGTATAGCCGATCCGGTTATGAAGCCGTACAAAACTGTAATTTTCTGTGGGCGGCAGATTTTTTTCCGCATCCAGATTTTCGATTATCGCCAACGCCTTTTGATAGTTTTCCTTTGATTCATTGTTGCTGCCTTTCGCCCATAAAACATCGCCGACTTTTTCAAAACTTAATGCCAGATTAACGCGTGATTGAACATCATCCGGCGTTTTAGAAAATAACGCTTCTCGAATCGCCAAGGCTTTTTGATAACTCGCCAACGCGCCTTCCTGATCGCCTAAATTTGCTAAATAAGGATTTCCCTGCACATCGCCGACCTTTTGATATGCCGCCGCCAGTTCTTTTTGCAAATCCGCGTCCGTGCCGCTTTCGGCAGAAAGATTATCGAGATATTCAATGGCATCTTTGACCATTTTTTCGCGGACGGCAGTCGAACCGACAAGTTTTTCAATGCCGTCGTGATATTCAAAAATCACCTGATTGGCGAGCTTGCGGACTTGGTTAAAACGCTGTTCGGCTTTGTCTCGTTCGCGTCTGATCTGCACGGATTGCCAAGCCGTGACTGCCGTCGCGGTCAAAAGCGTCAACGTCACCAAACCGACGGCAAAAACGCCCGTTTTATGACGTTTGACGAATTTTGCCACGCGATACGAAACCGTATCTGCCATCGCCGTCACGGGCAAGCCTTCGAGATGACGGCGGATATCTTCCGAAAATTCCTGCACCGATTGATAACGCCGTTCGGGTTCTTTGCGCAAGGCTTTTAAGATAATGTTGTCCAGATCGCCCTTCAATGATTTGGGATTTGGGATTTGGGATTTGGGATTTGTTTTTTGCCCGTCGTCAGCCGTTTGTTGTTCATCGTTCGGATTGGTTTCGTTTCCCGACCTGGAAACTGGAACCTGGAACTTGGAACTTGAAACCGCCGAAGGCTTAATCGGCTCCTGCGTCAAAACTTCCCGCGCTACATCTTCGAGTAAACGGCTTTCGATTTTGTACGGACGCTCGCCCGTCAAAAGTTCATACAAGATAACGCCTAAGCTGTAAACATCGCTCGCGGTCGTCACGGGCAACCCGCGCAGTTGTTCGGGCGACGCGTATTCGGGAGTCATCACGCGAAACATTGTTGCGGTCGCTTCCGCCGTATCGAGCGACCAGCCGGGATTTAGAAGTTTAGCGATGCCGAAATCGAGCAGTTTCGGTTCGCCCGATTCCGTCACGAGAATATTAGAAGGCTTTAGATCGCGGTGCACGATCAGGTTTTGATGCGCAAATTGCACGGCAGCACAGACTTTGCGAAAAAGTTCGAGCCGCGCTTTGGTGTCGAGAGCTTGCGCGTCGCAGTATTTTTTTACCGGCAGACCTTCGACATATTCCATCACGAAATACGGCAAACCGTCGCCGGTCGAACCGCCGTCGAGAAATCTGCCGATATTCGGATGTTCGAGATTCGCAAGGATTTGGCGTTCCAGGACAAAGCGTTTGAGCACCGTATTCGTGTCCATTCCGCGCTTGATGAGCTTGACGGTAACGCGGTGCGATAAGTTTTCGCTCTGCTGTTCGGCGAGATAAACCGCGCCCAGTCCGCCCGCGCCGATTTCTTCTAAGATCAGATAATCGTCAATTTTTTTGCCGATCAACGAACTGTTTGTGCCCGGCTCGTCAAAACCGAGTTCGACAACCGCCGGTTCACCGATGAAATCTTCCGCATCATCGTAGTTCGCGAGAAGTTTTTCGACCTCGCGGCGCAAACTTTCTTCGACGTTTGCCAGAAAAAAAGAACGCTCGTTTGCGGGCAAATCAAGCGTTGCGGAAAACAATTCTTTGACCTTTTGCCACTGTTTTGAATCCATAATCGCCTCATTTATTTACGCGGAAGTTTTAAAACATTTGGCTCAAACTAAAAAGTCCCAAGCCTTAAGTCCCAAGCCGGCTTCGTCTTTCGACTTGAGCCTTAGGACTTAGGTCTTGGGACTTTTTATGTGCCGTTGATCTTTTGATAAAGCCACGTACGGGCGATCGCCCATTCGCGTTTGACGGTTGCGGGCGAAATCGACAAAACTTCCGCCGTTTCCTGCAAAGTCAAACCGCCGAAATAGCGCAGTTCGACAATACGCGACTGCTGCTGATCGAAAGTTTCGAGTTCCTGCAAAGCCAGATCGAGCGCCAGCAGATTTTCATTGACCTCGACCGGAATTGACGGCGAATCGTCGAGCGGGATTTTTTCCGCCTCGCGTTTGACCGCCTTTCGCTCGCGCGCCGCGTCGATCAGGATCCGCCGCATCGCCTGCGAAGCGATCGCAAAAAAATGCGAGCGGTTTTGCCAGTCAACCGAATGCTGGCGTGTCAACTTAAAAAAAGCTTCGTGAACAAGCTCGGTCGTCTGCAAAGAATCCGACCGCTCTTTGTGAAGAAAATTACTCGCTAAGCGGCGCAGTTCGTTGTAAATGATCGGCATCAGCTTATCGAACGCCGCCTGATTACCCTCGCCCCATTCGCGTAGGAGCAATGTAACTTCTTCAGCCATATTTTGTTTGAGCCAATTTTACTACAACCTCCGCGTAAATTGATAGAGGGAAATTTTCGCGCGGTTTCTATGAACAAAATATGTTTTAGATGAATGGAAAAAATTTTGAAAATCGTTATTTTCGCTGACCAGAATTTCGGTTCTTAAACAACTCCCTTGTAAAAATGGAGAAATATTATGAAAAAAATTTTATTGTCGTTTATTTTAATTTCGATCGGTCTGGTTTCCTCCGAAGCGCAAACTTGCGCGCCGCCTGAGGCGAATATTATTTCGTGGCGGCGGTCTGAAAGCAATGGGCTTGATGCCCGTAATCTGCAGAACGGCAAATGTTCCTTTACGGAGCTGTTATCCGGGCGTTTTTCGGAGCGCCAAAAACTTCTGGCAAATCCGATCGTTCGCGAACAATTCGGCTTTGCGGTGGCAATTGACGGCGACACGATGGTGATCGGCGCAAACGCGCACGATACGACACCAAGCACCGGAATAAATATCGGCGCGGCTTATGTTTTTGTCCGCAGCGGCGGAGTTTGGGTTCAGCAAGCTCAATTGAATGCAAGCGACGGTGCGGCGGGCGATGAATTCGGTTATTCGGTTGCCGTCAGCGGCGAGACGATCGTTGTCGGCGCATGGCGAAGCAATGCGCCGACTTCAAATTCAGGCGCGGCTTATGTTTTCACACGCAGCGGCAGCGTCTGGACCGAACAGCAAAAATTAACAGCCGCCGACGGTGCGGCTGACGATGAATTCGGCAATGCGGTCGCGATCAGCGGCGACACGATTGCCGTCGGCTCACATTCCGCCGACCAACCGAGCGGCGGCGGCGGCGCCGGAGCGGTTTATATTTTTAATCGCAGCGGAACTGTCTGGGCGCAGGCGCAGAAGCTTATTCCAAACGGCGCGGTTCTCTTCGGCGATTTTCTGGGCGAATCGGTTGCCCTGAGCGGCGACACGCTTGCTGCCGGCGCTTCGGGCGATCAGGAGCCGACGCGGACAAACAGAGGAACGGTTTATGTTTATACAAAAAGCGGCGGAACATGGCTGCAACAACAAAAACTCGTCGTCCCGGATTCTCAGCCGAGCACGCAGCTCGGCTCGTCGGTCGCGGTTGACGGCGACACGATCGTTTCCGGCGCACTCGGCGACACGCCGGTCTCGGGACAGCCGAATTACGGTGCGGCTTACGTTTTCGCACGCAGCGGCGGAAGTTGGTCACCTCAGCAAAGACTGACCGCTTCGGACGGCGCGACATCTGACTTTTTCGGCTGGTCGGTTGCCGTCCGCAGCGATACGCTCGTTGTCGGCGCACGCCACGATGATACAGCCGCCGGAGCCGATGCCGGTTCGGCATACGTTTTCACGCGGAGCGGTGCAGTTTGGACGGAAAAACAAAAACTCGCGGCGAGCGATTCTGCCGCCGCCGACAGGTTCGGTACGTCTATTTCTTTGAGTTTTGACGGAACAATGGCGGTCGGTGCGCCGGAGAAAAATATGCCGGGCGGTCAAAACGCCGTCGGCGCGGTTTATGTTTTCAATGCCGGAAGATCCACACCGTTCGATTTTGACGGCGACGGGAAAGCGGACATCGGCATTTTCCGCCCGTCCGACGGCTCGTGGTGGTATTCGCGCTCGCTCGACAATCAGTTTCGCGTCTACGCGTTCGGCACCTCGACCGACCGTCTCACGCCGGGCGATTATACGGGTGACGGACGCGCGGACATCGCCGTCTGGCGACCTTCGACCGGCGAATGGTTTATTCAGCGATCGGAAGATAATTCATACCTTAGTTTCCCGTTCGGCTCGTCGGGAGACATTCCCGCACCGGCGGATTTTGACGGCGACGGCAAAGCCGACCCGGCGGTTTTTCGTCCGGCAACGGCAACGTGGTTTATTTTGAAATCGACGGGCGGCACGAGCATCTTCAATTTCGGTGCGAACGGCGACGTTCCGGTGGCGGCAGATTACGACGGCGACGGTAAGGCTGACATTGCGATCTATCGCCCGTCTGTCGGTCAATGGTGGATAAATCGCAGTAGTGATTCATCGGTTTATGCCTTTCAGTTCGGAACCTCGACGGATAAACCGGTGCCGGGTGATTATACGGGCGACGGTCGTGCGGATACGGCTTTCTTCAGACCTTCGACGGGCGAATGGTTTATTCTCCGCTCGGAAGATAATTCATTCTATTCGGTTCCGTTCGGCGCATTCGGAGACATTCCCGCATCGGCTGATTACGACGGCGACGGCAAATTCGACACGGCAGTTTTCCGTCCGTCAACCGCCAACTGGTTCGTCCAACGCTCGACCGGTGGAGTTTTGATCACGACTTTCGGCACTTCGGGCGACCGTCCGATCCCCAATGCGTTCGTTCCTTGAAAACTGAAAGCAAAATTACGCGCTCAGTTCCTCGGTCAGCCTCTCCCACTCTTCATAGAGCGCATGAATTTGTTTTTCCGTTTTTTGAAATTTATCGGTGATTTCCTGAAGTTTTGCGTGGTTTGAGGCAATTTCCGGCAAACTCATCTGTAATGAGATATTTGCCAGTTGTTCTTCGTGATGCGGGATTTTTCCCTCGATTTCCTTGATCCGGCTTTCGATTTTCTGACGCTGGTTTTTTGATAGTTTGTCAGTTGTCAGTTGTTCGTTGTCCGTTGTTTCTTTGGATGGAGACAGCTCTGAATCCGGCAGCGGACGATTGACAACAGACGATGGACGAAGCTTCCAGTCGTGAAATTCCGAATAATTTCCGTCGTAGATTTCGACTCCGCCGCCCGTTTCAAACGAAAAGATCTGGGTTGAAATTTTGTCGAGAAAAAAACGGTCGTGGCTGACCGCGATGATCGTGCCCTGATAGGCATCGAGCGCGTCCTCCAACGCTTCACGCGAAGGAATGTCGAGGTGATTGGTCGGTTCGTCGAGAACGAGCACGTTTTTGTTTGAATAGATCAATTTCGCGAGCGCGAGTCTTCCCTTTTCACCGCCCGACAGATCTTTGACGGATTTGAAAACATCTTCGCCCGAAAACAAAAACCGCGCTAAAAATGAACGCAGCTCGCCGTTTTCCGCCATTGGCGCAACTCGCCGAAGCTCCTGAATCACTTCGTTGCGCGGTTCCAGATCTTCCAGATTCTGCGAATAATAACCGATGTCGGTTTTCGGTCCCCAGATGATCTTGCCCGAAATTTCGCGGAGATTTCCGAGAACGGTTTTCAGAAAGGTCGTTTTGCCCGTCCCGTTTCCGCCGATCACGCCGAGGGCTTCGCCGCGGGTGAGGGTGAAATTGATGTTTTTGGCGAGAACTTTTTCGCCGTAGCCGATCTTCAAATCCTCGACCGTCAAAACATTCTGACCGGCGCGTTCGACCTTTTTGAGATTGAAATTTCCCTGCGGTTTATCCGCCGTCACGGCTTCGACGCGCTCCATTCTCTGCAAAAGCGTGCGGCGTGATTTTGCCTGTTTCGTCTTTTGTCCTTCGAGATTTTTGCGCACAAAAGCTTCAGTGTTCTTGATATAAGCCTGCTGATTTTCGTATTCGCGCCGCTGGATTTCGCGCCGTTCTTCGCGTTCGACGAGGAACTGCGAATAATTGCCCTTGTAGGAAACCGCTTTGCCGTTTTCGATCTCGATGATCTTATTGGTCGTGCGGTCGAGAAAATAACGGTCGTGACTGATAATCACGTAAGATTTGTCGTAATTCGAAAGAAAGTTTTCGAGCCATTCGACCGCCTGCACGTCGAGATGATTGGTCGGTTCGTCGAGCAGTAAAATATCGGGCGAAGAAAGCAGCAGACGCGCCATTCCGAGCCGGTTTTTCTGCCCGCCCGAAAGGGTTTTTGTTTCCAAAGTCCAGTTTTCCTTCGGAAACCCGAGTCCGAGCAGAATTGCTTCGGCACGCGCCGCGTATGTAAAACCGTCTTCGTGCTCAAATTCGGTTTGCAGTTCGGCGTATTTTTCGAGGACTTCCTCGCTCGCGTTGTGCCCCATCTCAACTTCCAAACGGCGCATCTCGGCTTCGATGTCGTGAATTCTCTGAAAAGCGGAAAGCGCAGCGGTATGAACGGTTTCGTCAGCCGCAAAATCAACGTGCTGCTGCAAAAGACCGAGTTTCAGACTGTTGATTTTGATAACATCGCCCGAATCAGCCGATTCGTCGCCCGTAATCAGACGGAAAACCGTCGTTTTGCCCGCGCCGTTTCGTCCGACCAAACCGATCTTTTCGTTCGGGTTGACCTGAAACGTCACGCCGCGCAAAATTTCGTGTCCGGCGTAGGATTTATAAATGTCTGAAAGTCGAAAAAGCATAAAAAGGGTAAAAGTAAAAAGTAAAAAGTAAAAAGTAAAAAGCGGAAGACTTTGCGGGAATTGAATCTAATGCAGATTCAGCAAAGTTTTTCCGGCTTTTTACTTTTGCTTTTTACTTTCGACCTTTCTACTTGTTTGCGTTTGCCTTCGCGGTATTTGCCGCCGGCTTGTTCGCCGTCGTATTTACCGGTTTGGTATTTGCCGCATTAGTATTGGTGTTTGCCGGCGTGGTCGTCGGCGAAGTCGTCGCATTCGCATTCGCATTGGCATTCGGCACAACTACATTCGCCGGACGCGCACCGCTTAATTCATTCGGATTGGCAACCACTTTTTCCGCCAGATTATTGACGATCTTGGCTTCGTTCATCGCCACCGCCGCATAAGCCTGAACGAGCAATTGTTTGCGCGCATCGGTCAAAGATTTGGTGACCTGCTCACGAATTCCCGGACTTTCAAGCGTCAGATTTTCATCTTTGTCGCTGCGTTCCTGAAGCTTGATGATGTAAAACTTGCCCTGCATCGGGGTCGGCAGGATTTGTCCGGGTTTGAACTCGGGATTCATCAAAGTTGCCGCCACCTGAGGGGGAAATGATTGTTTCAGTTCCTCTTCGGAAACGTAGCCTAAATCGCCGCCCTGAACCCGGCTCTGGTCTTCGCTTTTTTCACGGGCGATCTGTGCGAAATCGCCGCCTTGGCGTAATTGCGCGATGATTTCATTACCGACGCGAACGGCATCGGCTTCGGTTTTGGTCGTGTCGCCTTCGCCGTTATCAGCCGGATCAACGACGATCGCCGCCAGTTTGACGCCTTTTTTCTTGACGAACGCTTCTTTGTTGCCGTTATAAAAAGCATCGATTTCGCTGTCTTTCGGCGGTTCGACCTTGCCCGCAATTTTTTCTTCCAGTTTTTTGACCGCCAGCTGTTTTTTAACTTTTTCACGAAGCGAGGCTTCCGTTTCGTTAGCTGTTTGCAAATCTTTCAGAAATTGGTCGTTGCTTTTTCCGCTCGATGTTTTCAGACGGTTGTATTCGGTCGTCACTTCATCATCGTTCGGAACGGTTTGTTCTTTTTCGGCTTTCTGATACAAAACTTCGTCCTGAATCAAACCCTGCAAAACCTGAAGACGCGCCTGCGCAAGCTCAAGCGGCGAAAGTTTCGCTTCCTGTCCTTGTCCCTGCTGTTTGATGAGACGCTCGACTTCTTCGATTTTAATGACTTTTCCGTTGACGGTCGCGGCGGTTTCGTTCGGGTCAACGCCGCCAATACCAGTTGAATTGGAAGTTGGCGTAGCTGCCGGGCAACCGCTCAAAATAAATGTGGCAATTGCCAAAAAGGCAATGCCGATAATAGTAAAATTAGCTTTTCGCACTATGGAATTTACTCCTTCAAAATTAACAATCTTTATCATTGCTTGACTAAACCTAAAACTTTCTGTTATAAAATTTAATTTCGAGTTTTACAAAAACTCTTGTTTTATTACCTCGTTATTATATTTTTACTTGGAGGCTTTTAATTATTATGGCAAAACGATGCGATGTGTGCGGCAAAGGACCGCAATTCGGAAACAATGTTTCACATGCTAACAACAAAACTCGTCGTCGCTTTAATCCGAATCTGCAATCGATCCGCGTTCAGCTGCCCACGGGCGGCAACGGACGCAAGAAAGTTTGCACTCGCTGTATTAAATCCGGCAAAATTGTCAAAGCTGTGTAACTCTTTGAGATTTAACTCGTTACTTAGGTTGCCAAGCGTGAGAATTTTTTCACGTTTGGCTTTTCTCTTTAGTCCCAAGACTCAAGTCTCATGTCCCAAGTCAGAATTGTTTTTGACTTGGGGCTTTTGATTTGGGACTAAACTATTGCGATGCAATCGATCTCAACCCGTGCGCCGCGCGGTAAGCCGGCGGCTTGAACCGTCGCGCGAGCCGGTTTGTTTTCGCTGAAATATTTCGCGTAAACCTCGTTCATCGCCGTAAAATCGCCCATATCCGCCAGGAATACGGTTGTTTTGACGACATTGTTCAAACTTGTTCCGGCGGCTTCAAGCACGGCAGACAGATTTTTCAAAACCTGTTCGGTCTGCTCGGCGACATCCTCAGAGACGAATTCGCCCGTCGCGACGTCGGTCGGGATCTGTCCCGAACAAAAAACCATTCCGCCGGTTTTGACGGCTTGCGAATAAGGTCCGATGGCGCCCGGCGCATTTTCGGTTGAAATAATTTCTTTCACAGTTTACTTTGCCCTTAATTTCGTTTATCCAAACAAAACGCTGATTTTAACAGATAAAAGACGAAATTCAAAATTCAAGACTCAAGATTCAGGATTTATTGTTGTTTTTTTACTTCAATCCTGAATCTTTTATCTTGACCCTTGAATTATCAGAAATTTACTCTTTCGACATCGATCACGCCGGGCACTTGTTCGATCGAACTGACGACTTTATCGAGGTGTTTTTTATCGAAAACCTCAACCGTCACTTCAATTAAGCCGATATCGTCCTTGGAAACATTGGCGCGGGCATCGCGGATTCCGGTCTTGATCTCGGCAATCGCATTCGTAATTCCGGCAAGCATTCCTGTGCGGTTTTCGGTCGTCGCGAGAAGGCGGACGGATTGAATTTCTTCTTTCTCCGATTTTGCCCATTCGACCTCGACGATACGGTCGCGGTTGACCATCAAGGATTTGACGTTTTTACAGTTTCGATTGTGGACGACAATGCCTTTGCCGAGCGAAATATAGCCGATAATCGGTTCGCCGCGCAGCGGATTACAGCAGCGCGCGCGCGTCGTCAGAAGATTATCGACGCCCTTGACGATGATCGCGTCTTCGCCGAGACCGATAAATTTTTTGACGGCTTTAAAACCCGTCTGCAAAGTCGTTTCTTTTTTCTTGTCGGGGTCGAGTTCGGCAAATTTATCCGCGCCGAGATGTTTCATCAGCACGGTGCGCGGCAGAGTTTTGCCGTAACCGACCGAAGCGAGCAGATCTTCGGCGCGGCTCAAGCCGTATTCGTTGGCGATGCGCTTTAATTCATCTTCGTTATTGAGCAGTTTTTTCGGCGAAACGCGGAATTTGTCGGATTCTTTTTCGATCAATTTGCGTCCGAGATCGATCGATTCGGCGCGCTGCTGTTCGGAGATCCAATGGCGGATGCGATTTCGCGCCTTTGCCGTGACCACGTAATTGAGCCAGTCACGCGAAGGTTTCGAGTTTGCGGTGCGCAAAATCTCGACGACATCGCCGTTTTGCAGTTCGGTTCTGAGCGGGACGATCCGACCGCCGATTTTCGCGCCCGTGCAGGTGTCGCCGACCTCGGAATGAATCGCGTAGGCAAAATCGATCGGCGTCGAGCCGCGCGGCAATTGTTTGACTTCGCCTTTCGGCGTGAAAGCGTAAACGTCTTTCGGATAAAGGTCGAGCTTTAAGGATTCGATAAAATCTTCGGAATCCTCATTTTCGTTGGTATTTTCAACGAGCGGCAAAAGCAGTTTTTCGACCGTTTTGCGAAGCTCGTCGAGACTATCGTCCTCTTCCTGTTTGCCGAGCTTGCTTTCCTTGTATTTCCAGTGCGCCGCGACGCCTTCTTCGGCGATGTGGTGCATTTCCTCGGTGCGGATCTGCACCTCGAACGGGTGTCCGCCGTCGCCGATCAC
>DATLOR010000215.1:0-11652 GCA_035536135.1 Pyrinomonadaceae bacterium | reverse complement strand
TTTTTGTTTTCGGATTATATAAAGCTCCCCAGGCATTACCTCCGTCGCAAACGATTATCGCAGACGTTTTCCAATGATCGGATTTTTCCGAAGTAAAGGTAGAATCCTCGTTCTGTCTAAGCCCTATTGTTAAAGACCCGGGAAAAGCATTTATGTAAATCAGCTTTTTACCACCAATAACTATTCCGACATACTGCATGTGGAAATTTTCAGGATTCTCGATTTGTGCCCCTCGAATACAACATTTTTTTACCTTCAGTTTTTTGATTTTCGAAAAATTCGCTTCCATTTCTATGATTTCTTCTTTTGAAGGCAGCCAGGTGGCGGAAAAATTTTCCGGACTCGGTCTGGAACACTGGTTTGTTACTTTTTTCGCTTCGCTTTCCGGCAGAAGAACTGATTTTTCGCGTTGGGCGAAAACCGAAAGAGAAAACATAAATAGAAGCCAAAAAGCGTAGAGAAATACTGTAAAATTGCCTTTGCTGAATTTTGGTAAATATTTAAATTGTTCTTCGCTCGTCGTCGGTGTCATTTTGCCCAAATTCCTAATTTCGCTGATTTTGCTTTGGCTTCAACTTTTTCCAATTGACAGGCGGTGCGCGCCGGGACGATATTGGTCAGCTGAAACGCCTTGAACTTTGCCATTCCGTTTTCTAAAAGATAGCTGTTGATTTCGTCAATTTCCTCATCATCCGTCAGCTCAATCAGCGCGTCGATCTTTTTCCCATCGTCTTTTTTCGTGTTTCCGATCAGCGTCACTTGCTGATCCAAAACTTTATCAAGCAAAAACTTGCCGATTTCCGACTGATTGACAGTTTCATCGATCCCGACCAAGGATGCGATGATTATTTGCGGTTTTTTCAGTTTTCTTCCAACGCCGTCGGCGGTTTTTTCGTATTCGTCGTCCCAGACATTATTACTGCGCACGACTTTCACGATTATTTTATTATCGCTCGTAATTTCGAGCACCTTGCCGTAGCGGTAACTGTAGGTCTGACTTTCGGCAAACGGATTCCCGCAGCCGTCATCGAAAGTCATTTTAAGCTGACCGGGTAAAAGCTCTTTCGATTTTTGCGTTTCTTCCGTCGGTTTTCTGAATGACCCGGCTTTCGGCGATTTTTCAGGCTCCGGGTTTGTCACCTCCTCCTGCGCGTTGACCGTTGCCAAACCCGATACCAAAATCACGAAAAAGATAAATATTTTCATAAACAGTGGTCAGTGATCGGTGATCGGTGGTCGGTATTTGTCTTTTCTGACAACTGACCACCGACCACTGACCGCATCAAATTAAAGATTTCCGCGCCGCCGCTGTTCTTCCTCGATCGAAACGAACAAAGCTTTGAAATTACCCTTGCCGAAGCCTTTGCAGCCTTTGCGCTGGAGAATTTCGTAGAAAACGGTCGGGCGGTCTTCGACGGGTTTCGTGAAGATCTGCAAAAGATAACCTTCGTCGTCGCGGTCAACCAGGATTCCGAGCCGTTTCAAATCTTCGATGTCTTCGTCAATTTCACCGACGCGCGACGGGATTTCGTCGTAATAGGTATCGGGAACGCGCAGAAATTCGACGCCGTTCGCCTGTAATTTGGCGACCGTTTCGCGCACGTCCTTGCACAAAAGCGCGACGTGCTGGGCACCTGCCGAGCGATAAAAATCGATGTATTCCTGAATCTGCGATTTGCCGCCTTTGCCTTCCGCCGGTTCATTGATCGGGAATTTGATATTGTGTCCGCCGTCCGACATAACGATCGACATCAAGGCGGAATATTCGGTCGAAATGTCCTTGTCGTCAAACGTGATATAACGCGAAAAGCCCATCACGTCGCGATAAAAATCGCACCATTCATTCATCTTGCCGAGCTCGACATTGCCGACGATATGATCGACCAGAACGATGCCGACATCTTCGCCCGCGACCGTTTGCTCAGTAAATCCGGGCAGAAAAACGCCGTTGTAATTATGCCCGTTATTGTTGTTATACGAGATAAAAGAATGAACGGTATCGCCGTAAGTATGAATCCCCGCTTTGCGCACCGAGCCGAAATCGTCCGTCCAATCGTGCGGTTCGATAAACGCTTTTGCGCCGCGTTTGATCGCTTCATTAAACGCGTGGTCGGCATCTTCGACCAGAAATGCAATATCGCGCACGCCGTCGCCGTGCTGTTTGATATGCTCGGCGGCAGGATGTTCCGGATTGAGCGGCGTCGTCAAAACAAAATTGACGCGGTTTTGGCGTAAAACATAACTCGTCGTCTCGCGGTTGCCCGTTTCAAGCCCCGAATACGCGGCGCGCGAAAACCCGAACGCCTTGCGATAATAAAACTCCGCCTGCTTGGCGTTGCCGACGTAAAACTCGACATGATGTATTTTCTTCAAACCTAAAGGATTTTTTTCGTCTGTCATAATTGCCTCAATTATAAAATATTATTTTCCAAAACTTTCGATATATTTGCGCGTCTGTTCCTTAAGTTCGGCGTAAGACGGAATGACATATAATATCTTCTGCATATCCGAATAGCTGTAATCCTGATTGATGACTTCTTCGAGATCGAATTTGCGGCGATCGACCTGGTCGGAAAAAGCGTGTTCGAGTTCGCCGAAACTGGATAAAAGCCCGGCGCCGTAGGCTTTGACTTCGCCTTCGTGTTCGACCATTCCGAATTCGACCGTGAACCAGTAAAGTCTGCCTAATTCTTCTAATTGTTGGTCGGTCGCAATGCGCGCGCCGTGTCCGATGAATTGCGAAAAGTCTGCAAAATTCTGATTCGTGAACATCGGAATATGTCCGATCGATTCGTGCACGATATCCGGTTCGGGCGTGTAAGCGGGCTGCGAATGATGGCGAATGTACTGCGTGCAAAGCATTACGCGGTGCGAAAGCCAGCTCAAAAATCCGCGTGTTTCGACCAAGCCTTCGATCGGTGCGAGCCGGAATCCGGTCAATTCTTTTAAACGGCGGTTCATTTCCGAGAGTTGCGGAATACGCATCGTCGTGATGCCCAGATCTTTTTTCGCTTGCAGGTAAAAAGGACTTGCGTATTTCTGCTGTAATTCTTCGAGCTCTTCGGCGACGTAGCGCCAAACCCGCTGCTCGCGCGGATTGTATTCAACGTCCGTGATCTCGCCGGTTTCGCGGAAATTTTTCGCCAAACTTGCAATATAATCGCGCCGTTTGCGGTATTCCAGATCGTTTGCGCCCGGATGATCGAGATGCAGCTCGTTGATATTTTCAAACTTCATATCACGAAACGTCGGCAAATCTTCGTCTTTGACGGCGTAATTTGAAATCTCAAAAGCAGGTTCAATGGTCGTTGTCGCGGTTTCGGTCAGCATAATCTCAGTCCTCTTTTTCCAGTGATGCTTTGCAGAAAAGAAAAGTTATCCGCAAATAAGTAATTATAATCGAAACGATAATTTTGTTGAATAGGTAAGTTTAGTTTGTATAATGATATTGCTTTAGAATTTAAGTTTATTTTAATGAAAGACTTTACAATATAAGATGATTGACGAAATCGACTGGAAAATACTTAAAGAATTACAAATTAACGCCCGAATCAGCTTTGCCGAACTCGGTCGCCGCGTCGGTCTGACGACGCCTGCCGTTATCGAACGCGTCCGCAAGCTCGAAGATGCCGAAATAATCACGGGTTACCGTGTCGAAATCGACACGGCAAAGGTCGGTTTGCCGATCACGGCGTTCATCCGGATGAGCATCACGGGCGTTGATTATTCGCACATTATCGAGGTTGTCGGCGAATCGACGGAAGTTCTCGAATGTCATCGCGGCACGGGCAATGATTCGTTTATTATGAAAGTCGCCGTCGCCGATGTCGGGCATCTCCAAACATTGATCGACCGGCTCACGCCTTACGGAATTACGACGACTTCGATCGTTCTGTCTTCGCCCGTTAAGCAAAGAATCATCGAAATTAAAAAATAAAGGTTCTACAAAAGACTTCCTGCGATCTGCGGTTTTTATTAAGAGCTGCCGCCGCGCGTTATTTGCGGGAAAGATAAAAATGCCACAAAAGACGGGCGGCGGCGGCGCGAAAAGGCTTCCACTTTTCGGCAATTTGCTGAAATTCATCCGAATGCGGCGCGTGTTCGAGATTTTTCAGTCTTTTATACGCAACGTGCAGAGCCAGGTCGCCTTTCGGCATCACGTCGGCGCGAAGCAGAGCCATCAGAAGATAAATGTCCGCAGTCCAATCGCCGATGCCTTTGATCTTTTTGAGTTCGTGTTTAACTGCCGCGTCCGGCAAATTTTCCAGAGCTTTTAAATTCAAGCTTCCGTCCAGAATCGCTTTCGCGAGTTCCCGCGCATAGACGGTTTTCTGACGTGAAAAATAACACGCCTTTAATTCTTCGTCCGCCAAAGCCAAAACATTTTCGGGCGTGATTTCGCCTAATCTTTCCTTTAACTTATGAAAAGCCGAAGCGGCGGAGGCGAGCGAAACCTGCTGTTCCAGAATAATATGAATGAGCGTCGGGAAATCGGCTTTACGCGCCCAGAGCGGCGGCGTGCCGAAGGTTTCGAAAATATAAGCCAAATCGGGATCGGTCTTCGATAATCCTTTACATATTTCGGCGAGATTTTGTTCGTTGAGCGTTTTAATCATAAATTTATTCCTTACTCGTTATACAATTATTCAGATGAGAAAGCCGCTCGTAAAACTGTCGTTTCCGTTTTTCCTGATTCTGTTTTTCGTAATAAGCGCGCCGGCGCAGGAGGATTCGCCGGAATGTGCGCCGGCAATGCGTTTGCACGGCGTAAGTTTGGGAATGTCGTCTGCCGAAGTGCAGGGCGTGTTCGGCAAAGACCTTAAAATTAAAGTCAAATCCAGCGGCGACCGCTCATTTTTTCAAAATTATATCGGCAAAAAAGCGCCCGCAAAACTTGCCGGCATTCGCGCTTTGTATCTCAGATTTCTCGACGACCGGCTTTACCAAATCGAAATTTTTTACGAGGAACGCGCCGACGTCCCGACGCTCGAAGCTTTCATCGGCAATCTTTCCGCGCAGATGAAATTTCCGCCGAACATCAGCTGGCAGTTCGTCAAAAACAAAGCTTTAATCGACTGCGGCGCGTTCACGCTCGTCGCCGACAAAACGCTCAATCCGCGAGTCGAGTTGACCGACAGCGCAAAACTTTCGGAAACCAACGCCCGGCGCAAAAAAAATGATTAGAAGGGGCAGCTTTCGGCTTTCTTTTTACAGGCATTAGTGAGATTTTTTCGTTGAGTGTATAAGAAGTTGAAATATTTTCAATCATAAAACAAATTTCTGTTAAGGGTGAAAAATATTTTTGAATTAAATGATTTAGTTATATGATTGCATTAACTACGCTGAAATTGTCTGGAGCTCAAATGAATAAAATTATTTCTGTCTTTTTTTTACTGGTTTTTGCGGCAATTTGCGGTTTTGCGCAAACGCCGACGCCGAAACCTGCCGAAAACGATACGGACGTCGTGAAGATTTCGACGACTTTAATTCAGCTCGACGCGACCGTAACGGATAAAAACGGCAAGATCGTGACGGATCTAACGGCGGAAGATTTTGAAATTTTCGAAAACGATGAAAAACAGACGATCACGAATTTTTCGTTCATTTCGTCGGTGCCGGAGATGAAGCCCGTTACGGAGACAAGCAAAAATCAGGCGGGCGTCCCGATTCCGCCCGTACAGATCCGTCCCGAACAGGTTCGCCGGACGATTGCGCTGGTCGTCGACGATCTGGGTTTGTCGGCGGAAAGCATTTATTCCGTAAAAAGAGCTCTGAAAAAATTCGTTGACGAGCAGATGCAGCCCGCCGATCTGGTCGCGATAGTCCGCACGGGAAGCGGCACGGGCGCGCTTCAGCAATTTACGTCCGACAAAAATCTGCTTTACCTGGCGATTGAAAAGATTCGCTGGAATCCGATCGGACGCGCCGGCGTCGGCACTTTCGCGCCGCGCGAACCGACCTTGCAGGAACAGGTGCAGGCAACCTCGGCGATCCCGATGGGCGGCGATACGACCAAGTTTGATGATGCCGTGCAGGCTGAAAAAGATCGGATCACGGCTTTTAACGAATTGCGCGAAGACATTTTTTCGGTCGGCACGCTCGGCGCGATAAATTATATCGTCAAGGGGATGAATGAACTGCCGGGCAGAAAATCGATCATGCTTTTTTCCGACGGGTTTTCGATTTGTACGGATACGGATATGAAAAACGACGGCGGGCGCTGCACGCGAATGCGCGACGCGCTCAAACGGCTGACGGATCTATGCAATCGCGCTTCGGTGACGATCTACACGCAGGACGCGCGCGGGCTCGCGCCGACGTCTTTAACGGTTCAGGACGTTCCGGCGGCGAATTCGAAATCGCTTCTCGAAGGTTTAACCAAGCGCACCGACGAGCTGCTCGATAAACAGCAGGGGTTGTCGTATCTCGCTGAAGAAACCGGCGGGCGCGCGGTTTTCGGCACCAACGACCTGAACAAAGGGCTCGAAAAAATGCTCGAAGACGGGCGCGGGTTTTATTTGCTCAGCTACCAGCCGGATTCCGACACCTTCGACAGCAAAACGCGGCGCTTTAATAAATTAGTGATCAAGGTTAAGCGAAGCGATTTGACCGTGAATTATCGAAGCGGTTTTTTCGGCGTCGCCGACGAGTCGATTCGCCGTTCGACGCCGCAAAACGAAACTCCCCTACAGCAAATCCTAAAGCCGCTGACCTCGCCGTTTGCCGCCAATGAAATCAATTTGAAACTAAATACGCTCTTCGGGAAAGATGAGCGTAACGGTTCTTTTATTCATTCGTTTCTGTATATCGACGCCCGGGATCTGAAGTTCAGCGACGCGCCAGACGGCACAAAACAGGCGGCTTTTGATGTTTTGGCAATCAGCTACGGCGAAAACGGCGCGATCGTTGACCAGGTCGGTAAAAATTACACCATCACGGTCAAAAATGAAAAATATCAAAACATTTTGAATGACGGTTTTGTTTATAATTTCGTTTTTCCGATCAAGCAGCCCGGCGCGTATCAGATGCGCGTCGCGCTGCGCGATGCGGCGAGCGCGAAGGTCGGTTCGGCGAGTCAGTTCATCGAGGTTCCGGATTTGAAGAAGGAAATGCTCACGCTTTCGGGGATCATTTTGGAAAATTTGACCGAAGCCGAGTGGAACGCGAGAAATTCGTCGACCGACCCGAGTCAAAACCAAATAAATCTGATGCACGACACTTCGCTGCGGCGCTATAAAAGAGGAACGATCCTGAGTTATTCGACCGAAATTTACAATGCCCGGCTCGATTCGTCGCAGAAACCGCAGCTGCAAACGCAGGTCAGAATGTTTCGCGACGGAAAACTTATTTTAGACGGCAAACCGAATGCGTTCCGGGCAGAAGGTCAAACCGGCGCCGCCAAACTGAGCTTTGCCGGCGCGCTCGGCTTGGGAAACGAAATGAAGCCCGGCGATTATGTTTTGCAAATCGTGATCACCGATAATCTCGCGAAAGCCAAACGGAAGTTAGCGACGCAGTGGGTGCAGTTTGAAATCACCGACTGAACCGATTTTAGATTTTCGATTTTAGATTTTGGATTGGTTTCGTTGATCAGTTTACGCGTTTGCTTTCGAGTCGATTCTTCAATAAAAGCGCTCCAGTGAAAAAATACGTTCATTAACGCGTGAGCAAATCCAAAATCAGTTGATATGCAGGGAGGTGAATTTATTCGCCAAAATCAAGCTGAACGAACCCATCAAAGTCGGGTAAGCACCGAGCGTCGAAGGCATTATTTTGACTGCCGGATAGCCCTGACACATCCCGCTTTCCGCGCCTTTGATGATGTCTTCGGCGAAAAGCGACCAAAGCTGAACGAATTTTCCGGCGACGATCGTCACTTCAGGCGAGAGTCCCTGAATCAGATTGGAAATGCCCAAACCGATGTAATAGGCGGTTTCTTTCAAGGCTTTGTGAGCATTTCTATCGCCCGCAAAAGCCAGTTTTATCAATTCTTCAAAAAGCATCTGATTTTTTCCGTTCCCTTTGCCGACCAGTTTTGCATAACGGGCAAGCGCGGCGCGTTCCGAGGCGAACGCTTCCCAGCAGTTATGGCTGCCGGCGGCGCACGCAACCGGCGCGTTGCTGCCGATCGTCATATGTCCGAATTCGCCGGCGACGCCGTCTTTGCCGCGATAGATCTGCCCGTCGAAGACGACGCCCGTGCCGATCCCGCTATGAATGAGAACCACCACGAAATCGCGCACATTGCTGATTTCCGGACGCCCCAGCCACAATTCGGCGAGCGCCGTAGCGTTCGTATCATTTTCGACAATCACCGGCAAACCGGTGGCTTGTTTGATCGTTTCGACGATTTCCGGATAATGCCAGCCGAGGTGCGGAATATTGACGACCTTGCCTTTCCACGATTCGACTAACCCCGGCAAACTGATCCCGATGCCTTCGATTGAACCGGCATTTTTTTTTATATAATGACGAGCTAATTCGATCACCTGGTTGATCGTCGTGGTAAAATTCGGGCTTGTGGAAAATTCCTGCATTTCAAGAATTTTTCCCGTCAGATCGCTGGTCCCGACAATGGTCATCTTTTTCCCGAGGTCGACGCCGAGCGCCACTGCCTTGGAGGCTTTGAGCGAAAGCAACTGCGGAGGTCTGCCGCCGGAAGATTCGCCTTCTACTTCCTCGACCAGATCGGCGGAAATCAGTTCATCGACGATTAATGAGACGGTCGAGCGATTTAAATCGGTGACCTGTGCAATATAGGCACGCGAAACGGGACCTTCTTCGCGAACATAATTCAGTATAATTTGACGGTTAATATCACGAATGGTGTTCGAGCGCGCAACATTGATATTTTTCAGATCTATTCGTTTTGCCATAACTATACATAGTAGTTTAACAAGCAAACCTTGTTTATCGAAAACCATTTTAATTTTCGACTCTTATTCGCTCGAACCGATTGAATTATATTGGATACTGCGTCAACTCTACATCTCTTACTTTCAGAAAAATATATTGCCCAAAGTTTAAAACCGAAGATTTTCGCGCGAATTCGATGCGCCGCCGTCAATCACCGTCGCAAAATCCGAGGTTATTTTCGCCGATCGGCTTTGACGCTTTCGATGACGGCGTTGAATGCCGGTTTCGGTTTCCCCTGCCGGTCGAAAAGCAGCGGATGATTTATTCTGCCGCGAACCGGAAAGTTATTGAGCCACGATTCTTTATCGGTCACGTTCCAAAAGGTGATGCGGTCGATGTCTTGATGATGTTTAAGATAAACCGCGAACAGTTCGGCGTAGCGGTCTGCCAGTTTTTTCTGGATCTCGGCAGGCAGCCCGTTTTTATAAGGATTAAGTTTTTCCTTCATCTCAAAACTCAGGCTGACTTCGGCTCCGCTAAAGCCTTCGGGGTCGGGCAAAACGCTGACGTCCAGTTCGGTAATCGCTATTTTGATGCCGAGAGCGGCAAATTCGCTGAGCGTCGCGTCCTGCTGCTCAACGGTCGGAAACGTCAGATTGTTGTGCCCCTGCAAACCGACGGCGGTGATGGGAATCCCCTGCGCCAGCAGTTTTTTGATGAGCGCGATCGCGCCGCGCCGTTTAGGTTCGTTTTCGAGCGAGTAATCGTTGTAATAAAGTTCGGCGGCGGGGTCTGCCCGGTGGGCGTACTCGAAAGCTTTAGCGAGATAATCTTCGCCGATAATCTTCAGCCACGGCGTCTGGCGCAGGCTGCCGTCGTCGTTCAACGCTTCGTTGACAACGTCCCAACCCTTTATTTTTCCTTTATAACGCCCGACCACGGTTTCGATATGCTCGCGCAGGCGTTTTAACAATTCGTCGCGGCTGACGAGATTTCCTTTTTTGTCCTGAAAAACCCATTTCGGCGTTTGATTATGCCAAACCAGATTGTGCCCGACGACGAACATCCCGTTTCTGGAACCGAAATCCACATAGCGGTCGGCGGCTTCAAAGTTATAACGGTCGGGCTGCGGATGAACTTCCCCCCATTTCAAAATGTTTTCGGGTGAAATCGTATTGAATTGTTCATTAACGATCTTTGCTGCGGGCAAATCTTTTTCGAAAATTTGGTCGCGGTTGAGCGCCGCGCCGATCAGAAAATAGTCCTTAAATACGTCTTTGAGCTTGTCTTGCGCCGATAAATCGGCAGAGAAAATACTTAACAGGAAAATTGCGACCATCAGCGACGTCAGCTTGTTTTTTTTCATTTTCATAACCAAACCACAAAAAAGCGGCATTTTTCTTTATCTTTGCGTCTGTGCGGGAAACTCTTCTCCCGCACAGACGCAAAGGCGCAAAGTAAAATCTCCTCTTCTCTTTTTCTCCCTTATTTTCTACTGCGCCGGCACGTTTTTATAAACTTCTTCGCGTTTATGAAAGCCGTCTTTAATGACAGTTGCGTCGAGATTACTTTTATCGACCGAAATTGGTTCAAGCAGAATCGAAGGAACGTCGATTTTTCCGTTGTTGACTTTCGTCGGCGTCTCGATTTTTTCCTTTTTCGCTAGTGAAACCGCGGCTTCGGCGGCTTTATTGGCAAGAATCGCAACGGGCTTGTAAACTGTCATCGACTGCGTGCCTTCGACGATTCTTTGGAGCGCCGCCAGATCGGCGTCCTGCCCGGAAACAAAAACCTTGCCGCTCAGTTTCTTGGTATTGAGCGCCTGCACAACCCCGCCCGCCGTTCCGTCGTTTGAGGCGACGACCGCGACGACATTATCGTTGTTCATCGTCAAGGCGTTTTCGGTGTGTTTGAGCGCTTCTTCCGCCAGCCAATCGCGCGCCCACTGGTCGGCGACAACTTTTATATCGCCTTTATCGATCAACGGCTGCAGCACCTTCATCTGCCCGTTGCGAAACATCTGCGCGTTGTTGTCGGTCGGCGCGCCGCCGATCAGGATGTAATTTCCTTTCGGCGCTTTATCGACCAGATACTGCGCCTGCATCGAGCCGACTTTTTCGTTATCGAACGAGATGTATAGATCGACGTCGCTGTTTTTAATCAAACGGTCGTATGAAATAACCGGCACATTCTGCCGTTTGGCGGCTTCAACGATCGTTGCGCAGACTTCGCCGTTATGCGGGATCACGACCAGCACATCGATTCCCTGAGTTAAAAGACTCTCCGCCTGTTTGACCTGCGTTTCGTCCTTGCCGTCGGCGGCTTGCACGAGAACTTCGGCGCCTAATTCTGCCGCCCGTTTGACAAAAATATCGCGGTCTTTCTGCCAGCGCTCTTCTTTCAAAGTGTCCATCGAAAGACCGATGCGAATTTTACCCGATTTAGTTTGCGTAGGAGATGCCGGTGCGGCTGTATTCTGCTGCGGCGACTGCACACAAGCCGATGCAAAAATACTCAAAGAAACAAGCGCCAATACCAAAATTGCACGTAAAGTTTTAATTTGATTCATATTAAATTCTCTTTTTCGTAAAAAATTAATCAACGCCGAGCAAAATATCAATCGTCAATTGATCGAGCCGTTCGTATTTCAGTCCCTTCGATGCCATTTCCGCGCGGTCGAATTCCGTGGCTAATAGATTTGCGGAACCTTCCGCGCTGAATTTGCCGACCCGATTGTCCTTGTTGGTTTCTTCGATCTCCGCGAGGATCGATTGAATCTCTTCGTGATTGTTCCAC
>DATLOR010000214.1:0-5669 GCA_035536135.1 Pyrinomonadaceae bacterium | reverse complement strand
CGTGCCTGACAAAAATCAGATTTTCGCGATGGAATTCTTTCTCACGATCAAGATAATTTTTTTTCGTCATTCAGCGCTTGTTGGATGGTGTTTTGTTTTTCCCAATAATTCGTTAATGACTTTGCGGAAATGATAAAATCTGCTATTTTCATTTCAAAAAATACGCGAAGGAAATTTTTATGAAATATTGTCCGAGCTGCCAGATCACTTATGCCGATGAAACTTTGCGGTTTTGTTTGCAGGATGGAACGGGGCTTCTCGATTATCCGGGAACCGTGCCGCTGCCGACGGTCGACTGGAGCGAAAAAGAAACCGTTGTCAGGCAAACTCCCGTCACGTCCGGCTGGGAAGAGAAAAACCGGAGCACGCAAGATGCGGCGATTCAGCCCGCAGTGAAAAAATACAATACGCCTTTAACGGTTATTCTGACCGCGTTGGTCATGTGCATTATTTTTGGAGGAATCGGTTTTGGTTGGCTGTTGTTCGGCGGCAAGAGTTCGGAAAATAAAAACTTGTCCAATACGAGCGGCAGCAATACAATCAAGACACCTTCGCAAACTCCGCCAGCGGCGAATAAGGATGAACGAAGTAATAAGACAGATTCCACTCCCGACAGTCTCGCGGGATGGCAGCCGACTGATTACAATGCCAGCCTCAACGGCGAACGATTAACCTATTATCAAGGAACCACTGTCGAAGCTTGCCGGGCAGATTGCGAAGTCAATGCAAAGTGTGCGGGATTTGGGCTGGTCAGGGCGGGATACTATAATCCGTCCGATCCGCCGATGTGTTATTTGTTGTCCAAAGTCACAAGTTCTACTCCTTCAACATGCTGTATATCGGCGATAAAAAAGTAAAAACCGGATGAAATCACAACGAGGCTTTTTCGGAGCGATCATTTTTCTTTCGGTGCTTCCGCTTGCGGCGCTGGGTCAGATGATTTTCGGCATCGAAGCCGAACTGATCATTCATTTTGTCTGCGCCGCAGGGTTTGCGCTTGTTTCGCTCGCCGTTTTCGATTTTAAGATTCCGGCATTGATAAATTGGGCCGGCTGTTTGACGGCGGGCGCCTTAGCCGTAATTTTTCTTCTTCAGGGAGTCAGCCAGTTGGTACAAAACGATTCGCTGGGTTATTTTGTCTTTCAAATATTAGGGCAAAGATTGGAAGCCGTTTTGGTGAAACTGATTTTATTATGGTTTGCCGCCTTGCTGATTTTTGACAGCCGGGGCAAAACGCGGATTTTAGGCTTTGTCGTCATGACAGTAGTTTTATGCACCGAAATATATAGTTATTATCTGGCTTATACGGGCAGTTCTTCAGACACCGAAGCGGGAATCTTAAAACTGCTCTATCTGCTGCCGTTTGTCTGGCTGATTTTTGAAAGCCGAAAGAGCGGTAATTGATAATCAAAGCGTTGCCGGAAATTTATTTATTGTGATGCTTTTGTTTTTTTTGATAATCTTTCAATTACCGAGATGAAAATCTTTCAAACCGCGCAAGTCGATCAAAAAGTAACGGTTCTGTGGATCACCGCAGGTTTGGGGTGCGACGGCGAATCGGTCGCGCTGACGGCGGCGACGCAGCCTTCGATCGAAGAAATCGTGCTGGGCGGACTTCCGGGCGTTCCCGAGGTTCGTTTTATCAACCCGTTTTATTCAATCGAGAATGCCGGCGAATATATCGAATGTCTCGAAGCGGCGGAACGCGGCGAGATGAACCCTTTTATCCTCGTCATCGAAGGCTCGATTCCGAACGAGCAGATCAAGGACGAAGGTTACTGGGCGGCTCTCGGAACTGATAAAAAGACAGGTCAGCCGATCACGACCTGCGAATGGATCGACCGGCTCGCGCCGAAGGCCTGGGCGGTGATGGCGGTCGGAACGTGCGCGGCGTACGGCGGGATTCACGCGATGGAAGGCAATCCGACCGGCGCGATGGGCTTGCCGGATTATCTCGGCTGGGACTTCAAATCAAAAGTCGGAATCCCGGTCGTCTGCGTGCCGGGTTGTCCGACACAGCCCGATAATCTGACCGAAACTTTGCTCTACCTGCTTTATCAATCGGCACAGCGCGCGCCGATGATCCCGCTCGACGAATCTCTGCGCCCGAAGTGGCTTTTCGGCGAGACGGTGCACGAAGGCTGCGACCGCGGCGGTTATTACGAACAGGGACAATTCGCCGACGATTACGGCTCGAAATACTGCATCGTTAAGCTCGGCTGCTGGGGTCCGGTCGTCCAGTGCAATGTCGGCAAGCGCGGTTGGATGGGTGGTGTCGGCGGCTGTCCGAACGTCGGCGGGATCTGTATCGGCTGTACGATGCCCGGTTTCCCTGACAAATTTATGCCGTTTATGAATCAGCCGCCGGGTTCGCTGCTCTCGGCGCAAGCCGTGATGACCTACGGCAAGGCGATTCACGCGCTTCGCCGCTACACGCAAGCCTCGCTCAATCAGGAACCGTCGTGGCGCAAGCGCGGCGGAAAATTAACTTCCGGGTATTACTCCAAAACATATAAAAAGAAATCGTGAAAGAGCAGATTTTCAGCGAGCGGGTTTTCAAAAACGGCAACCTCGATTGGTCGCTCGACGGCAGAAAACTGCCCGCCGAATTGCGCGAAGCGGAAAACGATCTGGCGCAGCTCGCAAGCGTCTTTTTTTCGTCCGAGATCTTCAGCGGTTTACTGTCTCAAAAAGCCGACGAAAACGAACTGCCGACCGTGACCGATACCTACCGGATTCTCGTCGAACAAATTCCGGCGGTCGTTTTTATCGCCTTTTTCGATAAGGATTTCGGCGAAGCCTACGTCAGTCCGCAGATCGAAGCGACACTCGGCTTTAAACAGGAAGAATGGCTCAAAGATCCGGTGCGCTGGTATCAGCAGATTCATCCCGAAGATAAGGAGCGTTGGAGCAATGAAGCCGCGCAGATGTTTCTGACGGGCGAGCCTTTGCGTTCGGTTTACCGCGTGATGGCGCGTGACGGTCGCGTCGTCTGGTTTCACTGCGAAGTCAAAATGGTGCGTCACGAAGACGGGCGACCGTGGTTTATTCACGGCATCGGTTTTGATATTACCGAGCAAAAATACGCCGAAGAAGCGCTCGGCAAAAGCGAGGAGATGCTGCGCGGAATTTTTGAATTCGCGCCCGACACGATGGTTGTCGTTAATGAAAAAGGAAATATTGAGCGTGTTAATGTGCAGGTCGAGCGAATGTTCGGTTACGACCGCGGCGAACTGCTCGGTCAACCCGTTGAGATCCTGATGCCCGAGCGTTTTCAGCTGAATCACGTCAAAAATCGCTCCGAATATATCAGCGACCCGCACCTTCGTCCGATGGGGGACGGTCCCGGTTTTTACGGCAGACGCAAGGACGGCAGCGAATTTCCGGTCGAAATTATGCTCAGTCCGGTCATCGATAAAGAAAATGCGCTGGTCATCGCGATTATCCGCGACATCACGAAACGCCAGAAAAATCAGGAAGCCTTGCACGAATATGCCGACCGGATGCAAATTCTTTCGCGCCGTCTGATCGAAGTTCAGGAAATGGAGCGGCGCAATATCGCGCTCGAACTGCACGACGAGATCGGGCAGATTCTGACGGGCTTGAAATTAACGCTTGAAATGAGCTCGCGCCTGCCCGAAGGCGAACTGCGCGCCAGTCTCGCGGGAGCGCAGGCACTCGTCAACGAATTGATGACGCGCACGCGCGAGCTTTCGCTCGATCTGCGTCCCGCAACGCTCGACCATCTCGGATTGATGTCCGCGCTTTTGCGTCATTTTCGTCATTACACATCGCAAACACAGGTCGATGTTGATTTTCGGCAGGACGGCTTGGAAGGTCGCCGCTTTTCGCCCGAGCTCGAAACCGCCGCTTTCCGTATCGTGCAGGAAGCTTTGACGAACATTGCGCGGCATTCGGAAGCGGAAAAAGCGACGATCCGCATTTGGGCGAATAAATCCGCGCTGATGATTCAAATCGAGGACGACGGCAAAGGCTTCGATACCGAAAAGGCATTTGCCGCGCATCAATCGAGCGGGCTCGCGGGAATGCGCGAAAGAGTCTTGCTCACGGGCGGAAATTTCAGCGTTAGTTCGCAGGCGGATTCCGGCACTCGTTTGACGGCGGAATGGATTTTGAGCGATGATACCAAAATCGTAAAAACTTCAGATGAATAGTTCGAAAAACATCACGATAGTTTTAGCCGATGACCATCGCATCGTCCGGCAAGGCTTGCACGCTTTGCTCAAAGCCGAGCCGGATTTTAATGTGATCGGCGAGGCGGATGATGGAATCGAAGCGTTGGAAATGGTCAAAAAACTCAATCCCGATGTCGCCGTTCTCGATCTGATGATGCCGGGTTTAAGCGGTTTGGAAGTTGCGCGGCAGATCACCAAACAAGCCGCGCGCACAAAAACCGTGATTCTTTCGATGTATGACGATGAAGGCTTTGTTCTCGAAGCACTCGCCAACGGCGTTTCGGCGTATGTTTTAAAAGATATGGGTTCGTCGGACCTGATCCACGCCATCCGCGAAGTCCGCAACGGGCATCGTTACCTGAGCGCGCCGCTTTCCGACCGCGCGATCGATGTTTATGAACAAATGACAAAGGCGGGAACGCTCGATAAATACGAAACTCTGACGACCCGCGAACGCGAAGTTCTGCATCTTTCCGCCGAAGGTCGCACGAACAGCGAAATCGCCGAACGGCTCGGCATCAGCGTCCGCACGGCGGAAACTCACCGCTCGAACGTGATGCATAAACTCGGCGTTCACACCCAAGCCGACCTGACCCGCTACGCCATCAAACGCGGAATTATTTCGATGGAATAATTCCCGCAAATCGGTCAAGCCGATTATCCAACCTAAATTTCAAAAATATATCTAAATTCAATAAAACTACGTAGGAATTTGTCGAAAAATACGTAGGTTTGCGAATATCATTTCATTTTTAAAACATAGATAATTTTTATTTAAAGGCAATTTTCCGTTTAAAAAACAATAGTTTAGCTTATATAACCAACAAATAAAGGAGGAATGGCATGGCAGAAGAAGTTCCATACGGTCGCGTAACACAGAAAGCACCGCCGATCAGTGATGTGCATATTGTTTGGATTACCGCCGGATTGAGCTGTGACGGCGACACGATTTCGATTACCGCCGCGACACAGCCGAGTATCGAAGAAGTTGTGATGGGAGCAATCCCGGGACTCCCGAAAGTGCATCTGCACAATCCCGATCTGGCGTATGAGGTCGGCGATGATTTCCTGAAATATTATTATCAAGCCGAACAGGGATTGATCGATCCGTATGTGCTGGTTGTCGAAGGCTCGATCCCGAACGAAGATCTTTTGACCGAAGGCTATTGGGCGGCGGTCGGCTACGATCCGATGACGATGCAGCCGATCACGACCAACGAATGGATCGATCGTCTCGCGCCGAAAGCGGCAGCCGTCATTGCGATCGGAACGTGCGCAACCTACGGCGGAATTCACGCGATGGAAGGCAATCCGACCGGCGCGATGGGGCTTGCGGATTATCTCGGTTGGGATTTCAAATCAACCTTAGGACTGCCGATCATCAATGTGCCGGGCTGTCCCGTGCAGCCCGATAATTTTATGGAAACGGTGCTTTACCTTCTTTATCAGGTTTCGGGACTCGCGCCGATGATC
>DATLOR010000213.1:0-8212 GCA_035536135.1 Pyrinomonadaceae bacterium | reverse complement strand
GAGAGTTTTATCTCGGCGTGTAAAAAATAAAGAAAAAATATTAATAAAATATTGTGGCAAAACTTGAACGAAAACCAATTAAATTAGGCTTGGAAAAGATTTTAGACGAACAGATTGACCTTTTGGAAAATTTACGGGTCGGATTGATCTGTAATCAGGCAACGGTCAATCATCAGTTTCGGCACGCGGCAGATTTGTTTTTTGAAAACCCGAAGATCAATCTGACAACGTTATTCGGTCCGCAGCACGGAATTCGCGGCGACGTGCAGGACAATATGATCGAAACTACGCATATGACGGATAGATACACGGGATTGCCGGTTTATTCGCTCTACAGTGAAACTCGTGAACCAACCGAGGAGATGCTGCGTAATATAGATGTTCTGGTCTTTGATCTGCAGGATGTCGGCTGCCGTGTCTATACGTTTATCTATACGATGGCAAATGCGATGAAGTCCTGCGCCAAATTCGGTAAAAAGTTTATCGTTTTGGACCGACCGAATCCGATCGGCGGGATTGCCGTCGAGGGGAATGTGCTCGAAATCGGACAAGAATCTTTTGTCGGGCAATACCCGATACCGATGCGCCACGGTTTGACCGCAGGCGAACTCGCGGAACTCTTTAACCGAGAGTTTTCAATCGGTTGCGATCTTGAAGTTGTGAAAATGGATAACTGGGCGCGGGAAGATTTTTATGATGAAACCGATGCGCCGTGGGTGATGCCTTCGCCGAATATGCCGACCGTCGATACGTCGGTCGTTTTTCCGGCAACCGTCTATTTTGAAGGCACGCAGGTTTCGGAAGGGCGCGGAACAACCAGACCTTTTGAGATCGTCGGAGCGCCTTATATTGATTCAAAAGAGTTTGCGGAAGCTCTGACATCGCTTGAACTGCCGGGGGTTATTTTTCGTCCGATCGAGTTTTTGCCGACATTTCAGAAACATTCCGGCAATGGTTGCGGCGGCGTATTTTTGCACGTCACCGACCGAGCGGCATTTGAGCCGGTTTTTACGGGAATTGCGATGATCAAAACGATCTTTGATTTATATCCGGAAGAATTTGCATGGAAAAACACGGCTTACGAATATGTTTTTGACCGTAATCCGTTTGATGTGATCGCCGGAACGACAAAAATCAGGGAAATGTTCGAGCAAAAAGCAAGTTTTGAAGATTTGAGATCGTTTTGCAGGACAGGTCTTGAAGAATTTTTATCCATCCGTGAAAAATATCTTTTATACTGAAGTTAAAGTAACTTCTCGAAAATGTTAAAATTAACAGGTGCATCAATTAAGAAGACAAATTTACCTGACATTTTAATTGTTGCCTGGCAGACAAGTAACGTAAAAGTTTAATAAATTTAGGAAAAAAATGGACAATACATTTATTATCGGTCTGATTTCGTGGATCTTTCCCGGTGCCGGACATCTGATTCAAAAGCGCTGGAAGCGCGGAGTGCTGATTTTGTTGGTGTTTTGGGCAATGTTCATCACGGCAATCCTGAGCGGCGGCGCACATTATCCCGGATTTAGTTTTACCGACGGTGCTTTATTGTATCTATTGAACATTTTCGGACGGTTTGGGAGCGGACTCGGGGCGGTTGTCGGGTATCTTGCCGCGATGAATCCGCCGCCGAATGTCGCGGCTTGGGCAACCTTCGAATACGGCGGAAGATTTTTGGAAGTCGCCGGACTTTTGAATTATCTGGCGGTCATCGATGCGATCGATATTCATTTAGGGAGAAAGAAATGATTCATTTTGCTTATTTATTTGCCTTTGCCTTTCTGGTTTCGGTCGCGTTCGGTGTTTTTGCGAACGGAACTTCGAAAGAACGCATTATCTACGGCGCGAAAATTTTTGCTCAATTCGTCGTGATAAGCTTAGTACTGGCATGGATTTTTTACTTCATACCTTGGTAAAACGATGGGACTTATAGAAACGGAAGGGCTTGTTTTAAAAAGCTACGGTTTAGCGGAAGCCGATAAAATCGTTGTGTTTCTGACACAGGAACACGGGCTTGTGCGCGGGGTTGCAAAGGGCGCCAAACGTCTGAAAAGCAAATTCGGCGGAAGTCTCGAACCATTTTCGATCGTCCGTCTGACATATTTTCAAAAAGAAGACCGGGAATTGGTCTCGATCCAGCAGTCCGAAATCGTCAAATCGTTTTTTGAAAAAGCCGCCAATCCGAATCTTTTCCAGAAATTCGCATATATTGCCGATCTTCTGGGCGATTTTGCGCCGCCCTCCGACCCGAATGAGCGGCTCTACCGGATGGCGAAAGTTTGTCTGGAAACCTCCGATGAAAATCCCGAAGAGCTTTTGCAGATGGTCTTGTATTTTGAACTCTGGCTTTTAAAACTCGGCGGATATCTGCCGTCCTGGGAAAAATGTGACATCTGCAAGCGCGAGTTCAACCGGGCGGAAAAGGCAAATCTTCAAATAAACTTCCACTTAGCGTGTCAGAATTGCCGTAAAAGCCGCACGAATTGGACGATCTCAGCCGACGAAAGAGAGATATTTTTAGTCGCACAGAGAATTTCCCCGACAAAATTTTTGGAGCTGACCAGAGCTAAATCTGATGAGGTCCGGGAGGTTTCAAATATTCTTAAACGTATTATTTCAAATATTTTAGGCAGGGAAACCGTCGGCGAAAAGATTCTGATTGCCGGTAATTAGTCGGAATGAAAAAGTTTAGCTGGTTAATCTCCAAATATTTATTGCAGAATGTTTTGCCGTACTTTATTTTTACGTGGCTTCTGCTCAGCGTAATATTATTTGTTCAACAGGCAAGCCGCTATTCCGACATTTTTTTCAGCGTCAACATCCCCAAAAATCTTGTCTGGCAGTTGACGTTTGCTTTAATCCCGAATGTTGTGGCGTTTACCGCGCCGATGGCGATTTTGATCGGCGTGATCATCGGGCTTTCGAAAATGCAGGGCGACAGCGAATTGATCGCGATTCGCGCATCGGGTGTCGGAAATTTTCAGATCACTCTGCCGATTTTAATGCTCGGGCTTCTCCTGTCATTTTTCGCGTTTTTCATTAATCTGAAAGGCGTTCCGCTTGCTTCGAACATTGTCCGAAGTATCGCCCTGCAAACCGCCCTCTATAAACTGGAATCGCCGATCGAACCGGGTGTTTTTAACACCGAGGTCGGCGGTTATACGATCTATGTCAAAACGGGCGATAAGATCGACGGGGATTGGAAAAATATCTTTATTTACCACGAAGACCGGAAAAACAATGAAATGCGTCTGATAACGGCTAAAAGCGGTAAAATCGATTCGACCATCGAAACAGACCGGGAAATTGCCGAACTAGTTCTGCAAAATGCGGTTTCGACGACCTTACCGCTGGATTTGAGATCCGACATCAAAGGGAAATCCGTTTCGGAAAATATCGGTGAAATCAGGTTTTCGATCAAAACAAGACGCGATGATATTGTTAAAAAACTGACGCAGAGCCAGGAAACACCGGAAGAACTGGGATTATCGGATCTGGCAAAGCTGGCAAATTCGGCGGAGGGAAGTGAAAGAACCGAGGCGCAGATTCTCTGGCAGAGAAGACTTCTGCTTTCCGTGACTCCGCTGATTTTCGCGCTTTTGGGAACGGTTCTTGTGCTCAGATTCAATCGCGGCGGCAGAGGTTTCGGGATTCTTTTGGCGCTGATCAGTTTGATCGGCTATTATCTGGTAACGCTTTTGGGCGAACAACTGGCACGCACCGGAAAGGTCAGCGTTTTATTTGCCGGACTTTTACCGGTTTTCGTGAGTCTTTTAGCAATCATCTGGTTTTCGCTTTCAAGCCGTCTTTTCCGCCGGAATACATTTGAAAGCTTGAAAAATTACATTGATTTCGGAAAAGTCCGCGGAAAAGTCTCGAAAAGCAATTTTTATATAGATCTGGCAACCGGGATCAGAGATTTTGATATTATTCTGAACCTCTTAAAATATTTTTTCCTGACACTCGCGTTTTTAACTTCGATCTATCTGATCTTCACAACTTTCGAGATGTGGAAATTTGCCGGTTCGGCTCCGAACGGGTTGACGCTTTTGGTCAAGTATCTGCTTTATTTGATTCCGTTTATCTATCTGCAGCTCGCCCCGTCGGCAGTCATGATCGCGACGCTCGCGACCTTTGTCATAAAATCCAGACAAAATGAAATCGTTACGTGGACAGCCGCCGGACAAAGCGTCTACCGGCTGCTTTTCCCGTGTTTTTTACTGATGATCGTGATCGGTATTCTGAATTGGGGAATTCAGGAATACGCCGCGCCGCGCACCAATCAGAAACAAGACACAATTCGCGCACAGATCAGAAATAAAGGCATTTTGACGCAAAAGGAAGGGAAGTACTGGGTTGCCAATCAAAACCGCATCTATTCGTTCGAAAAGGCTGAAAAAGAGTCAGGCTCGAACCGGAAGGTTGAAAATCTGACGGTGTATGAATTTTCGGACGAGAATCAGAGGCTTTCGGCAATTTTCAAAACACCGGAAGCGATCTGGCAATCGAACAAGATCGTTTTGACTCAGACCGAAAAAACGATTTTGAAAAATCAGGGTTTGGAAACCCAAAAGCTGCCGGAATTTGAATTGCCGGACAGCGAAAATCCGTTCAATAATCTTAATCAAAAGCCGAGTCATTTAAATTCGACCGAAACGAAATATCAAATGCTCGAAGCCGAATCGGAAACCGAAGCACGAAATCTGGAAATTGCTTTGCAGAAAAAATATACCACGCCGTTTCTGCCTTTCATTATCACGCTTTTTACCGCGCCGTTCGCTTTATCGCTGAGCCGCAAAGGAAAAGTCCTGACGGTTGGCTACGCGGTCGCATTGTGGCTCGTTTTTATGGGAATTTCGAGCGGCTTCGAGCAAGCCGGTCTGAGCGGCAACATATTACCGAAGATCGCCATCTGGACACCGCTTTTTCTGTTTTCGATGATCGGAGTTTATTTGTTTTCAAAAGTTAAAACATAACCTTTTTAGAGATTTAAATAAAAAAGTGCGGCTTTGTAAATAAAACAAAGCCGCACTTTTTTATTTTTTATTTGGGAATTTAGGTTCCTGTTTCCCAGCTCGACATATATTCGAGCATTTCGGGTGTCAGGGTATCGATCGAAACACCCAATGAACGAAGTTTCAAAGAAGCGATTTCCTGATCGACTTCCGCCGGAAGAACGTGCACGCCGGCACCGAGTGTGCCTTTATTTTTGACAAGATATTCAGCCGAAAGCGCCTGGTTGGCGAACGACATATCCATCACCGAAGCGGGATGACCTTCCGCCGCCGCAAGATTGATCAGGCGACCTTCGCCGAGAACGATCACGCTCTTGCCGTCATTTTTGGCATATTCTTCGACGAACGGACGGCGTTTGGCGACTTCCGAAGACATTTCGCGCAGGGCTTCGAGGTTTAATTCCAGGTCGAAGTGACCGCTGTTGCAGACGATCGCGCCGTCTTTCATCACTTCGAAATGTTCTTTGTCGATCACGTGGCGGTTGCCCGTGACGGTGACGAAGAAATCGCCGATCTTCGCGGCTTCGCTCATCGGCATCACGCGGAAACCGTCCATCACGGCTTCGATCGCCTTGATCGGATCGATTTCGGTAATGATCACGTTGGCACCGAGTCCGCGCGCGCGCATCGCGACGCCTTTGCCGCACCAGCCGTAGCCGACGACGACCATATTTTTTCCGGCAAGCAGGATGTTCGTCGCACGGATTATCCCGTCAAGCGTCGATTGTCCCGTGCCGTAGCGGTTATCAAAGAAATGCTTGGTTTGCGCGTCGTTGACCGCCATCGCCGGGAAGTTCAGAACACCGGCTTTGACCATTGCCTGCAGTCGGACGATTCCGGTCGTGGTTTCTTCGGTCGTACCGATAATTTGTCCGGCTAATTCGGGTTTTTCTTTGAGCATGGTCGCAACCACGTCCGAACCGTCGTCAATAATGATGTTCGGGCTCGATTCGAGCGCCATCCGGACGTGACGCATATAGGTTTCGGTTGATTCGCCCTTCATCGCAAAAACCGGAATGCCCCAATCGGCAACGAGCGAAGCGGCAACATCGTCCTGCGTCGAAAGCGGGTTTGAAGCGATCAGGATCGCTTCTGCGCCGCCCGCTTGCAGTGTGCGAGCGAGATTAGCGGTTTCGGTCGTGATATGGGCGCAAGCGACGAGTTTGATGCCTGCAAGCGGCTTCTCGGCTTCAAAACGCTCACGGATCAAGCGCAGAACGGGCATTTCGCGGTCAGCCCATTCGATTCTTTGTTTGCCTTGCGGTGCAAGGTTGATGTCAGTTATATCGTATTCCATTGAAATTCCTTCTTTAGCCATAATATTTGTTTTTTCAAAAAAATTACGAATTACGAATTACGAAATCATTTGAAATTCGTAATTCGTAATTCGTAATTCGTAATTAAACTAGATTCCCGAAGCTGTTCCGAGCGCCTCATTGCGGAGGGCTTCGGCTTTATCGGTCTGTTCCCATGTAAATTCGTCGCCGGTGCGTCCGAAATGTCCGAATTTAGCCGTTTCTTTGTAAATCGGTCGGCGTAAATTAAGCGTTTCGATAATGTCTTTCGGCGTTAATTTGAAATTGTTGCGGACGATTTCCGAGAGTTTGTCGTCTTCGACGCGACCCGTGCCGTGCGTATTGACATAAACCGAAACCGGTTCGGCAACGCCGATCGCGTAAGCAAGCTGAACGGTACATTTTTCAGCCAATCCCGCGGCAACGATGTTTTTCGCGATGTAGCGCGCCATATAAGCCGCCTAACGGTCAACCTTCGTCGGGTCTTTACCGGAAAACGCGCCGCCGCCATGCGGAGCATAGCCGCCGTAGGTATCGACGATGATCTTGCGTCCGGTCAAACCGGCATCGCCCATCGGACCGCCGACCACGAAACGTCCGGTCGGGTTGATATGAAATTTAGTTTCTTCGTCCAAAAGATCAGCCGGAACGGTCGTTTTGATGATTTTTTCCATGATGTCCGCGCGAAGCTGTTCGGTTGTGACATCGTCGGAATGCTGAGTTGAAATAACAACCGCTTCGACGCGAAACGGGTGACCGTCGCGATATTCGATCGTGACCTGCGATTTACCGTCGGGACGCAAATATGAAAGTTCGCCGCTGCGTCGCGAGTCCGACAGTCTTTTCGTCAGATTATGTGCGAGCTGAATCGGTAAAGGCATCAATTCCGGTGTTTCGTTACAGGCAAACCCGAACATTAAGCCCTGGTCGCCCGCGCCGCCGGTGTCAACTCCCTGCGCGATGTCGGGCGATTGAGTTCCAACCGCGTCCATCACGCTCAAAGTATTGCTGTCGTAACCGTAGCTGGCATCGTTGTAGCCAATTTCGTGAATTGTATCGCGGACAATTTGTTTGTAATTGACTCTTGCGTCAGTTGTAATTTCACCGGCGATCACCGCAAGACCAGTTGTTACAAGCGTTTCGCAGGCAACTCTGCCTGTCGGGTCTTGTGCCAAAATCGCGTCCAGAACCGCGTCGGAAATCTGGTCGGCGATTTTATCGGGGTGTCCTTCCGTTACAGATTCGGAAGTAAATAAAAATTTTGCGTTACTCAATTGTTGAAAACTCCTTATATAGAGAAAATTATTTATTCGGGTAGAATAACAAAAGGGAAATTTTAACTTTTTGAAGCTAAAGTGTCAAAGTCTGTGTGAATTTAGAAAAGTACCGAAGGATAAATAACCGTCAATGCCTGAAATAAATTGCTTTAATCCGTGCCAGTTTCCGGCAGTTGTTTTTCACGGATTTTGAATTCCTCAACGTCGATCAACGAAAGATATTTCCTGATCAGATCTTCATCGAACTCGGAAAGTCGATTCATTTCGTTAAGCCGATTTCGCTGACTGTCGAGCATTTCCAGATAGATAGTTTGAAAGTCATTTAATGAGTTTCCGCCGGAGCCGTTGATTTCTTCGAGTTCCTGATCGAAAAATTTCAGATCGATTTCGAGTCTCGCAAACAAATTATTCAGGTGTTCATTTTGCGTGCGCTCACCGCCGTATTTTTCTTCGAGGAATTGACGCGAAGCCAGCGCGAGTTTCTTTTGAATGATTTTTTCCTGTTTTTGTTCGGGGATCGCGGTGTATCTGTCTTCGGGCTTCACTTTACGGATCACCCATGGAAGCGTTAATCCCTGAAAGACCAGCGTTACCAGAATGACGATAAAAGTGATAAAAAGAATTA